>JAUCGK010000281.1 GCA_030378085.1 Candidatus Parabeggiatoa sp. HSG14
ATTATATACGGGAATATCGTTATACGCATAGCAATCAGATGTCAAAAAACTATTTTAATTTCAATTAGTTATCAATATAAGCAAAAATTATTCCATTCTTTGTTGAATTTATTTCATTATTCTCGGCTAACCGCCTACTTAAAACCAAATTTTCCATAAGTTTATTTATAGATGTTTACAAGTATTTCAACGGGTTATAGCTGGAAACTAATTTAATAAATAGACTTTCTCCTAACAATACCTTCGCCAATTACCCTATTAATTAATAGGATTATTATTCAATATTATTTAAATTCAATAGTTTACCATGTTTTGTACCAGAATTAAGCTTGTTTTTAATCTCCTTGATTTTTAAGCATTTTTATAATAACTTAGTTCAACACTCGGTAATTTGGTGAAGGTATTATCCTAAATAATTGTTTTTTATTTCATGTACTTAAGAAAAATTAAAAATATTAAAAAAATCTATACTCAGCGTGGGAACAAACTTAACTTTATAATTTGGAGTCCAAATCTTTAGGTTTGGCAGAATTCCAAAGCTAAAGCTTTGGATTCCAAGCACTTCAAAAAAATTCAGTTTATCCTCGCGTTGAGTATACTTATTCAATCAAAACTAAACTAAACCAAAATTTGACAATGGATAATTTATCATATATTCAATACTTTCACCAATTTATGACAGTCGATAGTTTGTTTCCAAAATAAATTTTGGACGTATCTTCTCAAAAAGTGTGGGTAAACTTGCCCAAACCTGACAGGTTTTGGAAACCTGTCAGGTTTTTTCCACAGAATTTAGAGGAGTAATTTAACTGCTACTTTAAAGTTATACAAAGTTATACTTTCTTCTACAATTTGTCCAATAAATTAGAATGACTTGAAAAAGGTATTCAGTTGCCCTATAAACAATGAACGTGAGTCAGGTTGGCTTATCACGAGAAAAGTTTTCTCGTACCTGGTAGATGAGATTTGAAAGTTGGTAAATTGATGTTCAAACGAAAGTTTGGAGGTCAATTTGACCCGAATAGGGACTACTTTCATTTCGTACAGTACGTGGTTGCATGAAACCGCCTAGCGGGATTGAATGCCAATGGTTGGAACTGCTCAACCAGGAATCTATTTGCAATTCGTAAGAATTATCAACAGAGAGCGAATTACCTAAAAATGTGTAACTTTGTATAACTTTTTAGGAATACTAGAACTTTGTATATAACTGTTTTATTACATTTTTTTTGAATCCAATGTATGTTTTAACTTTGGACATTTTTTATAAGGCTATTACCAAAATCCAAAATGAGAAATTTTTGTAATGAATGAATTTACTGTTATTTTTTTAATCTTTCTGGCTTTAGGGGTAGTATTACAAATCTGGTTAGCTTTGCGACATCAGACTTATGTACGTAGCCATCAAGATGTTGTTCCTAGCGCGTTTGCTGAAAAAATTTCGCTACAAGAACATCAAAAAGCAGCTACTTATACCTTAACAAAAGTAAGCTTTGGGCAAAAAATGCTTATTGTTGAAATACTCTTACTCCTCTTATGGACACTGGGGGGAGGGTTAGATATTCTTGATCGAGCATTACGTACCCTTCAATGGACTGAATTATGGACAGGCGTTGCTGTGATTCTCAGTTTTGGTTTGTTATCATCATTGATAGATTTACCTGCTAATATCTATAGCACTTTTCGCATTGAAGCTCGATTTGGCTTTAATCGTATCACCCCTCGTTTATTTATCATCGATCTTTTTAAAGAAATGATACTTGGGCTAGTCATTGGTATCCCTTTTCTCGCTTTAGTTTTGTGGTTAATGGCGTATGCTGGTGAACTTTGGTGGTTATATGTATGGCTTGTTTGGATGGGTTTTAGTTTAATAATGATGTGGCTCTTTCCTACTGTGATAGCTCCTCTGTTTAATAAATTCCAACCGATTGAAGATCAAGAATTAAAAGAACGCATTGAAGGGTTACTGCAACGTAATGGTTTTGCCAGTAAAGGCATTTTTGTTATGGACGGTTCAAAACGTAGCAGTCATGGCAATGCCTACTTTACAGGTTTTGGTAGTAACAAACGTATCGTATTTTTTGATACATTATTAAAAGGATTGAATGTTGATGAAATTGAAGCAGTGTTGGCACATGAAGTAGGGCATTTCAAAAATAAGCATATTCAAAAACGCATTCTATCGATATCCATTTTGAGTTTAGCCAGCTTAGCGTTATTAGGGTGGCTCATGCAACAAAATTGGTTTTTCCATGGCTTGGGAATTAGTACACCTTCAACTTACATGGCATTGTTATTATTTTCATTAGCTTTGCCCATATTTACTTTCTTTTTTAGCCCAATTATGGCATGGTTTTCACGTAGACATGAATTTGAAGCTGATGACTTTGCTGCAAAACAGGCTAATCCTTTAATGCTGATACAAGCGTTAGTCAAGCTTTACAAGGATAATGCGAGTACTTTGACACCTGATCCTTTATATTCAGCGTTTTATGATTCGCATCCACCAGCTCCCGTGCGTATCGCACATTTATCAAGTAAACTATAGTTTTTTTAAAATCTTGTCATTACGAAAACCTTGAAAGTTTTGCCCTAAATATTTTTTAGGGCATTTATTTTGTATACTTTAGGAACGTGCATGAAATAATTTATCCAAAATGTTGGGGCAAACTTTAACCTCGAAGACAGCTTTTAAAAACCTGTCAGGTTTAATTGTCGAAGTTATTTTGTGCATGTTCCTTAGTACTGTCATAATAATATGGAGTTTATCTTATGAAAATAACACGTTGGTTTTTTTGTAGTTTGTTATTCGTGACTGTCAATCTTGCTTATGCTGATGAAATTGTTACTGAGTCTAAAATATCCTCAGCAGATTCTAAAGTAGAAGTGGCAGAAGTGAGTGAAAAAGAAAAGGCAAGTGAAACCGTAGCTGCTGATGACACTGAAGAAGAAACTGCTCAGACATTACACGCTGAGAAATGCATAGCCTGCCATACTCGTATTAGTGCAGATCGTGGTGATGGTAACCCTTTCTGGATTTACACGCGCGACGATCATCGGGTAAAAAACCAAGATCGTTTAAATAAACATGTGCAATTTTGTGTAGATAACCTGAATATTGCTTGGTTTGAAGATGAAGTTACGGATGTAATTAACTACTTGAACACGGAATATTACAAATTTGATACAGATGAATAGTACAGGAGAACAAAAACATTCCTAACTGTTTGTTATTTCGGGAATGACGTTAATATTTCCCGAAATCCAAGGGATTATTATTTCATTTTTTTGATTATTTTTTGATTATTTTCAAGATTTTTTTCGTCTTGAGATGTTCTAGCTATTAATAGGGCAGCATTTATTATTTATAGCGTTGGACAGTAGTTGGAGTCCAAACCTTCAGATTTGGGTGTTCCAAAGCTAAAGCTTTGAACTTCAAAAATCGCGTTATTACGGAGTCCAAAATTTATTTTGGATGTATATTGGAGTCCAAACCTTCAGGTTTGGGCGTTCCAAAGCTAAAGCTTTGAACTTCAAAAATCGTGTTATTACTTCGTCCAAAATTTATTTTGGATGTATATTGGAGTCCAAACCTTCAGGTTTGGGCGTTCCAAACCGTTTAACCACTCATTTTTCATTTTCCAAAAGTAGAGGAAAGGGAATAGAAGGCGGTTTGACTCGGAGTAAAAAAATACGTCGTCCACTGGCGCGTGCTACTTCAAAATGGAATCCAGCCAGTTGTAAAGTTTCACTACGTTTGGGTACATGTCCAAATGCCTGCATCACCAAGCCCCCGATAGTATCAAATTCTTCATCACCAAATTCACAGTTAAAATATTCGTTAAAGTCCTCTATTGGAGTCAGTGCCAATACAACATATAAACCATTGCGACTCGATTTGATGAAAACTTGATCATCAATATCATGTTCATCATCAATGTCACCCACAATTTGTTCTATCACATCTTCAATAGTGACTAAGCCCGCCACACCACTATATTCATCGACAACAATTGCTATGTGATTGCGGTTAGTGCGAAATTCGCGCAGTAATACATTAAGGCGTTTGCTTTCAGGAATGAACACAGCAGGGCGCATAAGATCACGCATATTAAATTGATTAACACCACCCTGTGCATAATAATCTAGTAAATCTTTGGCTAAAAAAATGCCTTGGACATCATCACGATTTTCACCAATGACAGGAAAGCGCGAATGTCCTGATTCCACAATTGTTTTTACCAATTGACTGGGTGGCGCGTGTAATTCTAAAACAACCATTTGTGATCTTGGAATCATGACATCGCGTACATGTTTTTCTGAAACTTGCAATGCACCTTCAATCATCTCTAGAGTTTCTGCACTGAGCAAATTACGTCGTTTGGCATCGTGTAAGGTAGTGATTAATTGTTTTTTATTCTGTGGTTTATGAAACAAGCTTTGTCTCATAAGCTTAAACCAAGATAGAAAAGGAAAAAAGTGAGAAAAAGATGTAGAAGTCATCATGATTCTTCATATAGGGTGGTAAGGATTAGGATAACCTAAGTTATGTAATATACAAATTTCTAAGCTTTCCATAGCTGAAGCCTGATCTGAATCAATATGATCATAGCCAAGGAGATGCAATGTACCGTGAATGATGAGATGTGCCCAGTGGGCATGTAAAGGTTTATGTTGTTCAATAGCTTCGCTAGCAAGCAGTGGCGCACATACAACAATGTCCCCCAGCAAAGCTATATCTTCTATGCCAGGGGGACACTCAAAAGGAAAAGACAAAACGTTGGTGGGATAGGGACGCTGTCGCCATTGTTCATTGAGTTGTCGTGCTTCGGTTTCATCAACAATGCGTATTGTCAACTCTACCGATTTTGGATTTTGGAGTTTGGATTTTGGAGTTTCTAAATTTAGGGGAATTTGACATTGCAAAGCTGCATTCACCCAACGAGTTAACATTCCTTTGTCAGGTAAATGTGGCTCATTACTTGCATGTTGTACGTCTACCTCAACATCCATAACTATTTCTCACTTTCTCCTCCCGTTGATAATGGCGAATTGGGAGACATTTTATTGTATTCAGCACGTTCATAAGCATTAATAATTCGTGCAACAATGGGATGTCGCACCACATCATTAGCCCCAAAAAAAGTAAAGCTCAGTCCTTGAACTTCTTTAAGTACTTTAATAACATGACGTAATCCTGATTGGGTTTCACGAGGTAAATCAACCTGAGTAACATCTCCCGTCACAACAACAGTAGAGCCAAATCCAATGCGGGTTAAAAACATTTTCATTTGTTCTATAGTCGTATTTTGAGCTTCATCAAGAATAATAAAGGCTTCATTCAAGCTACGTCCACGCATGTAAGCCAATGGCGCAATTTCAATCACATGACGATCTATCAATTTCCCCACTTTTTCAAAGCCTAGCATTTCGTACAAGGCATCATATAAAGGACGCAAATAAGGATCGATTTTTTGTGCCAAATCACCAGGCAAAAATCCGAGACGTTCACCTGCTTCTACAGCAGGGCGCACTAACACTAAACGCCGTACTTGTTCGCGTTCTAAAGCTTCAACAGCACAAGCCACAGCAAGATAGGTTTTGCCTGTACCCGCTGGGCCAACCCCAAAATTAATGTCATGTCGCATAATATTGTTGACATATTTGCGTTGGTTAAGCCCTCGTGCTTTAACCAAGCCACGACGAGTACGAATAGTGAGTTCTGTGTTTTCTGTGTTTTCTGTGTCATCAGTTGAAAGAGAATCTAAAAAGGTTTCGATATTAGATTCCTGAGAAAATAAATGAACACTTTCGGGATTTAGAGTTTCATTACAAGTCGCACTATAAAGCTGTTTGAGAACGCCTGCGACACTTTGTACAGCATGGGTAAGCCCAATGACACGAAATTGATGCCCCCTATTTTTAATTTCTACACTAAAATGTCGTTCTAGTTGACGCAAATGTTCATCAAACTGACCACATAAATTAGCTAATCGTTGGTTATCTAACGGTTCTAAAGTAAAATCGTTAGTAATAATATTATCGAAATTGGAAGTATCGTTCAATTTGTAATCTAAAAACCGTAAATTGAGTAAGTGAAAAATGAAAAGTGAAAAGTGAAAAGTGAAAAGTGAAAAAAAATAAAATATCAATTATATATAACCAATACGCGATACTCAACTTTAATTAACTGATTTTATTGGATTATATTTTTTGTGGATACATTGTTGCTTTATCCACCTTATAGATGTTCAGAAAAATAATTTCTCGTTTATTCAAACCTGCCAGGTTTTGGAAACCTGGCAGGTTTTGTGAGATTATTTATCTAAAAAACTATAGATAAAAATCAATCAGTTATAGCGATTGAACATCATATTAATCAATTGATTTTATATACTAATGAGTCACTACTAAAAATCATTAAGCTATTAAATAATAATGTGTTATGTTACTTTGTTGCCCATTAATAGTCAATCGACTTTATTAACTGATGTTACGCAGATAGCTTCCAAACTGGAGTGCAAAATTCCTGATTATAACAAATTTTGGGGACACCCCCCTACCCCCCCGTACACAACCCCCCGTACACAGGGGGAAGTCCCAAAATAGAAAAATTAAAGCAAAGTGTCAAATGATGTTTGGTTCCACCCG
>JAUCGK010000282.1 GCA_030378085.1 Candidatus Parabeggiatoa sp. HSG14
TGAGTGGTCATTAAATTATGTACGTAATTAGTATTGGTTTTTCAAAAAAAATTAAAACTTATTTATCGTTAGGAATCCAAAGCTTTAACTTTAATAGCGGCTCCCAAAGCTGAAGCTTTGGATTCTAGTTTATGTAAAATTGGAGAAGTAAGGATGATTGTGAATTGTAAAAATGATATTATTTTGAAAAACACAATCAATTTTGGAAGTGCAGTGCGTAACATCATTTATTAACAACAAATAAAGAGGAAACAATGTCTCATAAATTACCTATCGGATTATCTGATTTTAAAGAAGTCCGTGAAAAAAATTATTACTATGTAGATAAAAGCCTATTTATCCAAGAAGTCATTAATCGTTCCTCAAAAGTACTCTTACTGCCACGCCCTCGGCGATTTGGCAAAACCTTAAATTTGTCCATGCTCCGCTATTTTCTAGAAAAACGGGAGGACAGTTTAGCTCCCCTATTTAAGGGATTAGCTGTTGAGCAAGATATTGAAACAATGAAACATCAAGGACAGTATCCCGTTATCTTTTTGACATTCAAAAGTTGTAAGGGTTCTACCCTAGAAAAGTGTTTATCTGAAATTCGTGGTGTGTTGCTAAAAGTTTATTTGGAATATAAGCCTTTGATTTACCAAACACTCACTCAAGAAGAGAAACAACTCTATGACAACATAACTCAAGAAAAGGGGCAATCAAGAGATTGGGAAGAAGCGTTAAGTTTTCTGATGCGGTTATTTCATCGACAAACAGGGAAACAGGTAATTATCTTATTGGATGAATATGATGCACCTATCCATGCAGGGCAAGAACATGGCTATTATGACGAAATTATCCTGTTTATGAAAATGTTACTGGGGAATGCCCTTAAAGATAACTCCGATCTTGAAAAAGGCGTTGTGACAGGCGTTTTACGAGTTGCTAAAGAATCTATTTTTTCGGATTTGAATAACTTGGATGTGTTATCTTTATTGCGCTCTGAATTTGATAAGTATTTTGGATTTACTGAGGAAGAAATTGAGAAGTTAAGTAAAGACTTTTCTCTTGCTAAATTCATAACGGTTCTGAAAAAGTGGTACAACGGTTATTTATTTGGGAACCGAGTGATTTACAATCCTTGGTCAATCATTAGTTTTTTGATGAGTGAAGACCGATTTCCACGTCCTTACTGGATTAATACGGCTAGTGAATCTTTGTTGCGAGATATTATCACACGCACCGATCCGGATTTTCAGGAACAAATTGAAACACTGCTTTCAGGTTCGACTATAACAACTGAGTTGAATGAAAACATTGTGTTACGCGATTTAGAATATAGCGAGCAGAATATTTGGAGTCTTTTAGTATTTAGTGGCTATCTGAAACCCGTCAAAATGATTGAACAACCGATTCTTCCGCTTTATGAATTAGCGATTCCCAATTTAGAGGTATATTCTTTTTATCAGAATACCCTTAAAAATTGGCTTCAACATAAAATTGGCCGTCTTCAATTGCAGAAGCTACTACAGGCTTTAATAAAAACAGATTTTGAAACGTTTGGCTTTTTATTAAAAGAGATGGTTTTAACGATTTTAAGCTACCATGATACAGCCGGTAAAGAACCCGAAAAAGTTTATCATGCTTTTGTGTTAGGTTTATTGACCCATTTAATGGATCGTTATGTGATTCGTTCTAATCGAGAGTCTGGCTATGGGCGTTATGATGTGCTGATGATTCCTTACTGTAAAGAAGAACCTGGCTTTATTTTTGAGTTTAAGAAAGTAAATAAACCTGAAGAAAAAAATCACAAAGCCGCCATGAAAAGTGCTTTAGACCAAATTCAGGATAAGCAATATATGGTTGAGTTACGGGAGCAAGGCATTAAAAATATATGGGGAATCGGCGTGGTGGTTAAAGGAAAAAAAGTTTGGGTAGAAAGTTTAAAATACTAAGCGTAAAACCTGAACGACAAGGAATGGCAAAAAGGACTACCTTTAACTACAGGGATTGTATATAATAAAGGATTATAGTTGTTTCGTTTATTGCGCTTGCGTATTGCCTGATAGAACTACAAGGATTGTTTATAATAAAGGATAAGACTGTTATAGTTTGAAAGTTCAAGAACACGCAAAAATCATAATGCGAAACCTTTTCAAACACAGGTTATCAATAATGACATCAGACTCTTATTGAAATTCTGATGTAATCCTTTATCATAAGCAATCCTTGTAGCTCTTGCCTTTGCGATACAGGTTTTTGAGAAGAAACCAAGGAAAGTATGGGAGGTTGTTTTATGAACTTTTAGGTTTTATCGTCAGTTTGTACGCTTACGTTTTTTAGTTCAAAGCCGTTTTCAAAAGGATTATACCAAGGGAGATCGAACGTTCATAACAAAAAAACGCATCCAAAGTTGAAGCTTTGAACTCTAACAATCCAACGGTATAATCCTTTTTAAGATGTAATCCTTGTAGTTATTTTTGGTAGGCGTTTCTTATTTGAGGGATTCGTTTTGATTGGGTTCCTAAAGTGAGGACGGGTGGATTCATGGTTAGATTTGTGAATTTTTATTGAGAATTAAAAAGAGCCACTTTGCTTGTGCTTAGCGGCTCTTTATTTGGATTGGTGGGTTTCTGCTATGTTTCTACCCACCTACATTTGCTAGAATTAGTCAGGCATTTATTGGGTTTGAATTAGGCCAGATTTAATTCAAGCCTGACCCTTTTAATTTAATTATTTCTAAAGGTACTAATGTCAATTTAGTGTTTTTAGAAGTAGTAAGTTTATTAAAAGCTTCCCCAAATCCCATAAATATTAAATAGTTTATTGCTTGTAAATTGCCGTTTTTGATCGCATCAGACATAACTTTAGTGGCTCTAGCTTCAGCTTGGGCAAACCGCTCTCTAGCTTTTGCATCACAGAAAGCCGCTTGTTTACGCCCCTCTGCTTCTAAGATAATTGCTTGTTTTTCTCCCTCAGCTTGGAGAATTTTGGTTTGTCTGTGTCCTTCTGCTTCTAAAATAATAGCCCGTTTATTCCGTTCCGCTTTCATTTGCCAAGCCATAGCATCAGCTAAATCTTGAGGTGGCGCAATATCTTTAATTTCGGCCCGCAGCACTTTAACTCCCCAAGACAAAGAAGCATCATCAACCACTTTAAGTAGTTGCAAGTTAATGGTATTTCGCTTAGAAAGTGCTTTGTCTAAAGTCATTGCTCCCATAATGCTACGAATATTGGTTATAGTAAGATTTAAAATAGCATTAGTAAAATCAGTGACTTGATAGGCTGCTTGCGAAGCACTAATGATCTGGTAAAAAATTACCACATCTACACGCACCATAACATTATCTTTTGTGATAACATTTTGTGCTGGGATATCCATGGTTTCTTCCATCATGCTAAGTTTGCTACGAATAATATCAACAGCTGGAATAATGAGGTTTAATCCCGGTTCAAGGGTTTTAATGTACTTGCCAAAACGTTCTACAGTCCATTGTTGTCCTTGGGGAACTGATTTTATCCCTAGAAACAACAAAAAAATTGCCATAATTAAGAAGATAATAACAAAAATGGTTAAATCATCAAGATGTTCTGACATTGTGATATTCTCAATCAGTGTATTTCACGAAAACCAGTTACCTTAGGAATGAGGATTAAATAAAATCCGAATCTTAAACCTGGCAGGTTTTTAAAACCTGTCAAGTTTGAGCCTCAAAGTTGGAAGTTTTTAAATCCTCATTCCTTACTAAAATAATTCTGTATGAATAACTGATGTTACGCACTATACTTCTAAAGCTTAGTAGGTGTAACCTCCATTTGATGTCGGAATGTAGGGTGCGTCCCACGCACCGTTTTTCGGGAACGGGCAAAAAAAACACCTGCGAGAAAAAAAGAGCGCGTGGACGCACCCCAACTCTCCACCGTCGACATACATTAATTGGAGGTCACGCCTGGGGTGTTAAATCTGTCATGGTTTTGCCAATTATTTTCTTTCTATTTTTGTTCTATTCGTTGCTTTTTTAACCCCGAAGGAGTGTAAACGTGAATAGCCTTATGTGAAACATAAGGTAATACGCATATAAATCCTCAACCCTAACTGGGTTGAACAAAAAAAGTTTAATCACCAGAGTGGGTTGACGTTCATATTCAACCCCGTTGGGGTTAGTGTTACGTTTTCCTTATGTTTCACATAAGGCTATTCACGTTTTATACCGAAGGGGTATTTACGGAACAATTTCATGGTGAAAAAATATTGGTCGTTTTATAACAAATTTAACATGCTAGATCACACCTTTTTTATAGCGTTTCCCGATTGCGTCAGGTACAAGTCCCCTCTTTAATTAAGGAGGGGATTTAGGGGAGGTTGTACTTTATCCAATCGGAAAACGCTATATTCTGATGTAATCCTTTATTATAAACAATCCGTGTAGTTATATAAACCGTGTAGTTCTTGGTTATTTAGGGAAAGAGAAGACGGGAAAAAGAGGCGGTATTTGAGTTGTTGGAATCTGCGATACAGGTTTTTGAGAAGAATCCGAGGCAAGCACAAAACGATTGATAAATAAAGCTTTGAACTCAAACAACCCAACGGTATAATCCCAACAATAACTACAAGGATTACATTTTAAGGATTATACCAAGGGAGATCGAACGTTCATAACAAAAAAACGCATCCAAAGTTGAAGCTTTGAACTCTAACAATCCAACGGTATAATCCTTTTTAAGATGTAATCCTTGTAGTTATTTTCGGTAGGCGTTTCTTTTTGAGGGATTCGTTTTGATTGGGTTCCTAAAGTGAGGACGGGTGGATTCATGGTTAGATTTGTGAATTTTTATTGAGAATTAAAAAGAGCCACTTTGCTTGTGCTTAGGAATGTGCATGAAATAATTTACCTATAAGTCGAGTCAAACCTGACAGGTTTCTAAAACCTGTCAGGTTTAGTTGTCGAAGTTATTTTATGCACGTTCCTTAGTGGCTCTTTATATTTGAAAGAAGCAGATGGAATAAGAGGACTACCAATTAATTTTACTCTGACCCCAATTATTTCTTAAAATTTGTGTCGTCGAAAAATGATTGCACCCAAATTATTTTGCAACAACTCTATTATCTCCTCTTTTTATTGCCAAATAAACCAGTAGATGAGGAGTTGTTAGTTTTAGAACCAGAGAAAATCCCCTGTTTTGGTGTCGTGCTAACATTGCCGCCAGTACGATTATCAGCCCTTTGAGTTTGCTGATAGGCTGAAAATTGTGTTTGTTGTTGTTGTTGATGTTGCTGGTAATTAGAGTTACCCGCTAATTTATTGGCAATCATACCACCAATCAAGGCACCAGCCGCACTGGCTAAAATAGTTTCACCTAAGCTTAAACCTGAACTACTGGCCACTGGGGGTTGTGTTAGATTGGAGGTACCGTTCTCAACTTTGGCAGCTTCTGCTTCTGCCATTTGTCTAAGTTCTTCTTCTGTCAACATACGCTCTTTTCCTTCCATGTCTTTCAAAAGAGCGCGTGTTCCAGTTGAACTCGGGTGTTTCTCTATAATAATAAAAGCATCTGGATCTTTAGCAGTTTGTTTGATAACTAAAAAAAATCCTTCTTCAGACTTGCTGACTTCACTAATCGTACCATTGGGATTCGGATTAGTTTTAGGCGGTTCCTCAGTTTGTTCACAGCCTTGTAATCCGATTATCATTGTTAATCCCAAACTGCCTAGCATAGAATAAAAAAATTTATTGCTCATAAAAAATTACCTTATTTCAGAAACCAATCAATATATTATTCGTGAATTTAATAACAATCCAATTAAACAGCGTCAATCGGATGGCTATTTTGATACAACGACTATGTGTCAAGCAACGGGTAAGTTATTTGCTGATTATAGTTGTCTCAGCCTGTAGGTTGGATTGATTCCGGTAAGTCCAACAAAACTCGAAATAAATTGAGTTTTTAACTTTATTTGTTGGACTTCGCAGGCTCAGTCCAACCTACTGCGCTAAAATGTAGAAGATTCTAATTTCAGTCCAACCTTCGTTCTGAAGCAGTTTTTCAGTGCTTCTATATTTGGAAAACCTATATGGAATAAGAACTAAATCACTAAAATTAGCTTAAGTTGATGCGTATGGGTTTTGCTATCGCTCTACCCACTCTACACTTGTTTGATGATTGCTCTTTGCAATGAAGACTAATTCACCATTTTTTTGAAGAATTTGATTCCTATCTTTCTCTTAGTTAATAAATAGCAGAAGTTCAAGTTGACCAATAGCATGTAAATATAATAATGGAGAAGTGTTGCTAATAGTTAATTTAGGCATTTTGAATATCTTGTTCTAATTCGGTTGCTGTCAACGAAAATGGACAAACTTGATAATGTCCAAAATTCATCAGAAAGGCAACTCTGGACATTCCAGCGAGTTGGGCAGCTCGTCCCGAAGATAAACGTCCTAATTCAAACAATTTCATTGCGGCCAGTTTTTTTATTTCCTCAGCAAAAGTAGTGGGAGTTTCTTTTAAACTAATTAAAGGTTCTTCTGGTAGTTGAATTTGGATAGCAAGCATAATTGATTTTCTTATCGTAAAATCTTTATTATTA
>JAUCGK010000283.1 GCA_030378085.1 Candidatus Parabeggiatoa sp. HSG14
TGATGTTTGGTTCCACCCGTGTACGGGGGGTTAGGGGGGTATCCCCAAAATCTGTTACAATCAGCAAAATTTCATTTTGCACTACTCTGGTATTCACTTTTGAAGTACAGTGCGTAACATCAGTGATTATAACGAATTTTGGGGATACCCCCCCTAACCCCCCGTACACAACCCCCGTACACAGGGGGAAATCCCAAAATAGAAAAATTAAAGCAAAGTGTCAAATGATGTTTGGTTCCACCCGTGTACGGGGGGTTAGGGGGGTATCCCCAAAATCTGTTACAATCAGACATTTTTTTATAAGGAGTGACGCTGGAGCGTCGCGAAATGCATTCCAACGCTTGAGCGTTGGAACGAGAGGCTGGGTAGTTACGAATGATTTATGGCAAATCATTATTTTTTAGAAACTTGAACATTAAGTTTCGTAGAAATACTGTGCGTAACATCAGTTCTTAACCCTCAAAGTCATATTAAATAGTGGATTTAGAGGTGATTATGATCGAAAAACACTATACCTAAATAGTTTGTATTCCAAGACGATTAAATAACTGATGATCATGATCTAACGTGGGATTGTCAGTAGTCAACAGTTTTTCCCCATAGAAAATAGAGTTAGCCCCTGCAAGAAAACACAATGCTTGTAATTCATCACTCATTTCAGCACGTCCTGCGGACAAACGTATGTGAGAAAAAGGCATTAAAATTCGCGCCACTGCAATACAACGTACTATATCAAATGAATCAGGGATAGGTGCTTTAGCTAAAGGAGTTCCAGATACACGCACTAATTGATTAATGGGTACACTTTCTGGGTGTTGTGGTAAATTCGCTAAATGCTGTAACAACATAGCCTGATCTTCTAAACTTTCACCCATACCAATAATACCACCACAACATACTTTGATATTAGCGGAACGCACGTTGGCAAGGGTATCAAGACGATCTTGATAACTGTGGGTGCTGGTAATGTGACTATAATAAGCTGCCGAGGTGTCGAGGTTATGGTTATAATAATCCAAGCCTACGTCTTTTAATTGTTGAGCTTGTTCCATGTCAAGCAAACCTAAAGTCATACAAGTTTCTAAGCCAAGCAATTTAACGGCTTTAATTATCTCCAATATTTTATTAAAATCCTTTTGTTTTGGGCTACGCCATGCAGCTCCCATACAAAACCGTGTTGCACCATTGGCTTTAGCTTCATTGGCGGCAGTCACCACTGTCTCTAATTCCATCAAAGGTTGAGGTTCTATGCTGGTATTAAAACGTGTACTTTGCGAACAATAGGCACAATCTTCAGAACATGCGCCCGTTTTGATATTTAACAAAGTACTCAATTGCACTTGGTTAGCATTAAAATATTCACGGTGAGTACCTTGTGCTTTAAAAACCAAATCATTAAAAGGTTGTTTAAATAACTCAATAATTTCTTCTAATTGCCAGTCGTGGCGTAGATTTGTTGTTGGCATAAGTTTTCTTAAATAGGTCATTTTTCTAAAAAAATGGTAGTGAAGTTCAATGCAAAGTTTTGTTGGATTTTGTATAAAGCTTTGCGTTGAATTCTAATATTTGTCGTCTTAACTGATGTTACGCAGATAGCTTCCAAACTGGAGTGCAAAATTTATTTTGCCAATTGGAATGCAAAATTCCTGATTATAACAAATTTTGGGGACACCCCCTAACCCCCCGTACACAACCCCCCGTACACAGGGGGAAGTCCCAAAATAGAAAAATTAAAGCAAAGTGTCGAATGATGTTTGGTTCCACCCGTGTACGGGGGGTTAGGGGGGTGTCCCTAAAATTATTTGAAGTACAGTGCGTAACATCAGGTCTTAATTTGAATATAGCGTTTCCCGATTGCGTCAGGTATAAGTCCCCTCCTTAATATAAGGAGGGGATTTAGGGGAGGTTGTACTTTATCTAATCGGGAAACGCTATATATAGGAATAAGGATTTAATAATTTGCAAAATTTTGGTGTCAAACTTGACAGGTTTTAAAAACCTGTCAGGTTTCAATTGAAAGGAGAATTCGGTGTAAAAACGAAAGAAGGAAGAGGTTGCACATTTTGGTTTACGTTTACTTTACCAATGTTAAAATTACCAATAAAAGCAGTGTCATCATCCACAATTACCTGAAAAAATATCCCCAAATCCCATGTTAAAATCCATTCAAAAATTGCAAGTTGATTTACAAAAAGCTCAAATTTTATTAGTGGAAGATGATAAGATTAATCAAATGGTTGTCCAAATGATGTTAGAATCATTGGGCTGTCAAATTGAATTTGCCACTAATGGTCAGGAATCATTAGAAATGATGACCAACAAACGCTATGATTTGGTATTGATGGATGTACATATGCCAGTCTTAGACGGCTATAAAGCAACCAAACAGATTAGACAACATGAAAAGAATACTCATCTACCTATTATTGCTATGACTGCCGATATCGTTGCGGGTGATTTTGAAGCTTGTTTAGAATCTGGTATGAACGATGTAATAGCTAAACCTATTACAAAAGATTCTCTTGAACTGATGTTAAAAAAATGGCTCATAAAAAAATCAAAGCCAACTTCTCCTGTTAAAACGATAGCCCACAACATTTTACTAGCAGAAGACAACAAAATTAATCAAATAGTAGAAAAAATAATGTTAGAACAAATGGGCTATCATGTGAAAATTGCCAACGATGGTCAAGAAGCTATTGAGATGAGTGCTAATGAGCATTATGATTTAGTTTTAATGGATATACACCTACCTATATTAGATGGTTGTGTTGCTACCGAACAAATTCGACAACGTGAACAAAATACAACAACTCATTTACCTATAATTGCTGTCACTGCAAGTGCCACAGCAGAAGATATACAAAAGTGTACTCAAGCTGGGATGGATGACTTTTTGGAAAAACCTATTTCCCGATCTTCTCTCGCACAAATACTTAATAAATGGTTAGATGCATCTGAAAATTTATAATTATTGTGGGGTATTTTGCCAGGTACCTTCAATACGTATACTCAATTCAGGATTGATGATGTAACAACCGCGTTTAACGCGGAGAAACAACTTTCGATTATATCTATCATCTCGATTAATTTCATTCTTAGAGAGAATACTACTAATGTAGGTTCTCTTTTTTCGCCGTTTAGGCATAATATGTTCAGGAAAGTTTTCTAAAACAGCAACAAAATCACCACTGGTTAATCCTTGTCGATAGTTGGAATGGGTATAACACATAACAATCATAAGATTTAACATAAAAAATTCCATCAAATGATTGTCTAAACTGATTAAACGTTCATTCACTTGTATTGTAGTATTGTCAGGTTCCAAGTATTGATAAACAGAAGCCAGTTTACTATGAGTAAATTTAGGTACTGAAATAGCACGTTCCAAAGCAATTTGGAAGGAATTTAACCCCAAATTATTCACTAATTCTGTATTAGCCCCTTCTTCCATGAGCATTTCTATTAAATCAGCACGTCCCATATAAGTCGCAATCATCAACGGTGTTTGATTAAACGGATTGCGAAAATCTACGCCATATTTTTCGATTTGACGAGTCACACCTGTGGTATGTTTTAGATCATAAGGCAGGTAGTATTTTGTATTAAGTTGTTTTAAAGCTTTTTTGAGTGTGTGAGTGGTATTTTCGGAAGAGACTAAAAGATTGTGAGCAGAATTAAATTTTGCTTCAGCAAGTTGATTAACCAAAGCTTGTTTACGATAAACTACCGCATATTCAAACAAGGTGATTTTAGCCTTTTTATTGTTTTCATCAATAGCAAGGTGTCTTAATGTTTCTAATGTCTCGTTCGTAATGACTTCCCAAGGCACAGATTCTTGTTTGAGAATTTGACGGCGAATTTCTTCAGCTTGTTCTTGTTTACCTTGCATTTCCAGTTTATGTGCTTCTTTACGCCATTCTTCTAAACTGGAATCTTGACTCTGTAAGTTGTCTAAATCATCAACCACTTTTTTTAACGCTAATAAATCAAATAAACGTTGCGTGGTGTTTGTTTCGATGATGTAAAGATTGCATACTGCACGAGTTACTGCGACATATAAAGCATTCACATAAAATTTAAAAATTTCTAAGGATTTATCACTTTTGTCTTTTGCCCTGGAATAAGTGAGCTGTTCTACATGCAAATCATCAGAAACAACGTCTTTACAAATTTCTCGAAAACGTTTCTCATCGCCAGAAACAAAATTGTAAAGAATAATATTTTCATATTCTAAGCCCTTAGCTTCTTGAACTGAAAAAATTAACGGTGTACTAAAAATTTGTTTCGCTTCGTTTTTTTGCCCTGGGTGCATTACAATCACCGCAAAACGTGTAGAAAGACGCGATTTTTTGTTGAGTTGTTCTAATGATTTATCTTCCTTAGGAAGAAGGGCAACACGTCCCTCAATTTGAACATTGCTGTGTACTAAATAATTACTTTCACGATCAATGGAACCAAAGCGGGCATTTTTAATTTTTAGAATATCATTAGCTACTTTGGTGATTTGGGGAGAATTACGGTAATTAGTGTTCAGTACACGAATTAATTCGGTGGGTGTTGTCTTTTTGCTTTCTTGCTGGTAAAAAAATGTTTTAATATGGGACCATGAAAAAAAGTTAGGATGTACTATTTGGTTAGAATCACCACATAAGATAAACTCTGTAGGATCACGTAGTGCTTTAAGAATGACTTGTAATTGAATATTGGTCAAATCTTGCACTTCATCAACAACGATAAAATCGTAACAGGGTTCTACTTTTTGTAAATAGGTATAACTCAAAATATTAGTATCGTAATAGCCTTTTTCTTGTAAATAGGCCAAATATCTTTCAAATAAATCATAAACAATTGTGCGTTCTTCCTTGGAAAAAATAGATTGTTTGATACCTAAATTGAGGTATTCTTCACGATTCAAATAAGGTACTGCAACATGAGGACCCGTAATAACCCCTTTAAATTCTTCCAGTAATTGATGGGCATCTTTCAATTTTTTACTGGAACTTTGACGTACAAACCAAGCCGTAAATTCTGACACGGGCATTTCTTTGCCCTGTGGTACACGGATACTTGCCAAATAATCATCAAAAGACAAAAAAGCAATTTCTTGATCTTCGTTTTGATAATTCATCGCATAGTATAAATTGCGCGAATTATGTACGAGATAAGGTGAGCGTGTTACATACAAAATTTCTCCCACCGATTGCTTCATCTTTTCTAAAGTTAAGACTGTCTTACCACTGCCAGCTGATCCAATAATAATAAGCGGTGTCTGAAACTGATAAACATTGTTTTGTATATCATCTAAAGACAAAATTTTATCTAAGATATGGAAAGTGAAATTATCAGTATTAACGTAGGATAATGGTTTTATCTCCTCATTTTTGGCAGATTCTATAACGGGTATTTTAGCATCATTAATAACCGCATTTTCATGCAAAAACCGTGATTTTTCATAAGCATGATTCAAAATACACTCTAAAATAAGTATATAGGTTTCGCCTTGATAGTGATGCAACGCAAATAACAAGCGATCATTTTTATTCAGACGGGAACGGTAGAGGTTATCACCCACTTTTTTGACTTCAGCAGCTTTGAAGTTATCAGTTTCTAAATAGGTAGAAATTTTCTTGAAATTTGGAATCTTATTGGAATTGAGTTCGTTATACAGTAAAATTTTCATTATTAATAGTCGTCAAATTTGATAACGCTGGAAAGTGGAATCTTTAATTATACTATTAAATGTATCTTCTCTAAATTTGGTGGAAAAAACCTGACAGGTTTCCAAAACCGGTTTACCCAGACTTTTTGAGAAGATACTATTAAATCTTCCTCATTCTTTTAAATCTCCCTCATTCTTTGGAAGATTAAAATCAAGAAGTTACACAAACTGAGAGAATTTTTAAAGTTTATATTAGGTAACTCCCAAAAAATAATATACCAAAGGCAACCACAAGGGATTGCCCCTACATTTTTATGAATATTGTAGGGGCAACCATATTCGATGTGTGGGTATTTTTATTTTTTGGAGTTACCTTATTGGATTTACTAAGGCTAAATGCAATACAAGTAAAATCGTTTAACCGAAAGTATTACCCAATTTTTTGTTTTTTATTCAATTGAAACCGATTTATTTACAATAACTTTTAACATTATACCTTAATAATCATTTTTTTTGCAATATCAATTTAATGTATTTTGGAGTCCAAACCTTTAGGTTTGGATTCCATTTTATCACCATTTTTGAACCATGCCAAAATTTTTATAATTAAAATAATTAAATGAAATTGCTTAAAATAAAACGAAATAAAACGAGATAAAACGAAATAAAATAAATTTATTGTGACATCAAAATAATTGAAAATATTCTAATTATAACGAATTTTGGGGACACCCCTTTTTACCCCCCTAACCCCCCGTACACAGGGGGAAGTCCCAAAATAGAAAAATTAAAGCAAAGTGTCGAATGATGTTTGGTTCCACCCGTGTACGGGGGGTTAGGGGGGGTGTCCCCAAAATCTGTTACAATCAGAAAATA
>JAUCGK010000284.1 GCA_030378085.1 Candidatus Parabeggiatoa sp. HSG14
TTACGCACTGCACTTCCAAAATTGAATATAGGAGTGCAAAATTTATTTTGCAAAGAGTTGCACTCTAGCAAAATAAATTTTGCACTCCAATTTGGAAGCCATTTGCGTAACATCAGTTACATAATTTTATCTATCAAATTACTTATCATGAGTAAAACTAAATATGAACAAATTTTTGGCCTACATGCAGTACGACACATTTTTGAAAATGATATTAGTCGTGTGGTTTCAGGGTGGGCACAACAGGGGCGTAATGATGCTAAATTACAAGCATTACTACAACAAGCACAACAACAAGGTTTGGCAATTCAAATGGTACCCAAAAAAACTTTGGATAATTTAACTGATAAAGGGCATCACCAAGGTATTTTAATACGTTGTAGAGCGCGAGCAGTTAAGACACAAACGACACTAGAAGAATTTTTTGCTTCATTAACAGTTCCTCCCTTTTTATTGGTATTGGATGAAGTACAGGATCCACATAATTTAGGTGCTTGTTTACGAACAGCAGACGCTGTTGGTGTTCACGCATTGATTGTACCCAAGAACAGGGCATGTTTTTTGACTGCAATAGTACATAAAGTTGCCTGTGGCGCAACGGAAACAGTCCCTGTCATTCAAACCACAAATCTCGTCAGAACGTTACGTTGGTTGAAAGAACAAGGTGTGTGGGTCATTGGGGCTGATGGAAGTAGTGAAACAAGTCTTTTTGAAGCAAAATTAACGGGTTCATTGGCTTTAGTCTTGGGCGGAGAAGGCAGTGGATTACGCCGTTTAACGCGAGAAACCTGTGATACTTTGATACGTATTCCTATGCTTGGTAAAGTGGAACATCTTAATGTATCAGTAGCAACGGGAATTTGTTTGTATGAAGCAGTACGACAACGAGGAAAAGAGTAAAAATAATGAACGAATTAGCAATTATTGGTGGTACTGGACTCACTGATTTTGACGGTTTAGAAATTACCCATAGACAAGTGTTGCAAACGCCTTATGGTGAAATGTCTAGCCCCATTATTCACGGGAGCTATTGTGGTAAATCGATCCTTTTCCTAGCGCGACATGGGACAAGACATACCATCCCACCACATAAAATCAATTACCGTGCAAATGTATGGGGTCTTAAAGAATTGGAAGTCAAAAATGTGATTGCGATTGCAGCGGTGGGTAGTATTCATCCCGATATGCAGCCAAAAGAACTGGTGATTCCCCATCAATTGATTGATTATACATGGTCACGCAAACATACTTTTTTTGCTGAGAATTTAACCCATGTGACTCATATTGATTTCACTAATCCCTATTGTGAAAATTTACGTAATCAACTATTAGCTGCTGCTCAAAATGTTGATTTTAAAGTGTATTCTCAAGGTGTCTATGGTGCAACACAAGGTCCTCGTCTGGAAACATCGGCTGAAATTGATCGCATGGAACAAGATGGATGTGATATTGTAGGCATGACTGGAATGCCTGAAGCAGCTTTAGCTAGAGAGTTAGATTTGTGTTATACTACTTGTGCAGTAATTGCTAATGAAGCAGCTGGAAGAGGTGCTGCCGAAATTACTATGGCAGAAATTGAAACAAATCTAACAGAAGGTATTGGACAAGTTCGTCAATTATTAGCTGAAGTCATTCGTTTGTTGTAGTTTTTTCCTTAAAAGATCGACAGCTAATTTTGATAAAAAACATAACCGTAAAAAACGTTCTATTGATAAAAAAGAAAGCTGATTGTAACAGATTTTGGGGACACCCCCCTAACCCCCCGTACACGGGTGGAACCAAACATCATTCGACACTTTGCTTTTTCTATTTTGGGACTTCCCCCTGTGTACGGGGGCTTGTGTACGGGGGGTTAGGGGGGTGTCCCCAAAATTCGTTATAATCAGAAAGAAAGTTATCAGTGGTTAAACAATTTAGAGGAATTAAGTGACTACTACTCATAAAAAATCGGAGTTTGAAAAAATTTCCGACAAATTATCTTATAAAAAGAAAAACGGGTGGGAAGGAATCACCACGATTCAAAAAAATGCCATATTTAATTTGGCAGAGAAATACAAACACTTCCTTAATCATGGCAAAACTGAAAGAGAAGCTTTGAGGTACATTGAAAAATGTGCGACAAATTTCGGTTATGTCAATATTGAAAAAGCGAAAGAAAAGGATAGAAAACTATTCCTCAATTTTGATAATGTGACGGGAACACTTGCATTTATCAATGATTCTAATCATTTTGAAGAAGGTTTTCTCATGGTTGGCGCACATATTGATGCACCTAGATTGGATATTAAAGGACTGCCATTGTATGAAGCCGAGGATATGGCTTATATGAAAACCCATTATTACGGTGGAATAAAAAAATATCAATGGGTTACAAGGCCACTTGCGCTTCATGGTGTGATTGTGCTTGAAAATGGAAAGAGAGTTGATGTGATTATTGGTGAAGATGTTAACGATCCTGTATTCACTATTAATGATCTTCTTCCACATCTTGCAAAAGATCAGATGAATAAAAATGCCCGCACTGTCATCGAAGGTGAAAGCCTTAATATCCTTGTTGGCTCAATTCCATACAAATTTAAAAAGGAAAAAGAGGCCATAAAAATAGCTATCCTCAGTTATCTCCATGAAAAATATGGTATAAAGGAAGAAGATTTCATTAGCGCAGAACTCCAGCTTGTCCCTGCTGGAAATGCCCGTGATGTTGGTTTTGATAGGAGTTTTGTTGGTTCTCATGGACAAGATGATAGAATTTGCTCTTATGCTGGAATGCAGGCACTTTTTGACATGAAGCAATCCAAGAAAAACCTCATAATGATGTTTTTTGACAAGGAGGAAATCGGCTCAAGGGGTAATGCGGGAGCTAATTCAAATATACTGGAGAGGATGGTTAACAATGTTATTAGGCATTATGGAAAGGGGGATTACAATACACTTATAAAGGCACTTGAAAATTCTAAATTTCTTTCAGCGGATGTGAATGCAGGTATTGATCCTGAGTGGGCGGCTGTTACTGAAAGAATGAATAGTGGTAAAATTGGCTGTGGCGTATGTTTAACAAAATTTACCGGTTCAGGAGGCAAAAGCGGTTCAAATGAAGCACATGCTGAATTTGTTGCAAAATGCAGACATGCCTTCAATAAAGAAAAAGTACTTTGGCAAAGTGCTGAATTGGGCAAAGTTGATCAAGGGGGAGGTGGTACTATTGCGGCATTTATAGCAGAATATGGTATGGATGTGGTAGATTGTGGTACTCCAGTGCTTTCCATGCACTCACCTTTCGAGATATCATCAAAAGTTGATCTCTATCATACCTATAAAGCTTATAAAGCATTTTATAAACACTGTTAAATTTAAAGAATCTTCCTAACTGATGTTACGCAGAAAACTTCAAAAGTGAATATCGGAGTGCAAAATAAATTTTGCACTCCAGTTTGGAAGCTATCTGCGTAACATCAGTTCCTAATAGCAATACGCAAAAATTTGTTGTTTCGTTCATGTTGTTTCGTTCATTAGGTACAATTTCTAACTTTTGCCTCGACAATTATTTAGGTTTCGGGTAATCCACATAATTCCCAAAACAACAAATTTTGGTGAAAAACGACTAATTCGCAAAGAAAACAGTCATTGCTTTAATCATATAGTGATGATCTAAAGTACCTCCACTTTCTCTAGCACTGTGCATCGCCCATATAGGATTACCTACATCTACTGAACGTATTCCAAGTTGTGCAGATATTTGAGGACCTATGGTGCTACCACAAGCTAAATTAGTACGATGCACGGCTTTTTGATAAGGTACTTCTGCCTGTTCACAAAGTCTCATAAATAAGGCTTCAGAAATACTTTCTGAAGTATAACGTTGCTTAGCGTTTATCTTAATGGTAGGTCCTGAATTGACTATAGCTTTATGTTCATCATCATAAAACTTTTTGTAATTGGGATGATAAGCATGAGCTGTATCTGCACTTAACAAAAAACTGTTAGCATTGGCCCTTTTTTGGCTTTCACGATCTAAATTCATCGCAAGGCTAATACGTTCTAAAACATCAGTTAAGAAGCTACCACCTGCACCTTTGTTACTCTGACTGCCAACTTCTTCGTGATCAAAATAAGCAATCAGGTTAGTGGTTTTTGGATTAAGAACCTGATCATCAAGCAAGGCACAAAGTCCTGCATGGCATGAGGCCAAATTATCTAATTGTCCATTGGCAATAAATTGCTCATCAGGGCCAAAAAAACTACCGGGTTGTGTATCAAAAACCTGTAACTCCCAAGAAAGAATGACATCAGCTTCAACCCCAATTTTATCGGCTAAAAGCATACGAAATTGCTGTTGAGCTGGTAAATTTTCTTGCAACACTGATAACACTAAAGGTAACTCTTCTTGGTGATCAAGTTTTAACCCTTGCTGATTTACTCCCTGATTCAAATGAATCGCAAGATTAGGGATGCGGACAATCGGTTTTTCAAAATGAATCAATCGACTATCGATATCAGTCGGTACATCTCCAGTTTTGATAACAACACGACCCGCAAGACTTAAATCGCGATCAGTAAATGTTGCTAAAATCGGCCCACCATAAATTTCCACACCTAAACGAACCATTGGTCCTTTAGTATAGGGAGCATTAGGTTTAACCCGTAACCCAGGCGAATCCGTATGGGCACCAATAATACGAAACCCGTATTTAATGGGATCGTCATTACCCACAATGAAACCAATAATAGAAGAACCATCACGGATAACATAATAACGTCCGCCTTCCTCTAATTTCCAAGCATCTCGTTCATCTAAACGTTGAAAGTCTTTTTTTTCTAGTGCCATCGCTGCGGATATTGCAACATGCCAAGGACTAGGGCTATTATCAATAAAATCAAGTAACTGATGAGCGGCTTGTTTATTCATTTTTCTTACCTATTCCTTAATTAAATATATACTGAAGCATAAATAAACAGCTATAGCCTTTCCCGATTGAATAAATAAAGTACAACCTCCCCTAAATCTCTTCCTTAAATTAAGGAGGGGACTTGTACCTGATGCAATCGGGAAATGCTATATTTACCAAAAGCAAAATTGAGTTTAAGACTTTATTACTACCAAAGAATATCTATATCGTAAGCTTTAAATTGTTTATCAGCAGTAATTAGAGCAAACTCTTCTACTTGTGAAATGTTATCAGGGAGGTAATTATAACATAAAGGCAGGAACAACAAGACAGGATTATTGGGTGAGGGTTTCTTTTGAAGCGTCTTTTTATAACCCGCCCCCTCAAGCCACTGACAGACATTTCGCCAATTTTCTATTTTTTCATTGCCAATAAGACTTTTAACATAGTGATATACCGTATTAGACAAATCAACTTCAAGTCCCCTCACTTTTTTACTCAATATCTTCGCAATTTCAGTAGTTTCAACTGCATATTTGTGGAATAATAGGACAATATCTCTCTATACCAATATTTATGATTTGGTCTGAAGTACGTTAAGCTTATCATTACTGCTCCCAATTGTTCAAGCATTACCACAGCCTGAAAAATTGCAACTCGTAGAAATTTTACAAGATGAAGTTCTTGAGGACATTTCACCGCTGGAACACCATAAGATGTATTGGATTTGGACACCCATTAATTCTTATGGTGCGGCAGAAACATTAATGAATGCTATGCAGGAGATGGAATTTGATGTCTGTTTTTTTCGTTCTCAATCAAAATTTGAAATTAAGACTAAATCTTTAGGACACTAAACATGTCAAATATTATCTCATTGACTGAGGAACCGCTTGAATTTAAAAAACGCAGGGGAATGGTTGTGAGTCAATCCAGCCACTGAAACTCACCAACTCGAATACTTTTTATTATTTTAAGTTTTCTGAAAAACTGAGTTTTAATTAACCAATAAGGAATTAAAAATGCAAGCCATTGAATTTACATCTAAATCACACGATAAAATGATACCCATTCCAGAACATTACCAGGACTGGTTTAAAAAACCGGTTAAAATCATTTTGTTGGCAATGGAGTCATCACCCGAAGAAAACGTGATGCCACAACAAACAACCGATTTAAATCGTTTTGCTGGTACTATCTCATTGACTGAAGAACCGCTTGAATTTCAAAAGCGCATACGGGGGGAATGGTTGTGAGTCAATTTTTGTTGGATACCAACATCATTTTGTACTTGTTAGGTGGACGTTTAGCCGAACCATTGCCCGAAGGTAACTATTATGTTTCTGTCATAACAGAAATGGAGTTACTGAGTTATTCTGATCTTGATAAACAAACTGAACAAAAAATTCGAGATTTTTTGGCACAATTGACATTAATCAATTGGCTCTCTGGTAATTTTCGTTACACAAGTATATAATAAAAACAGTACATTATAACCGACAGAAACAAAGGAAGCAACCATGACAGCAACATTTAATATGCCAGTTACACTAGATATAGAAGGTT
>JAUCGK010000285.1 GCA_030378085.1 Candidatus Parabeggiatoa sp. HSG14
GCGAGCATCGCGTCTCTACATAATTGATGGAATTTGGTAGAGACGCAATGCTTGCGTCTCTCGCTTAATAATCATCAATCTTTTAAAAACTTGATAATCAAGTAACACAAAGTTTTATCAAAAAAATCAAATTTTTTCAAAAAATCAAATTCTTATTCTTAAAAAGTTAAAACTTGAAATAACTTATAAAATAACAAATTTTGAACCATGCCGTTTTTTGATTAAAATTTAAGGTAAATATCTAATAATCTATGGAAAAAAAAGAAGAAAATTTAAGAGAGATAGCAGAAATTATTGAAAATGCGATGTGTGAATTTAATGCAGGGATGAAACTTAGAGAAGCATCAAACATTAAAATTGCCAAACGTACTACACATATTATCCGAGTTGGTTTGATTAGTGGTGGGTGTTTGAGCCTATTATGTTTATGACTGTTTTTTATGTATTTTTTGGTTTTTTGTTGCCTTATAGCACTGAAAATTATGTACCATTTTTACTGGTAGGACTCACTTCGTGGCAATGGTTTAAATCTTGTCTTTCACATGGTTCTGAAACGATTTTAGGGGGCCATAGTTTAATGCAACAAGTTCATTTGCCTAAAATTATTTTTCCTATCATTCTTCTTCTAACAGATACTGTCAAATTTATTTTTATCTTTGTCCTGTTATTGATTTTTTTATGGATATATGGATATGGCATTGATATGCCTTATTTAGCTTTGCCGGGTGTATTAATAGTGCAATTGTTATTTTCAACTGCGCTCACTTTTCTCTTAGCAGCCATTGTTCCTTTTTTACCTGATTTACGTTTTGTCGTAGAAAACATTTTGTTAGCTGTTTTTTTTATGTCTGGCATATTTATGGACGCTAATATCGTGCCAGAGGCTTACCGTCATTATTATTATATGAATCCCATTGTTAACATTATTGAATCTTACCGTAATATTTTAATGCATAATACGTGGCCTGATGGTTCAGCATTGCTAATTATTGCTGTTATTTCATTGATTGGAATCTGGTTAGGTGCACGACTCATTGCACGCTTTGAATATGTATATCCCAAGGTCATGATATGAATACTGAGAAAAAACCACTTTTATCCCTGCGTAATGTAGGATTATTTTATAAGCGTAAGAGAGGCGTTTTCGGTGAACCTTTTTGGGCACTAAAAGACGTGTCATTTGATTTATATCAGGGTGAAACCTTGGGCATTATTGGTCGTAACGGGGTAGGTAAAAGTACTCTATTACGTCTTATAGCAGGGATTATTAAACCAAGTACAGGCATCCTTATCAATCATGGTTATCATGCTTCGTTATTGTCTTTGCAATTAGGATTTATCTATTATTTATCAGGGCGTGAAAATGCGATTTTAAGTGGTATGTTGATGGGCATGAGAAAAAAAGATATAAAAGCCAAAATGGATGCCATTATTGAATTTTCAGAATTGGGAGACTTTATTGATCAGCCTATTGCTATCTATTCGTCTGGCATGGTGGCACGCTTAGGTTTCTCTGTGGCTTTTCAAGTTAATCCTGACATTTTGCTGATTGATGAAGTTTTGGGAGTGGGAGATGCTGAGTTTAGTCAAAAATCTGCTTTAGCAATGCAGGAAAGAATTCATTCCAATAAAACTATCGTATTGGTATCGCACCATGCAACTGTTGTTCAACAGTTATGTAGCCGTGTGGTATGGATAGAAGAAGGAGTCAGTAAAGCGGAAGGAGATACAGAAAGTGTATTGCAACAATATCATCAATTTCTGGATTTGATTTAATGGTATTGAAGTTCAAAGCTAAAGTTTTGCTTTGGACTCCATTTTATCTTAATACTGATGTTACGCAGATAGTTTCCAAACTGGAATGCAAAATTCATTTTGCCAACTAAAGTGCAACTCCTTGCAAAATAAATTTTGCACTCCGCAAAATAAATTCTGCACTCTGCAAAATAAATTTTGCACTCCGATATTCACTTTTAGAAGTGCAGTGCGTAACATCAGTTAATAAAAAATGCACTAAGTATTGAAACGCAAGAGTTGGTTATTGATATGGTTTAGTATTTTTCAAAAAGACGCTCAAAATCTGATGCTGTCAAAGGATCACTAAAGTGTCGTCCTTGTACTAAATCACAATGATGGGTGTGTAAAAAGGTTAACTGTTCTTCTGTTTCTACTCCAACTCCAACAACTTTAATGTCCAATTTATGTGCGAGCGCGATAATAGCTTCTGCAAGTATTGCATTATAATTATCCGTTGTAACCTGATTAATGAAGGAGGGATTAATTTTCAAAATATCAATAGGAAACTGTTTCAGATAATGCATGGAAGCATAACCACTACCAAAATCATTTATGGCTATTTTTACACCAAGTGTACTCACTTTATGTAAGGTGGTAACAATTTCAGGTAGATTTTTAAGAAGGATGTCTTCAGTCAATTCAAGTATCAAAGCATCTGCCGGAAGCTCTGTGTTTCTGAGTACTTCCTTTAAAGTCTCAAGAATGAGTGATGATTGGAGTTGACAAGCAGAAACATTTATAGCCATCCGTAAAAAGGTTAAACCAGTCTCATGCCACTTTTTAAGCTGATTAGCTGCTGTTTCTAAACACCATTGCCCAATAGGAATAATTAAACCAGTTTCTTCGGCTGAGGCAATAAATTGACTAGGAAGAATTTTCTCTCCGTTTGGCTTTTGCCAACGTAATAATGCTTCTGTACCTACAATTTTTTTGGAAGAAATATCTATAACAGGTTGATAGTAAACAGTAAATTCATTGTTTTCTAAAGCATAACGCAACGCTTTTTCCTGTTGTAGATGCTTATCAATATGGATGTTCATTTCAGGCATGAAGAACCGATAAGCATTACGTCCACTTTTCTTAGCTTGATACATAGCAATATCAGCATTTTTGAGCAAAGTTTCAGCATCTTGTCCATCTTCAGGATAAAAAGCAATTCCAATACTAGCGGCAATACAGGCTTCACGTTTATTAAGCATAAATGGATTAGATAAGCTTTGAAGAATTCTTCCGGCGATAATTTTGATATCTGAAAAATTTTCGAGATTGTTTAAAATGGCAGTAAATTCATCACCACCCAAACGAGCAACCATATCTGAATCACGTACACAATCAGTCAATCGCTGTGCAGCTTCTTTGAGCAATTGATCACCTGCTTTATGTCCCAGTGTATCATTAACCCATTTAAAATGATCCAAATCAATAAACATAACTCCTAATTGATTTCGATGACGCTTTGCTGTTTGCACTGATTGTTCTAAACGATCAGCGAATAATATCCGATTTGGTAAATTTGTCAATGCATCATAATTCGCCTGATGCCAGATCAGTTCTTCAATCTGCTTACGTTTAGTGATATCATTAAAAATAGCAACGTATTGCACAATTTTATTGTTTGAATCCCTAATTGCTGCAATAGATAGCCATTCCACATAAACATCACTGTTTTTACGTCGATTCCATATTTCACCTTGCCATTTTCCATTCTCAACTAAGTCCTTCCACATTTTTTCATAAAATTTGGCATTATGGTGTCCTGAACTTAATATACTCGGCTTTTTTCCGATAACTTCATTATTCGTATAACCAGTAATAGCGGTAAAAGCAGGATTAACCATAATGATATGACTATCTGCATCGGAAACAAGAATACCTTCAGTAATGGTTTCAAATACCGTTGCAGCAAGGCGGAGACGCTCTTCGGTCAATTTTCGTTCAGTAATATCATCTAAGTTCCAAATGAATCCTTTAGATATATCGTTTGAATCAATCGCTTTTACTTTGATACATGACCAAAATTGAGTGCCATCTTTACGACGCATCAAATGTTCCATTTCATAACTTTTACCTTTTTTAATGAGGGGGTAATTTTCTTCTTCAATATCTTTGTAGTCTTTATGGGAAGAGTATAATATTTGTGTTGTATGATGCTTCAATTCTTCTTCTGTGTAGCCACATATTTCTTTTAGCTTACTGTTAACTCTGACAAATTGTCGTTCTTCATTGATAAATGCAATACCTACAGAAGAGTTGTCCAAAATAATTTCCAATTCTGCCAGTGTACGTCCCAATGCTTCCTCAGCTTGTTTCCGTTCGGTAATATCAACACCACAACCAATAAAATATTTAACTTGACCATTATCATTTAAAAGGACAGTATGAGACCAATCAATAAATCGGTGTGTCTTATCTTTTGTTATCCAGCAAGTCTCATATTGCAATGTTGAGTGATCACTCTTGGCATTTAAATGATAAAAATAGTCTTGGCATGATTTCACTTTTTCTGGGCTGAGAAAAAAATTCCATAAATACTGACCTTTTACTTCTTCAAAAGTATATCCGGTTAATTCTTCAGATGTTTTGTTAAAACGTATAATATGACCCATTCTATCAAGCACAACTATTAAATTACCGGCTGTGTTAATAATTGCATTAGTAAAATCACGTTCTTTTTTTAGAGCTTCTTCAGCTTGTTTACGTTCAGTAATATCACGAGAAACAATAGCAAGGCGGGTAACGGAACCACTTTCGTTACAAACAGGATACATACTGTGTTCAAACCAAAGTCCCTTTCTTTCTTCGTCTTCAAAGCGACAGGGTTGTAATGTGCGAACCATTTGCTCCACAATCACTTTTCTTTTTGCAGAAACATCAGGAGGTACCAATTCACAAAGACGTTGATTAATGACTTCCTCAACAGTCAATCCAAGTCTTTTTGCCCCTGCTGGATTAATAGTGACGCAAGTAGTATCTAATTCAATCATTGCGATAGAATCAGTCGCTGCATTAAGGATTGCGCTGAGTGATTGCGTACTTTCACGCAATGCTTTTTCAACGTGTTTGTAATCAGTAATATCTTGTGCAGTGCCAATAAAACGAATGGGTTTACTATTGGCATCACGAGTGAGTTTGGACAATGCATGTAGGTAGCGAATGGTTCCATCTGGTCGAGTGATGCGAAATTCAACATCGTAAGGTTTATTAAAGCGAATGGTTTGTTTAACCGCTTTTTGTACCCGATTGCGATCTTCAAGATGGATAGCATTGAGAAAAGTTTTATTGCTAATAACATGGTTATTGGGTGGTAGCCCCAAAATATGTAATGCTTCTTCAGATAATTGTCTGGTATTCGTGAGTAAATCCCATTCACAATGTCCTAGATGAGCAATATGTTGTGCTTCAGCAAGACGTGCTTCACTTTTCCGCAATGCATCATTCATTTGTTCATGTTGAATGGCAGCCCCCAAGAGATTAGCGGCCATCTTAAAAGCTTCAATGATGATAGGCGACCATTTTCTTTCTTTTATACAGTCGTCATATCCTATAAAACCCCACCACTTTTGTTCCACAAAAATCGGAATGATTGCAAAGGAGAGAACGTCTTTAACAGCTAATCTCTTATTTTCATGCGTAGGTAAATCTTTCATTAAACCATAGATAGGTTGACCCTGAGCAAGTATTTTAGCATGATGTTTAAAGTGTGGATAATAGGAAACATTCTGGAATTGAGCATTATTAATTTGAGGAAGAATATTGTCTGCTATCCATTCATAACGCAAACTCGTTAGCAAGTTTTTTCTTATATGCTTTATGATGGGATGGCGAATTTTTTGAGGATGATTTTCAAAAATATAGACGCGACTGGCAGTGACTGCTTGTCCCAAACGCGCCAATATTTCTTGAATACATTGTGTCCAATGAGTACAAGTGAGGAATTTTTCTGCGGCAAAACTGACTGCTTCCAAAATAGTATCGCGTTCATACAAGGCATTTTCTGCTTGTTGCTTTTCTATTATCAGTTGTTGTTTTTCTAGCTCACATTCAATGACAGATGGCAATAGTTTAAGGTAATGGTTATCCAAATCTTTAATAACATAATCACCTGCGCCTAATTTCATCGCTTCAACTGCAATCCGCTCATTACCTGCTCCAGTTATCATAATGGCAGGAATGTTAAACTGGTTTTCAGCTAAATTCTGTAATACTTGTAAGCCATTCATACTACCGGGCAAATGATAATCAATAGCTACTATGTCATAAATAGTGTCCTGAAGCTTAGCAATGCCCTCTTCGCCGTTCTTAGCAAGATCAACGACATAGCCCAGTAAATCTAATTGCATTTGAACCCGAGCAGCAGTCACTACATCATCTTCTATATAAAGGATTTTAATGAGTTTAGTATTGTTGGACATCGCTTTGAGAATGAAAAATGAAAAATGAAGCTTGTTTTTATAGGGTATTTCAAAATTAAGAACTGATGTTACGCAGTAAAGACACATGGCCAAGTAAAGACACACGGCCAAGTAAAGACACACGGCCAAGTAGAGACACACGGCCGTGTGTCTCTACTGCGTAACATCAGAAAAATAAAATTAATAATATCATCTAAAAATATTATAGTTAGGAACACAAAATAACTTCGAC
>JAUCGK010000480.1 GCA_030378085.1 Candidatus Parabeggiatoa sp. HSG14
TACGTATAATATATATGGGAATATCGTTATACGCATAGCAATCAGATGCCAAAAAACTATTTTAATTTTTTATTTAATTTCAATTGTTTATCAATATAAGCAAAAATTATTCCATTCTTTATTGTATAAAATGTAGTAAACAGTTGTTTCGTTTATTGCGTTCTTTATTTCTGGAAATTAAAACCAAATCTGGGTTTCGGAAAATCTACTTCGTGCAATAAACAAAATAACTGTTTACTTTTGGAGGATGCCATTATTATTTCAATAATTGTATAAAGTACGCTTTGGAACCAATGAATATTCTAAACTAATTACCTATTCGCTACTCGCTAGAAATCCGTTAAACTAATATTTTATGCTATGTATGGAGTTTAAAATGCCTTTACAAAAGGAAGACGTTGAAAAAATTGCCCACTTAGCCCGTATTTCGTTAAGTGAACAAGATATTCCCGTTTATACACACCACTTATCTGATATTTTAATTTTTGTAGAACAAATGAATAGTGTCGACACCACTGGTATAACACCGATGGCACATCCCCTTGATGCAGTCGCACGATTGCGTCCTGATATTGTCTCAGAATCTAATCAGCGGGATCATTTTCAAACCATTGCACCACAAGTTGAAGAAGGGTTGTATTTAGTACCTAAAGTGATTGAGTAGTTTAATTAGGAAATAAGTAAAGAAAAATCCTTACTAACCTTAATTTTCAATGGATTCCACGCAAATGAGATAGTCATCCATTGAAAATAGGGGTTATAGGATATTTATTTTTTCCATCTTCCTTTTCCCTCTTTTCCCTTTTGGATTTAATGTGACATTACCAAGTTAGGGATAATCGAAAAATAAATTATCCCAACACCCCTTAATTTCCAAACTAACCTTTACCCACAAGTAGGTAAGCCTATTAAAATCAATAGGTTTTTGTTATAGGGAGATATCACTCTAAAATGAAATTGGCAAAAATTTCTCCTCTCATCGTGCTTGGATTTCATGGGTGTTACGATGTTATATAACCTTACTATTTATACGATTAAATAATTTTAGGCTACTTGTGGGTAAAGGTTAGTAATTTCCAAAAGGGGAATAAACCCAAACGCAATTTCTGAAGGTATGTAAAAATGGGGATAATTATTTTTTTGGGATTACCTTAATTAATTTTTAATTTTCGGTTTTTTAAATCATTATTTAATATTCATTATTATTTATAGCCATAATGCACAATAAAACACTTACCGAACTAAGAAAAGCGTTACATCAGCGTGAATACTCTAGTGTTGAATTAACCCGTCATTTTTTAGAACGGATTGAACGCTATGGGATTCAGTTAAATAGTTTTATTACGGTTACCACTGACATTGCGTTGGCTCAAGCTCAAATAGCTGACAAATGTTTGCAATCTGGAAACGCTGGTCCCTTAACAGGCATTCCCCTCACCCATAAAGATATTTTTTGTACCAATGGTGTCAAAACGTCATGCGGTTCAAAAATGCTGGACAATTTTATTGCCCCTTACAATGCCACTGTTGTCGAGAAATGTCAGGCGGCAGGTATGGTGATGTTGGGTAAAACCAATATGGACGAATTTGCAATGGGATCATCAAATGAAACCAGTTTTTATGGACCCGTCAAAAATCCTTGGGATACACAAACCGTGCCTGGAGGATCATCGGGCGGCTCTACTGCTTCAGTTGCGGCGCATCTCACACCCGTTGCTACTGGCACAGATACAGGGGGTTCTATTCGCCAACCGGCTGCTTTTTGTGGGTTAACAGGATTAAAACCCACTTATGGTCTCGTATCCCGTTATGGCATGATTGCCTTTGCATCAAGTTTAGATCAAGGGGGGCCAATTGGACACAGTGCTGAGGATATCGCATTGCTCTTAAATGTGATGGCTGGTTTTGATAAACGCGATTCAACGTCTTTAGAACATCCGCAAGAAAATTATACAACCCACTTAAACGATAGTATCAAAGGGTTGAAAATCGGTTTACCCAAAGAATATTTTGGTGAAGGCTTGGATGCTCAAGTGGGCAAACAATTGGATGTTGCAATTAAAGAATTAGAAAATGCGGGAGCCACTCTTCACGATATCCAGTTACCTCATACCTATCTCGCTGTACCTACCTATTATATTATTGCGCCCGCAGAATGTTCTTCTAACTTATCGCGTTTTGATGGAGTACGTTTTGGTCATCGTTGTGATAACCCTCAAGATTTAATGGATTTATATAAACGTTCACGGGCTGAGGGCTTTGGTGCTGAAGTCAAACGCCGGATTATGATAGGGACTTATGCCCTATCAGCAGGGTATTACGATGCTTATTATTTAAAAGCGCAACAAATCCGCCGCTTAATCAGCAATGATTTCACTGAAGCCTTTAAACAAGTCGATATGATTGCCGGACCAACGACACCCACAACAGCCTTTAAGATGGGTGAGAAAATTGATGATCCTGTGACTATGTATCTAAATGATATTTATACCAATGCGATCAACTTAGCAGGCTTACCTGCTTTATCTGTACCTGCCGGTTTTGTCAATCAACATCCCATTGGATTACATTTGATAGGCAATTACTTAAAAGAATCCCGATTATTGAATGTTGCCCATCAATATCAACAATGCACCGATTGGCATAAAGCGACTCCGCCAAATTTTGTATAAAATGGTTAATGGCTAATGGTTAATGGTTAATGGTTAATAGTTTTGGCAGTTATTTAGCTTTAGTATATTAATTCAATAAGTTATAAAAATTTTAAGTAACAATTGTTATTGTTTACATTCAATTTTTATAATTTATTGGAATTGTTGGTATAAATAAAAAGAAATATTTTTAAAGTATGTTGGAGTTCAAAACGAAGTTTTGTTGGGTTTTGTACAAAAAATTCGCTTTAAACTCCGATGTGATTTGACAATGAAAAGAGAAAATGAATGGTGAAGAAAAAAGTATTACATTACCCTGATGATTTTTTAAATCAGTTTATTTGTGGGAATACCGTAGATATAATGAAACAATTGCCTAGTAGTTATGTTGATTTAGTTGTCACATCTCCACCCTATAATCTAAAAAATTCAACAGGTAATGGTATGAAAAATGGTCGAGGGGGTAAATGGTCAAATGCCGCTTTAATTAAGGGTTATTCCCATTATGACGATAATATGCCTCACAAAGAATATGTGGCGTGGCAAAGAGCTTGTTTGACAGAAATGCTAAGAGTTACTTCTAATGATGGTGCTATTTTTTATAATCATAAGTGGCGTGTTCAAGACGGGCTTTTACAAGATAGGAATGATATAGTTTATGGGTTTCCAGTCAGGCAAATTATTATATGGAAAAGAAAGGGAGGAATTAATTTTAATCCGGGGTATTTTTTACCTACTTATGAGGTGATCTATTTAATAGCAAAACCCAATTTTAAGTTAGCCAAAAAAGCCAATGCGTATGGTGATATTTGGGAATTTGGTCAAGAAAATAAAAATAAGCATCCTGCCCCTTTTCCCGTTGAATTAATAGAAAGAATCATTTCATCAACAACCGCAAGTATTGTACTTGATCCTTTTATGGGTTCAGGAACAACTGCTTTAGCTGCTAAAAATTTGGGACGGCATTTTATTGGTATAGATATTTCTCCTCAGTATTGCGAAATGGCTCTTCAACGGTTAATTAATCCGTTATCAATAATAAAGCAAAAAGATACAACACAACCAGAAGTTAAACAAACAACATTATTTTGATGCCTTGGAGAATAAATGAAAACATATACAAAAGATAGCCTAATCAAGACATTAATTGAAATTCGCCAGATGGGTTGGATTCCAACAGGACGAAAAAATAATGACGGTGGGGTTGGAAATACTTTAGAAGATTTTAGACAAACAATAAATGCCAATGGATACAGCAATAGAGGATTTTCTGTAAAGGTTGATAGAAACGAAAGAAAAATCTTAGTAGATTTTTCTTCTGAAAAAATAGATAAAAAAATACATACTGATTGGGCAAAAGCTATTATAGATAAAAAACTGGAACCACAACCATATTGGGGATTTGATGATTTATTCCATAAAGCAGGAACAAAATTACATAATTGTTTTTTTGTTTGGGCAGAATCTAAAAAAATTGATGGCAAGTTACATTTTCACTATCAAGATATCTTCATGTTGAAAAAACTTGATATAAATAAGTTTATTCAGGCGATTGAAAATGGTCATGTTTACATAGATTTTGATGCGAGAACAGGACATAATCACGGCACGAAATTTAGATTAAGAAGAGAAGCTCTGATAAATTTATATGCAGAAGTAAAACAGTATTGACAGATGTATTGTACATCGTTATAAATTACTGTACTTTTTTAGAATAACAAAATTCGTTGTACTTAAATTTTATGGACATATTAAACAGGTAAAAAAATATGACATGGGAAACCGTTATTGGTTTAGAAATTCACACCCAACTTGCCACAAAAAGCAAAATTTTTTCTGGTGCATCAACCGCTTATGGTGCGACTCCCAACACCCAAGCCTGTGCCGTTGATTTAGGTTTACCGGGTGTGTTACCAGTTATTAATGAAGAAGTAGTGCGTATGGCGGCTAAGTTTGGATTGGCTATTGGGGCAGAAGTTGCACCGCGTTCCGTGTTTGCCCGAAAAAATTATTTTTATCCCGATTTACCTAAAGGATACCAAATCAGCCAATATGAATTGCCGATAGTCAATGAAGGACAATTGCAAATTGAAGTTGATGATAAAGAAAAAACCATTGCTATTACTCGCGCTCATTTAGAAGAAGATGCTGGGAAATCTTTGCATGAAGATTTTCAGGGTTCAAGCGGCATTGATCTCAATCGGGCAGGGACACCTTTACTAGAAATCGTTTCAGAACCTGATATGCGTTCCGCCAAAGAAGCGGTTGCCTACATGAAAAAAATGCACTCGTTAGTGCGCTATTTAGAAATTAGCGATGGCAACATGCAGGAAGGCTCGTTTCGTTGTGACGCTAATGTTTCAGTGCGTCCCCAAGGACAAAAAGAGTTTGGTACTCGCACTGAGTTGAAAAACCTGAACTCGTTTAAATTTATTGAAAAGGCTATCAACTTTGAAATTGAACGACAAATTGATGTGCTAGAAGGCGGTGGCTCTGTTACACAAGAAACTCGTTTGTATGATGCGGAAAAAAATGAAACCCGTTCCATGCGTACCAAGGAAGAAGCCAATGATTACCGCTATTTTCCTGATCCCGATTTATTACCAGTGATGATTGAATCGGCGTTTTTAGAACAAATTAAAACCAATTTGCCCGAATTACCGGATGAGAAAAAGCAGCGATTTATGCAGCAATACAATTTATCTTTGTACGATGCCAGTACATTGACAAGTAGCAGGGAACTTGCTGATTATTTTGAAAAAACGGTTAAAGCCTCTAACAGTGAGGCAAAACTCTGTGCTAACTGGGTAATGGGAGATTTAACAGCCTTTTTGAACAAAAACAACCTGGAAATCACAGATTCAAAAGTGAGTGCTACTCAACTGGCAGGCATATTGCGCCGTATTACTGATAAAACAATTTCTGGCAAAATCGCTAAACAAGTTTTTGATGCGATATGGAAAGGGGAAGGTGATGATGCTGATACCATCATTGAAAAACGTGGCTTAAAACAAGTCACTGATAGTAGCGCGATTGAGAAACTTGTTGATGAAGTTATTACCAATAATCCAAAACAATTGGCAGATTACAAAGGGGGCAAGGAAAAACTGTTTGGTTTTTTCGTTGGGCAGGTGATGAAAGCTTCTAAAGGCAAAGCAAATCCCAAACAAGTCAATGAGTTATTAAAACAAAAACTATTGTGAGTAATACTGGCATTCTTCATTTTTAAAAATCATATTTTTTAAATTTTTGAGTAAATTTTGTTTTATAAAATATTTTATAAAACAAAATTAATTAAAAAAATTAAGCAATAACTTAAACAACATTATTCATAATTCATAGTCTTCCCCATCTCTCTAATCGTTACATATAAAGTATTTAAATATATAATTAGCCTTTCGTGACATTCCAACGAAAACGTTATTTTTAAATTTAGAAACTGAAGTAGTTGCTTGAAATTTTATAGATGCTTCAAAGCATAGCCTCAAGCAGAATCTTGTGACGCATCACAAAATACAAAAATTTTAAATATCCTCAAAATTATTAACATTTGTGGATAATAAAAAAATTATGATTGACTAAAAAAATTTCTAAAATTTAACCTGAGTTCGATGTAAAAATAGAGTTAATTCAATATTGTTCCCAAATTTTATTTGGGAACGCACTGTCTGCCAAGCTTTGCTTGACAAAACTCGAAGCAAAGCTTCTGATGCATTGTGTTCCCAAATAAAATTTGGGAACAATTGTCACAAT
>JAUCGK010000286.1 GCA_030378085.1 Candidatus Parabeggiatoa sp. HSG14
CTTTCGTATTTTATTGAATCCTCATTCCTTAACAATTCGCAATTATTTGGAAATCGTTTAACTGTAATAACAATTATTTGGAATGATACTATTGTTTCAAACAATAGTATTTAAGAATATCAACTATTTTTTTATTTCTCATTCTTTATTTTTTTGCCTAATAGTGATAAAATAAAAACTTATAAAAACTAATTTCTCTAAACTGTGTTGAAGTTAAATCCTTTTATTTCAATTAGTTAATTCATTAATTTTCAAAATTGTAAAATTAACTAATCTTAAAAATTTGCGACTTATACTCAGTGTGGGAACAAATTTGACTTTTCTTTTAAATTTTCTAGGGAGCTTGGTGGAGTCCAAACCTGAAGGTTTGGACTCCAGCGTTACTACATTTGAGTGTTACCCTGAATTGAACCATGTCGTTTATAGTTACCTTCAATTTTTAGCCTTGAAATTTATTTTAAGGCTTGTAGAAGCTAAGTGCATATAGCGTTTCCTGATTGCGTCAAATACAAATCCTCTCCTGAGTTAGGAAAACGCTATAACAATAGTTATTATATTATTAATGATAATTAAAAAATGAATACTGAACAACGTCACATTCTTTTTACCCGTTTACAAACACAAAATCCAAATCCAACAACAGAACTAAATTTTACAACTCCCTTTGAATTATTGATGGCAGTCATGTTGGCAGCCCAAGCCACCGATAAAGGCGTTAATAAAGCCACTCCCGCCTTATTTAAAGTAGCTAATACCCCACAAGCAATGGTGAAATTAGGGGAAGAAGGGCTAAAAGAATATATTAAAACGATTGGTTTATTTAATGTCAAAGCACGTAACATTATTAAAACATGTAACCTATTAATAGAACAACATAACAGTGAAGTGCCTAATGAACGCAAAGCGTTAGAAGCGTTACCAGGCGTAGGGCGCAAAACAGCCAATGTGATTTTAAATACAGTTTTTGGTGAACCAACTATCGCAGTTGATACGCATATTTTTAGAGTCTCCAATCGAACAGGTTTAGCCCCAGGCAAAACAGTACGTCATGTTGAAGAAGAATTATTAAAAAAAGTACCTAAAGAATTTCAACAACATGCTCATCATTGGTTAGTTTTACATGGACGATATGTTTGTGTTGCACGTAAACCTAAATGTGGTGAATGTTTGATTGCAGATTTATGTAAAAATAATAACAGCTCTGATTCCTAAAATGACTTCTATTTGGCAACCCTCTGCCCGTTTAGAAATGTTGCAATTACGGGCACAATTATATGGTAATCTTCGCAATTTTTTTGCAGTTCGCCAAGTGTTAGAAGTAGAAACACCTATTCTTTCTGCAGGCTGTGTTCCTGATCCTCATATTGAGCCATTATATACTGATTATAATGGTCCTAACGCTAAGCGTTTATTTCTACAAACTTCCCCCGAACTTGCCATGAAACGATTATTGGCAGCGGGCAGTGGGCCTATTTTTCAAATTGCGAAGGTATTTCGTGATGGGGAAGCAGGGCGGTGGCATAATCCAGAGTTTAGTTTATTAGAATGGTATCGTCCCGGTTTTAATCAAAACGATTTAATTCAAGAAATTGATGAATTGCTGCAAACGTTATTACACTGTCCACCGGCTGAATGTTTAAGTTATTGTGCAGTATTTGAACAACAAACAAATTTACATCCTTTGCACAGTCCATTGCTTGTTTTACAAGACTATGTCACCCAATTTGGTATTCAAGAAGTCTATCAATTAGATCGCGATACTTGTTTACAGCTCATCCTTTCTCACCAAATTGAAGCCCAATTAGGAAAAACATGCCCAACGGTAATCACTGATTTTCCAGCAACTCAAGCCGCTTTAGCGCGAAAACGGGTGGATAATTCTCAACTGGCTGAACGCTTTGAAGTCTATGTGCAAGGTATTGAACTGGCTAATGGTTTCTATGAATTAACGGATCCAGTAGAACAGCGACAACGTTTTGAACAAGATTTAGCTAAAAGACAGTCCTTAAATTTGCCGACTCATCCAGTGGATGAACGTTTTTTAGCAGCTTTGGAAGCGGGGTTGCCTGATTGTGCCGGTGTAGCCTTGGGCTTGGATCGTTTATTAATGTTAATGGCAGGTGCTTCCCATATTCACGAAGTGCTGGCTTTTCCAATAGATTGTGCTTGATATGTTGAAATTTATCTCTCAGGAATGAGGATTAAATAAAATCCGAATCTTAAACCTGACAGATTTTAAAAACCTGTCAGGTTTGAGCCTCAAAGTTGGAAGTTATTAAATCCTCATTCCTCAGCAATTGACGAAATATTTTATTTAGGAAAATGAAACTACTTGTTATTGATACTGCTACTGAAGCTTGTTCTTGTGCTTTATACTTAGATGGTGAAATACAAGATCGTTATGTTATTGCTCCTCGTCAGCACACTTCTTTGATTTTACCAATGGCAGATGAATTGCTAGCCGAGGCGGGTTTAAAACCCACTCAATTAGAAGGAATAGCCTTCGGATGTGGGCCTGGGAGTTTTACAGGACTTCGCATTGCTTGTGGCGTTGTCCAGGGTATTGCTTTTGCTGCGGATATTCCAGTAGCTCCCATTTCTTCTTTAGCCGCTTTAGCACAAGCTACTTATACAAAATACGGTGCTGTGAAAGTATTGGCAGCCATTGATGCCAGAATGCACGAAGTTTATTGGGGGCGTTATAAGATTGATGATAAAGATATCATGCGTTGTGAAAGTAAAGAAATTGTTTGTGCACCTAATGATATTAGTTTACCAAGTGAAGGACAATGGTATGGAGTGGGAACTGGTTGGGCAACTTATGCAGAAAACCTAAAAGCAAAGCTAGGAAAAATGGTGCAAGATTATCAGGGTAAAACATATCCTCAAGCCAGTGCTATGATTCCGTTAGCGTTAGCCGCTTTTCAAGAAGGAAAAATTGTCAGTGCAGAAGATGCTTTGCCAGTTTACTTACGAAATAAAGTAGTACAAACCCGCTCTTAAATCTTGCAAAACCGAGTACATATTGATGGAATATCGAAATGCGTCTTTCGCTTAATAACTGATGTTACGCAGATAGCTTTCAAACTGGAGTGCAAAATTGAGGACACCCCCCTAACCCTCCGTACACAGGGGGAAGTTCCAAAATAGAAAAATTAAAGCAAAGTGTCAAATGATGTTTGGTTCCACCCGTGTACGGGGGGTTAGGGGGGTATCCCCAAAATCTGTTACAATCAGCAAAATTTCATTTTGCACTACTCTGGTATTCACTTTTGAAGTACAGTGCGTAACATCAGTTAATAATCATCAATCTTTTAAAAACTTGATAGTCGAAATGCATCACATCTATAGTTGGCAAAATAAATTTTGCACTCCCGTTTGGAAGCTATCTGCGTAACATCAAGTTATTAAGCTGAAATAATCCTCCCACCTCCCTTTTTTCGTCCCATAAAAGGGTTTAGTGGGTTGTTACAGGATTATTTACAACGAAAATTTAATTTCAAGCCTGACTCTTTTGATTTTGTAATTTTGGAAAAAATTATAGTTTTCGTTAACATAATTACTTTGTGCATGTCAAAAGAGTCATCGACCGGATTAAAGCTATTGCTCTAATAATTCTACTAAGTTGCTATAGTCATCTGTCCAGATAATCTTTTTTTGCTGTACAACAGTCGACCAAGGATCAACATAAGCCAAAACCCGAGGATGCTGCATAAATTCCTGATTATTGGAAATGAGTACCCAAGTAGAAGCCTTAATGCCTTTAGAAGTATTGCTGCCTTTTTCAATAAGTACAGCATCCATATTGAATTTTTTCGCCATATTATAGATAAGGGGTTCCAGATCAACATACTTATTGGAGATATGAACAGCCAACACGCCATTGTTAGTTAGGTGCTGAAAATACAGTTTAAATGCTTCTTGGGTCAATAAATGAATGGGAATGGCATCTCCGCTAAAGGCATCTATTGCTAGGATGTCGAATTTTCTCGAACCTTGCTCTTTGAGTTCTTTTTCCATAGAAATTCTGCCATCACCAAGAACGACTTCAATCCGTTCACCACCATCATTCAAATAGGTAAAATATTGTCTAGCGATTCGCTCAACATCAGGATCGATCTCATAATACACAAATTTATCTTTCGGTTTGAGATAGGCTCCAATGGTTCCGGAACCCAACCCAATGATGCCCAAATGTATGCCTTGTTTATTGAGGCGTTTGGGATGTCTGCGAATGGCTATACCAATACCACTATGGCTGGAAAAATAAGTGGTTGGCTTTCGCATTTTTTTTGGGTCTTGGAATTGTATTCCATGATTAATCTGGCCATGATACATTTTATATCGATGTAAACTCTTGCCTTTGGAACTTTCGATGACACGTATTACCCCATAAAAATTACGGTTGCTTGTCAAAACACCTTTTGAGAAATTATCCTGAAATTCTGTCGTTTTTATCCCAAAATACACTGCTCCTCCAACCAAAACAATCACTACACATGTGGGTGAAATTGCCCATATTGCAAATTTGGGGTTGGATAATTTAGCACTGATAAATTTGGGAACATCGAATCCGGGTTTCCGTATAAAACTCACAGCTGCTAATAACAATGCCAAAACGAGTCCGATTGGCCATTCCCAGAAATCAGAGAAAATTTCGGGAGCAATAAAGGTGACAAATCCTCCTCCGATAGCTCCACCTAGCGAGACCATCAAGTAGAAAAAAGTGAGATGTTTAGCAGGTGGTTTCAGACGTACCATTTCTCCATGACAAACCATAACGGCCAAAAACATTCCGCCCAAATAAGTGATAATTTGTTCCATCAAGTCAGCATCATCTAAATCATAATGCCCCTCTAACAACCCGAATATTTTTGGAATAATCAATACCAAGGCAGGAATCCAAAACCAACGCATATACCAACGCGGACTGTCAAAAGCAATAATAAAAGTGATCAGATATAAACTGAGTGGGAGTATCCAAAAAAATGGAATGACTGCGACATCTTGACAAACGAAATTGGTTGCTGCCAACAATAGAATTGAACCACAAGCTGAAAATGCAATCCAAAGCAGTGGATCAAACCAACTCATTTTTTGTTCCTCTGTAGATTCAGCCTTTTTTAGGGTGGGAGGAAGATTTGATACCGACTTATATAATGTCATCCCTGCCCATCCACACGTCAAAATAAATACCCCATAACCGATAGACCAAAAAATGGTTTGGGTATTTAAACCTAAATTAGGCTCTACGATAAAGGGATACGTTAGCAAAGCCAGGAGAGAACCAAAATTGGATAATGAATAGAGACGATAGGGAGATTTATCAGGGTATTGTTTGTTAAACCACTGTTGTAAAAGCGGTCCAGTGGAAGAAACCAGGATGTAAGGAATACCCACAGTAGAGAGAAGTAGAAAAATGATGTCTATTGCTGGTGAATCTACATCATTTGGTTTTAAAGCTTCGCTCGGCGTAATAGGTAGCAGCAGCAATGAAAGCCCTAACAATATAAAATGAACGATTACTTGTTTCTTGGTGGCTAGGTATTTGCTGATTACATGTGCATAAGAATACCCCACAAGCAATCCCACCTGAAAAAACAGCATACAAGTACTCCATACTGCCGGACTCCCTCCAAACCAAGGGAGAATATATCGCGCGATGATCGGTTGAACTTGAAACAAAAGAAAAGCACTGATGAAAATTGTAATTGCGAATTGCATAATTTTTTGAAAAATCCTCCTAACACTCGATTATCAAGTTTTTAAAAGACTGATGATTATTAAGCAAGAGACGCAAGCATTGCGTCTCTACCAAATTCCATAAATATGTAGAAACGCGATGCTCGCGTCTCCGAGTGACATAAGAAATGAGGATTCAATAAAACCCTATTGAGGCAAAAACCTGGCAGGTTTGGACATTGCAAGTTTTGGAAGTTATTAAATCCTCATTTCTAAGGATATGCTAACATAAAATTCTAGCAAAATTTGAGCCATGCCCCTTTATTTTTTTGAAATCCACTCTAGTGAGTTCTAATAAGCTCTCCGATACAGTGCTTTGTTAGGCCATGATTTTGCTTAAAATTCTAAAAAAGGGTAGCTGTCCACTTTTTTCTCTTCCGTTCTAGCCAGCTATTTGTTTATATTGGCGTTTGCCTTGCCGAATAACCAATTCAATACATCAAGCACTTTCTTTAAATCCGTTTAGTCTTTACCTCAATATCAAATTTTTGGGTTACTTCACCAACTGATTTAAATGTGCTATATGGCATTGATAATCTCCTTCTCCTGATATTTTAATGGGTGCTACTAATCATGATAATGCCGATGTTCATGGTATTTTAACACCCATTGTGACCATTGATGCTACTGGTACACCCGGTGAAGC
>JAUCGK010000037.1 GCA_030378085.1 Candidatus Parabeggiatoa sp. HSG14
CATTGAATTATAATAAATCATGCTATCAAAATAACGATATCGCCTTGAATCTGACTACGATAAATCAATGGGTTATAGACATTTTTAGATTTTCATTATTATTCATAAAGAAATAAACAGGATTATGAGTCCCTTCAATCGCAGAGATTTTCGTATAATTTCAAAAAAAATCAAATAGTTAAAAAGTTGAGCATCATGTGAGTTATCATAAATTGATTGCAAATCAAGCACAAACTGATTTTCGAGGCAAAAATTTTTGTACACAAAAATTTTTGCCTCGATATCACTTTTCACTTTTCACTTTTCACTTTATTAATCATGCATTTTGAAATTTCCAGAAAAGATTTATTAGCTCCCTTAAAAATGATCACAGGAGTCGTTGAGCAACGACAAACGCTACCGATTCTTGCCAACACTTTAGTTTGTGTCAAAGACAACATCTTACACTTGACAGCCACTGATGCTGAAGTAGAGATTGTTTGCCACTTACCCTTGGAGTCGGGGGAGTTGGATACTGAAAATGAGGGAGAGACAACGATTCCAGCGCGTAAATTATTTGATATTTGCAAATCATTGCCTGACAGTGTTTCAATTCAAGTCAATACAGAAGAAAATCAGACAATTGTCAAGGCGGGAAAAAGCAAATTCAAATTACAAACTTTGCCAGCAACTGATTTTCCATCCAGTCCTCAAATCGAAAAACAGGCGGAGTTTAGTATCTCCCAACATTATCTGAAAAATTTACTTTATAAAACATCTTTTTGCATAGCCACCAATGATGTACGATATTATTTAACGGGGCTTTTGTTGGAAATTGGAGAGGGAAAAATTTCCTTAGTCGGTACAGATGGTCATAGAATGGCTGTATCACAACATGACTTTGACAGTGAACAAGTGGCTAAAGTGATTATTCCACGCAAAGCCGTGTTGGAATTGTCTAAGTTGCTCACAGATAGCGAAAATGAGGTTTCCGTTACAGTCGATGATAATCACATCCGGTTTGAATTGAATGACAAATTGGTAATGACTTCAAAATTAATTGATGGCAATTTTCCAGACTGGCAAACGGTTGTACCTAGTCAAGTTGATAAAATGGTCATTGCAGAAACCACGCTATTAAAACACTCGCTTTCTCGCGCTTCAATACTTTCAAATGAAAAGTATAAAGGTGTAAGACTTCAACTCTCCCCTAATCTTTTAACCCTTAGTGCTAAAAATGCTTATCAAGAAGAAGCGGAAGAAGTTGTAGAAGTTGAATATACTGGCGATGAATTAGAAATTGGTTTTAATGGTGCTTATATTCTTGATGCACTCAATGTGATTTCTACCAAAATGGTACAACTCGCTTTTTCAGATTCAAATAGCTCATGTCTGATTACTGAAGAGGATAACGAGGAAAGTCGGTTTATCGTTATGCCAATGCGTCTTTAAAAAGAAAAATTGACATAAATCAAGGTAGTCAAAAGCATGACTAGATGAAAATACTTCTTGTATAACACGAAAACTTCGCTTTGCTTATTGTTTTTTAAATCGCTATACAAAATTTTTTTCTAAAAAATTATTTTAAAATTTTAGATTTTTAGATTTTTTAGAGATTAAAGGTGAAAGATTATTTTAGGAATAAGTATGAAATAATTTCGTAAATAACCCCACTTTTAGTAATTTTGATACATTCTCCATTTTTTAATGGAGATGGGCGGGAGGGAGTTGTCGAAATTGTTTTATGCACGTTCCTTAATAAAACTTAATAAAAAATGAAACGAGAAATCTTAATAAATTCTTAAATATTTCTTGCTTCGCTATTTATTATAAAAACGCAATTTATGCCAATAGCGTTACCTAGTGATCAAAGCAATAACTGCAATCCGAATGTTTATCTTACGAAACAGAGGATACCTCTATATGAAACCTATTTTACGAAACCTTTCCTGTGCTGTTGCAATATCTACATTATCTTTAGCAATGGGTACAGTACTTGCCGAAAAAGCTGACAGTTCGCAATCCCATGAGGGTACAACTGAAAAAGCTTATGAAGGTGCGCCTTCAACTATCGAAGCAAGTAGTGCTAAGGTAACTCTTACTCCAGGTGCACCACCTGTTACTGAGGAGGAATTTGAAAAAGCGAAACGGATTTTCTTTGAACGCTGCGCGGGTTGTCATGGTGTATTGCGTAAAGGGGCAACTGGTAAAGCATTGACCCCAGATATTACACTAAAAAGAGGAACTGAATACCTCAAAGTGTTTATTAATTTCGGTTCGCCAGCCGGAATGCCTAACTGGGGGACATCTGGTGATTTGACACCAGAAGAAGTTGATTTGATGGCTCGCTATATTCAACACGAACCACCAATGCCCCCTGAATATGGCATGAAGGAAATGAAGGCTACTTGGGAAGTTATTGTACCCCCAGAACAACGGCCTACAGAGAAAATGAATAGTTACGACATCCAAGACTTTTTCTCTGTAACTCTCCGTGATGCAGGTAAAGCAGCCTTAATTGATAGCGATACCAAAGAGATCGTTACTATCATTGATACTGGTTATGCGGTGCATATTTCCCGTTTATCTGCATCAGGCCGTTACCTGTTCACAATTGGTCGCGATGCCAAGATTAACCTCATTGACTTGTGGATGGAAACACCTGACACAGTCGCTAAAATTAAAGTCGGGATGGAAGCACGTTCCGTTGAAACCTCTAAGTACAAAGGCTGGGAAGACAAATACGCCATTGCCGGTACCTATTGGCCACCACAGTATGTTGTTATGGATGGCGATACTTTAGAACCTCTGAAGATCGTCTCTACTCGTGGACTGACTGTTGATACACAAGAATATCATCCTGAACCTCGTGTTGCCGCTATCGTGGCTTCTCATGAACGTCCTGAGTTTATCATCAACGTCAAGGAAACAGGCAAGGTATTATTGGCCGATTATTCTGACCTTGATAACTTCAAGACAACAATGATTGGTGCTGCTAGATTCCTACATGATGGTGGATGGGATTCTACAAAACGCTATTTCATGACAGCTGCTAACAAATCTAACAAGATTGCAGTGATTGATTCCAAGGATGGTACTCTTGAAGCATTAATTGAAGTAGGTGCAATTCCTCATCCAGGTCGTGGTGCTAACTTTGTTGATCCAGAATATGGACCAGTTTGGGCTACCAGTCATTTAGGTGACGCAAGCATTGCGGTTATTGGAACTGACCCTGTAAACTATCCTGACAATGCTTGGAAAGTGGTACGTTCACTGCAAGGACAAGGAGGTGGTTCTCTGTTTATTAAAACCCATCCTAATTCCACTAACCTCTATGTAGACACAGCCTTGAATCCAATGACTAATATGAGCCAAAGTGTTGCTGTGTTTGATATTAATAACTTGGATGCCGGTTATAAAGTTTTACCAATTGGTGAATGGGCTGGTGTGGGAGAAGGTCCTAAGCGCGTTGTGCAACCTGAGTATAACAGGTTTGGTGATGAAGTTTGGTTCTCTGTGTGGAATGGTAAAGATCAAACCTCTGCCATTGTTATCTTGGATGACCAAACCCGCAAACTCAAACATGTGATTAAAGACGAAAGATTAGTTACCCCAACAGGTAAGTTCAACGTCTATAACACGGTACATGATCGTTATTAATTTTTATCTCAAAAGTAAACTTATCTATAGACGTTCAGAAAAATAACTTCCAAAAACCTGACAGGTTTCTAAAACCTGTCAGGTTTGATGTGTGAAATTATTTATATGAAAAACTATAGTAAGGAATTTCTGAGCTTTATTTAAGTTTATTCAGTAAGTCTATAAAATAGTGGAGTCAAGTTTTTAAGGTATGTTTCCCCTAAAACTTCGACTCCATTTTTTTTGCTGGGGATTAAAACTTTGTAGCATGTCACTCAAAATTTACAGCAACCATTCCTCTATATATTTTCAACTCTTGAAAATAAATACTTTCCCAAATCCTTCCTTTCTTTAGAAAGGAGTGGTAATTCGATTTGTAGAGACGCGATGCTCGCGTCTTGGCTCGCTTCTGATAATCATGGAATTTATTTACCCCTGATAAATGACATGTAAACCTTATTGCTGTCTTTTTTCGAGTATTTAGAGACGCGAGCATCGCGTCTAACATAATCATAGAATTATTTATAGCAAATTATTTTTTAGAAACTTGAACATTGAGTCTCTTAGAAACACTATGCGTAACATCAATTATAGCGTTTTCCGATTGCGTCAGGTACAAGTCCCCTCTTTAATTTAAGGAGGGGATTTAGGGGAGGTTGTACTTTATCCAAAATCGGAAGGAGGGGATTTAGGGGAGATTGTACTTTATCCAATCGGAAAACGCTATATATAGCAAGAGTGGAAAAACTTAATCATCAAGTATTAAGTGTTTAACATTGTTTGAACGAGTACATTTGCTTTTTGGATTGCTTTTTCTTCATCGGATATTGCAAGTTCAATAATGTGCATTGCATCTTTTTCACTGGTCATATCAAATTGCTCGGTTGATGGACAAAAACACGCATTCAAATCACCAGGTTCAAACTTATCTAAGTGTCCACCATACTGCCGCTTATTAGTCATCACTATTTTTTGCCCAATATCGCTTATTAGATAAACAAACAGTCTGTTTATATATGTCTGACCAAACAAGCCTGGATAAAATGAATGAAAGCATGTGAAGTTAATAGAATCAGTAAAGTTTCTTATTACTTTCAATCGTCCTCGATTAAAAACGCCAGCTAGAATAGGAGCTGGTAATCGAGATTCCAGTTTGTACCAAGGCGATCTTTTTTTTGTCAAGTATCTGACACTAAACCCTTGTGCTTCTCCATACTTTAAATATTGTTTGATATTTTTATCGTTATGCGCTTTAACATTAAGGCAAAGAACAGGTGATCCACTTTTCAATAGAGCCATGTAATCGTCATCTGTAAATATAGCTTTCTTTATCTGAGGACTTTTCGTTATACACTTAACCAAATTATTTCTATTAATAGATAAGCTTTCTGCTTTTTCTTCGGTTAAAGCAAAAAATTTATTTGCGCCTGTGGCTATTCCTCTCACAAATTTTCCAATCTCTGATATTTTTACCAGCCCAGTTGGAATTTCTATCGTTTGATACAGTGATGAAATGATTGGCGACCATTTTTTTGTGTATGGTAAATCTTCTGGTTGTAGTTGGTGCTGGAAATATTCTTCAAAATGACTAATGCCCTCAAGTTGCTTAAGACTTTCTATTCGACTAATTTTTACAGTGTTTTTTATACTGTCGTTTTTACATAAAAGAACACATACTGTTGTTGTTGCATCAGAAAAAATATCTTTTTCATTTTCAAAAAAAATAATCTGTTTAAGTAGGGAATTTTTAAGTAATTCTTTCTTTACACCTTTGCCATAGCCTGTATTGAAAAACTCAAATGGCATGATGTAAGCCAACTTTCCACCCTCATTGAGCTCTTTTAATGATTTAATCAGGAAAATGGATGCCATATTTGAATATCCATTTAACGCTATGCCTAGATTTTTCTCAATAATAGGGAGTACATCATGGCGTTTGAGAAAATTCTGAAACCTCATATATGGTGGATTACAAATTATTGCATCATACTTTTTCTTCTTTTCTTCTAAATAATCTCTAACATGTAGCTTTAGATTTGATGGCCTATTATTCTCTAGATAAGAGATAATATTTTGGTCAATTTCATAACCAATGTATTTGGTATCATAAGTATTTGATTTTAATGTATCCTGAAACACATCAAAAAAAATGCCCAATCCAAAAGCAGGATCGAGGATTGTTTTTGGATTGCTGCTAACAATCCATTTAAACATAAGACGAGCAACATTTTTCGGTGTAAAAAATTGACCAAATTCTTTTCTATAGCTCATTGGCGTTTTATTCGCATATACTAATTCATGCATTTACAGCACATCCCTCAAAAATATTTTTTCGTCTAAGTATCCTTGTCCACCATCAAAAGTTACATAAAAAAGTAACTGTCCTCGATCAAGTTCCTTAAAATGATGAGTCCTTTAGATGAGATGATTTGCAATAAATATAATGCCAGGAAATTATTTTTATCAACATATACAATATGTTATATATACGATTCTTTTTGAAATGAAGTCTTTTGTGCTTCCAGTGCCTACACATTCCTAAAGTCAAAAATAATAAAGTATCAAAGCAAAACCCACAAAAACCACAAGTGGATAACCAATTCTTCCAGCAAAGCGAATGTCTTTAATGAGTTTCTGTTTATTTTCTATTTCTTCATAAATATGCATAGTAATGATCATCAATAAAGAACATACTGCCAAGAAGTAAATTAAGTAAAACGTGTATTCCAAGAAAGTAAAATAAGCCAGTGTTGGCAATTCAGCGGAAGTTCTAATGTGCAATATAGAAGTGGGTAATATCAGATTGATACCTAAGCTTATTTGAGTCCCAAATGAGTTAATAAAAAATATACCGTATCCTAAAATAATGAGTAACATATTGGGAAAGAGATTTTTCCAAAAAAAGCTCACGACATGGCGTTTAATTTCTACTTCAATGTTTAAGCGCGAGTATTCTAATTGATGGCGCAAATTGAAATATTTGGGAAAACCAAAGGTTGAATCTGCTTTTTGAATATCTTCAAAAAGTGAAATATCATGGATTAGCCAGCCATTAACCGCTAAAACGTGGCTCCCTTTTTCTTTGACTCTTTCTACAAACGAATCAATTTTTAAACCTTGCGTATCTACCGCGTAAATTAAGGTATCGCGTTTTTTGTTTTTATGTCTCAGTTGAATAGACAAAATTTGATGGTCTAGGGGATATCTATGAAAATCGAAATCTCCTTTAAATTGTGCTTTAACCCGGTAAGTTTTAGTGAGCATTTTTTCATCAGTCACAGAAGAGTAGTCTATATTAGCCATTTCTGAATCAGCCATTTTTGATTTACTCAGATTTCCCTCCTTTAACTTGACGATATTGACAAATTCTATTTGGTTCACATCAAAGTGGATTTTATCATCAAATTTGGTCGTATTGATATCAAGTTCGAGGTTATCTATATCAATTGTATCATCAATTTTAGTGCGGAACCAAATATAAAAATCAATCATATAACTGGATTCTTTCATTTCTAGTTGGGTGATTTTGTTCAATTCTACCCCAACATGAACCACTTCCGCTCTGCTTCTAAATTTACCGTTGGCTTTGATGAGATTGCCTTCAAACACTTCAGATAACATACGATCCGTCTGTGATTGGTCTTTAGTTAAGTGTTTAGTCCGATATTGAGATAATGCCACCGTGGGTTTGCCTTTTTCAAAAACACCTATTGGTATAGATTGATCAACATCGCCATTTTTATCAAAATAAATAGGCCCAGTTACGCCTTCAACGGCTTGGTTGTGGTTTGATATTTTCCACAAACTTTCCTTTAATTGCATTCGTTCTTCTTTTAGACTGGCGGTTGTGTTTAGCAAATCTTTCAGTGTGTGCAAGATAACTTGGACTGCATCATATAATCGCACTCGTTCTTCTTTTAAACTGGCGGCTTCGTTTGGCAAATTTTTCAGTGCGTGTAAGATAACTTGGGCTGCATCATAATAGATAATACTGGTTGGCGACGGGTTTTTCTCTCCATACTTTTTGAGGAAAGAATGTTTAAAGTCAATGGCACGCTTGCCTGCTAAATCGGCAATAAATGGAGTTGTGAGATAAATTCCATCCGTATAATAACCTGGTTGGTATTTTTCCAAATTATCCTCGTTTTCTAGACTATCATCGTGCTTAATCCTCTTATAAAACTCCTTGCTGGATAGGGCATCAGCACCGATAATAAGCACTTGATTGTCCTTTTTTCGTAGTGCTTTGATGATTGCTACGGCTTCTTTTGAATGGGTGGCAAGAAAAAGAATGTCTGGTTTCTCTGGTTTTAAAGCCTGATTGACCTTTTCTTTAAAAGCATCATTGAAGCGGTTTTCTTGAGACGGACACTTGCCACCCGCTTTTCCAACAAAACACCATTGATTTTCGACTTTTAAGCCAATCATGCTGGCGGTTTGCATGAAGGTTTTTGCTAGAGTTGCACCATAAGCATCACTATCAAAAAGAACACTGGCTTTGTTATAACCGAGAACTTTCTTGACGTAATAAGCCAATAACGCGCCCTGATCGCTGTTGTTGAAAATCACCCGGAAATACCAGTCGTTTCCTTGGGTTAATTCATCAGCGGTGGCTGAACCTGAAATCGCAGGGATGCCTGATGCTTTGTAAACTTTAGCGGCTGCTAGGGAGGCTGAACTCGTATAATGCCCGATGACAGCCAAGTATTTTCCGTTAGCAATTTCTTGAGCTACTTGTTTGGCAATATCTGGCCTATTTTGATCATCAAAGATTTTTAACTTAATTCGTCTCCCATTAATGCCACCTTGACGGTTAATTTCGTCAATCGCTAATTGGACACCTTGTTGCATCGCTTTGCCATTGGGATTTTTCTGACCATCGGTTGTTATTGGCCCTACGAGGGCAATATGCAACGGTTTATAAAAATTTCCCCACAAGAAAAATGCAATAATTGCCCCGAAAACAATAAGTGCAAGTCCTCCATAAAACATTTTTGTCCGGTTTGCTTGAGTTTTAACCATCATCTATTTTCCTCCCTTTTCCAATTGCCAATTACGAATGTGTTGTCCACCAAATGCCATATTGTACCATCCTTTTACCCAAGGTTTTACGAGGCATTGGGTATTTATAAAAAACAGAGGCACAATAGCGGCTTGTTCTTCAGTTAGAATTTCTTCAGCCCTTCGGTAAAGTTTTTGACGTTCCTTGGGATCAGATATTCGTTGTGCTTTTTCCACTGCTTCAGCAAAATCACGATTATTCCAACCTACCCATTGGTAACCGTCGCTAGGGTGAAAAGCTTCATAAAGCCAGTTGTTTGCATCCGGATACTCGGTACACCAATACATGCGGAAAATATGAGGCGTGTTCGGTTGTTCAATTTTCTGATAATATTCATATTCATCCTCAATACCTTTTATCACAATATCAATGTTTAAATAGTATTTCAGCATTTGTTTGACTGCATTGGCAATATCAGTGGGAATGCCATTCGGGAGAATGTTGTATAACAAAACGACTTCAGGAAATCCGTTACCTTTGGGATAACCAGCCTCCGCAAGCCATGCCTTGGCTTGTTTAGGATCGAACGAAATGCCTACTTTTTCCTGCGGATCGACTGAACCAAAAATGGGAGGACTGGTAAAAGTGGTTGCTGGCGTATGAATACCCCAGACAACAAAATCGTTTATCACTTGTTTATCAACAGCCGCTGCTATTGCTTTGCGAACCAATAAGTTGTCCATTGGCGGTTTGCGGGTATTAAAACCATAAAATTCGGTACAAAAGCTGACGCTGTAATGTATTTCTCTACGCAACGTTGCATCAAAACCAATGTCGGGTATTTCCATTTTTGGCAGTGCCAGATACACTCCGCCTATGATATCCAGTTCATTGTGTTCATACATGGCTAATCCTATTACCGGATTAGAGATAATGCGATAATGTATTGCTGGCACCAGCACCTTATCTGCATCGTAATAATGCGGATTTTTTTGCAAAACAAGTTTTTCATTTTTGTGCCATTTCGTTAATTGATAAGGCCCATTGGTTTGAATGTGTTTTGGTTCAATCCAATTTTTGCCATTATTTTTAATAATTCTGCTGGGGAGAGGACGATACATCCATAAACCTGCCATAGCCGGAAAATAGCTGGCTGCATGTTCCAAGGTAAATTCTACTGTGTAGTCATCTATTGCACGTATTCCCAATGGTAAGGACGGATTGTTTTTAATGGCCTTAGCATTTTTGAGAATATGAAGCATGTAAACAAAATTAGAATCTTGAGCAAGATTGCGCCGAACTGCCCAAACAATATCGTGTGCCGTCACCGGATCGCCATTGCTCCATTTTGCATCTTGACGGAGTTGAAAAGTGTAAACAGTGCGATCTTCATTAACTTGCCATTTTGTAGCGAGTTCCGGTACGACTTTATAAGTTTTTGGCTCAAAACTGCTTAACCCTAAAAAGAGTTGTTCAACGACCTCAATACTGTTGGTTGTATGAACTAAGCCAGGATCAATAGTAGAAACGGAATTATCGAGAGGTATCTGTAGATAGTTCGGGTGTTCTTCAGATTGGTTGGTTTGGGATTGCGCTTCGTGGTGATTGAAACCACTTATTATGACGCTCCCCAAAAGCAACACTAAAATGAGTTGTTTGATAGATTGAGACATTTTTAATATAAATTTCCATTGGTTTTTCTGGTTCCCACGCGCCGGCGTGGGAACCCTGTCTGGACGCGCTAGCGTCCTGTATTAAGCCGCGACGCTGGCGCGTCGGGACTGCATTCCCACGCCAGCGCGTGGGAACGAGAAAATTCCCACGCCAGCGCGTGGGAACGAGAAAATATTGATAATATTTATCGTTCCCAAGTTTTACTTGGGAACGCACTGCCGAGAAGCTTTGCTTCGATAATATGGACTCCTCCGCTCCCTGCCAAAGCTGAAGCTTTGGACTCCAAAAACCGCTGGGTACTTGGAGTTCCCCATCCTTTTAAAGGAGGGGGTTAGGGGGTGGTTGCCACTATCGAAAAGTTAGGCATTGTCTTAGGAATAGCAATTGCGGGCGTTTGTTTGCCATACGTGAGTTCTTGGACTCTATCGGAGACATAAAGATTTAATCCTATGAAAGTCACTTGGCCGTTTTTACTCGTTGCTTCACCCTTTAATCCTTCTAGTAAAGCCATGGTAAAAACTCCATTGCCCCAATCTGGACTTTCTTGTGATAATTGAACCCCAGTCGATGCGGTAAAGACAATGACTCCAGTTTCCGCACTGGATAACTCGTTAGATACTGCTGCCACGTTACCCAAAGATAAACGACCACCCATCAGGTTACCGGAGTGACAGGTGTCAATAAAGAATAACACTTTGCCGGGTAATTTAGCCATCGCATCTTTTAATTCATAGTATGGTACGGCGGTGCTGCTTAGCCGGTGGCCTTTAGTATCACGGGGTAAGAAATAATAGCTGCGGTCTTCATTAACTCCATGCCCTGCAAAAAATACTATTGCTGTATCTTGTGGTTTCGTTGCCACTTTTTTGATCCAGCCGAGGCCATTTTCGATAATGTCAGCTCGGGTGGCATCTTTAAGTAGTTTAGGAATAACCTTGTTGTATAAGCCGTTACCGCCGTTGTTTTGGAAAAAATTCAAAAAGTCTTGGGCATCTTTAGCCGCAAAACTGAGGTCGGTAATTTTTTCGTCATCGTAGTCACTGACTCCCACGGCTAATACATAGAGATTGGGTTTTCCGACTGTCTCGGTTTTGTCACCTGCCCAACGCAATTGCAGCGTGACGGGTTCGGAGGCAACGATTCGATTTTCGGCGATTAAACTGACTGAAACATCACGCGGGGGTAACGAAACAGAAAGCAGGTATTCTTGTTCATCTTGAGGGAGCGTACAATCAGCACTGCCATTGATACCACTTGTGCTGTTATTTATGCCACGAGTTATTGTAGTACCGCCGCCAGGTTCTGGGCTTTTCTCAATTCTTGGGCCACGAGTTGTTATAGTACCACCACCGGGTTCTGGGCTTTTCTCAATTCTTGGGCCACGAGTTGTGGAAGCATTGGCATTAAGAGAGTTTGTTCGCTGTGAACGACAAATTATGTTTTTTAAGGGCCTACCATCTACCAAGATTTTAAGGCCAGTAATTGGTTCACCGGATGGACGACGGAGGCTATAACGTAATTTTACTTTGGTGTCCGAGAAGGATAAGCTTTCATCGCGATTTGCTGTGTTCAAGGCTAACTTTGCGACGACTGGAGGCAACAATGTTTTAAAACGGCTTTTAAAATCTTGTTTAGCCAATAGTGTTTGCTGATGTTTTTCGAGTTCTTCTTTAGTGACTAAACTCATGGCGGTTGTCAAACTTAAGCTATCCACTGTTTCGGCTACGATTTCTGGATAGTAATCATAGTCTTTGCGGCTTAGTGAGGCTTTAAGCTGTTGTTTTACCCTGTGGTGTAAGCGTTTCTTGAGGTCTTTTTGTTCAAGTACACGCACGGTGTCTGCTAGGTTTATGTTTTTCGCAATCTTGGCAACCACATCAGAATGATAATCGTGGCTAAGGGATTGTTTAAGTTGTTGTTCAACTTGTTCGGCTTTAGCCAGTAATAGGGCTTCGTTGATATCCAATGTTCCTAGTACTTTAGTGACAACATCAGGACGATAAAACTGTTCACGAAACCGTGAAGCTGGGTAAAAATCCGCTGCGTCATCCGGGCCACGATTGATATGCCAACCCATCAGTTCTTCGCCGCCGGGAGAAGCCATGTAGTAGCCTTGCGGTGTCCATAGAACCCAGCGTTTGCCATCTTTATGTGGAAACAAAGCCAATAACTCTTCACCATCTTCCAGACGATACCAACGGATGATACCATCTGCAAATGCCGCGACCGCTACTTTGCCATTGCCCGCAATGTTGACTCCCCAAGCTGTCCCTGGCACTGGTTTTTTCCATTGCTGCTCGCCTTGTTTATCAAATAGCCGTAAATACCAGCTAGTACCCAACAAAAACTGTTGTCCATCTGGTGTAATGGCGAGGCTACGTGCTGTCTCGTTTTGCTGTAGTGGTAGGGTATTGCCATTGAGTTTAGGTTTTGTTGTCCACCATCTGGTGATGTTTAAACTAGGGGTGGTAGTGCGAGCTGGAGTCAGGTTTGCAACTTCGCTGTCAAAAAGCAATGAAGGAAGATTAAGCGAGAGAGTACGGTCATGAATAGAAAAACGGGCTGGGCGTTTGCCTTGCTTATAGCTAAACTGCATGGTGCTACCGTCTTTGGACAACATAAAACCGTCATCATTATACCGAAAATTCCCAATTCCCGCCTTACGATACAGCTTTTTTTCCCCATTGGCATTGAATCGTCCAAAAGTGGGGCCGGCAGCACCAAAAAAAATCTCACCGTTTCGTAATGCTCGTATGTCCATAATGCTATTCAAAGAATCTGCCCAAGGTTTTTTGTAATCGCCACGTCCCGCTTCTGACCAACGCAAGATAGGAAAGGTACCATTAATATCATACGTTCCCGTAGCATACAGCCAGCGTCCATCTTGTGACCAAGAAATACCGTAACCCAAATTACCATTATCCACCTTCGATGTATTGGGACGGTATAATAAACTCAAATCCTCACCCGACAACACATTGACTTTGGTGGAATCACTAAAGCCTACCGCAATCTTGTCACCGGTTGGCGAAAAATTGACGGCATAAGGCTTATTGCCACCAGAGGCTTTACGTTGTGTCAATAGCTTAAAGTCGCTGTCGTATAAGCGGATATAACCATCATCGCAACTGGTCACCAACTGCCCTCGGTTATCAAAGTCAGCCGCCTCGCTTCGATCTCCATAATGGGTATCTTCCGCTTGTAGACGATAATCAGTGGTGCGATAGATACGGATGCCGTTTTTGCCTAAAGTGGCCACTAGATAACGTCCATCGGGGGAATAGGCTAGATCAAAAATCACATTCTCATGCCCAGTGAGGCGTTGGCGTAATTCGCCAGTGGCACGATCAAACAGGTAAATACTGTAATTGTTATCCCACTCACCAGTCCAGCCCCCCGTAGCCACCGTTTTGCCATCTGGTGAAATCGCTACTGCGTAAATCTTGCCTTCATCCTCTGCTCCAATCGGTGGGCGCAACACCTGCAGTAATCGTCCTTCTGGCAAAGACCACACGCGCACGGTTTTATCATGAGAACCGGTCACTAAATAACGTTCGCTTGCATCGACACCAATTCGTCCTATTTTTGCTGTGTGCATACCCGTTTCGAGGCGGAGTATAGGGGCAGTGTTAAGCTTGGTTTGGGTAAAGGCATTGTGGCTTAAGCTATTGTGTTCTTCAACCTTAGATTTGGTGATGCGCTTAAAGTCGGTGGTTTGGTTGTTGGCAATTGCATTATCCACGATAGCAATGGCTTGAGAATCTTGGACTTCAAAGAGGCCACCTTCTTCTTTCAGGCTTTGATTGTCGGCAATCAACATTTCCTTGATGGTTACTCCCTTGGATTTACTAATCTTAAACCCGCCTTGAGTATTCCGCTTTGCTTCGCCACCGGCAATCGTCACATTTTCAGAGTCGGTAATTGATACTGCATAACTGCCAGAAGCTGTCAACATTGAATCCACGATATCGATCTGTTTAGCGTTATTAGAAACGGTTATCACAGGTTGGGTACAACAGGCTTGCCCGGCAACCTCTGCTTTAAAGTGGAGATTTTTGAGGGTAATATTGTGGGAATCACGGATAGCCACCAGTGACTCATAACCCGAGGAGATTTGAATCAACGCATCTTCGGCACCTGCCAACGTCAAATAGGACTTGTTAGCGATGCTGATACCAACAGGATTTTCTGACGGAGCCACTAATAAATGTACACCAGCCTTTAGCACGATATAATCACCGGGCTTGGCATCCTCGATGATGGATTGTAATTGGCCCGGTTCGCCGGGGAATATCTCAATCTTGGTTTGAATGATGAGATTAACTTGGGCCGCATCAGGGGCATACGCAGTACCGTTGCTGCCGTTCCATTGAAAACTGTCTGGCCCAACATGAGCAGGGCGATCCGCACGAACCGCGCGACCCATGTAAACCAACTTATCAATATCGCTGGCGTTAATTTCTTGATTGAGTGCCACTGGGGTTGTGCCGAGTTTAAGTGTACCGTTTTTTGGCAAGGCGGTAAGCGAGATTTTACTCAGCGCACTACCACTTGGTTCCATAAAATGCGCTTGGAAATCTGTTACTGAGAAGTTTAGTGTGATTTTTTTGAAAGTGAAAGCACGTTTATTGAGAGTTGACAAGCGAGGTTTAGCATCGGTGATAGTCACTGTAACACCATCACTTGTCTTGCTCTCATTTGAAGTAAAATGCACCTGAATGCTGTCACCCGCGACAATAAAAGTCTCGTTAATATAACCGCTAACCTTTTTCGGGGGAGTGAATTGCTTACCATCTTTGTCCAGAACTTCTATAAAATCAGAACCAAGTTCGGTTTTTCCTTTCAAAGAAACCTTTAGAGCGGTTTCTCCCTGTATAGATAAAATTTGTCGAGCATCTTGGTTATCCTTGTAGAGGATTGTGCTATAAGCATCAGGGTTTATTTCAGGGGGCATTTCGTCAGGTATCTCTTTGGGCCTACTGTGTCCAAGAAGTTCGGCTAGAAATACGACTGTTTCCACAACGCCAGCACGGATGAATTGTATTTTAACTTCTTGTTTAGGATCTTTGATCTTTGCTTTGCTAACATCTTCGAATGTGTTCATTGGATGTCCGTTTAAAGCAATGATAATATCACCACGTTGCAGACCATTTTTCTCGGCTTGGGTTTCTGTTATTAGAAAACCTCGTGCCTTAGCAAATAATTCAGGCGAGTTTTTCCTAAGCTGTATTGCTGAATACAACAGCATATTTTCCGGCACAACCGGCGAAATGGACAGGGTAGTGGTGGCATTTTCTATTGCATTCACCCCTTGTGGTATCCATAAAACCACTAGCGTGAAAGTTAATAGAAAGGTCCTTAGTAAGTACATCGTGTTCTCCTATGGGTGTGGTGTGTGTATAAGTACAACGTATAAGTACAACGGATTTAAAAATAAACGGATTTAAAGGTTCTCTCGTTCCCACGCGCCGGCGTGGGAATGCAGTCTCGACGCGCTAGCGTCGCGGATCACAAGTCCACAGGGGACGCTGGCGCGTCCCGATTGGGTTCCCACGCCGGCGCGTGGGAACCAGAAAATGGACGCTGGCGCGTCCCGATTGGATTCCCACGCCGGCGCGTGGGAACCAGAAAAGTAATTATTCCATTTCAAGCTGATTAATGGTTTCTGCATCAAGTCCAGTTATTTCCGCAATGGTTTCCACATCAAAGCCCTTTGCTAACATTTTTTGGGCATTTTCCTTCTTTTCTTCCATTTTTCCTTCTTTTCTTCCTTCTTTTTGTCCCTCCTCTTTTGCATACTGTTCGACTAATTTGCGGGTTTCTTCGGTGGCGGCGGCAATTTTCGAGACTCTTCTCTCTTCGGGCGTGATATTATCACTCTCTATTAATTTGACCGCTTTTTTAATCGCCCTTTTCTTAAGGTTTATTTTTGGATTCTCCGGATTTTCGATGGACTCCAAAATTAAATTAAACCAATCCTTGATAGCGGGCGGTGTTTTTGCGGTTTTAAAATTCGGATTCAAAAAAATCAATTGATGTCCATAACAATTGACAACATTTCCTGCTAAATCACGCGGATTCATATCAGAAATCAAGATATCATTTTTAATTTCCCCTCCCTCTTTATCTTTGATAATCGTTGGTGACGTTAAAACCACAATCGTATAAATCGTGGGTTTAATTTTATAATCGTTGGCACTTTTTTGCAGTTCAGCAATTGCCATATTATGGTAGTGTAAAAAACGGTCAAAGTTATAATCATATTTAACGCGCTGAATTTCGATAATTATCCGATTATCCGTAGACTCGGCAAAAATATCGTAGGCAAAATCTATGTAACCGATTTTCGGCTTAAAACGTTTTTCGGTTTCGATTTTACCGACTTTAATATCAATGCCAATGACATCTTTGACAAATTGAGTAAAAACTAATTTATCAGTAAACGCTTTTTTGAAAATGACTTCATTATCTAAACGGGATAAGTGCATAGATTTCTCTCGTTCCCACGCGCCGGCGTGGGAATGCAGTCTCGACGCGCTAGCGTCGCGGATCACAAGCCCACAGGGGACGCTGGCGCGTCCCGATTGGGTTCCCACGCCGGCGCGTGGGAACCAGAAAAGTAATTATTCCATCTCAAGTTGATTAATGGTTTCGGCATCGAGCCCAGTTATTTCCGCAATGGTTTCTGTATCAAAACCTTTAGCTAACATTTTTTGGGCATTTTCCAAATTGGCTTTTTTTTGCCCTTCAGCTATCGCCTGTCTTTCCAAGAATTTACGAGTTTCCTCGGTGGCGGCGGCAATTTTTGCAACTCTTCTTTCTTCGGGAGTGATGTTATCAGTCTCTATTAATTTTACCGCTTTTTTAATCGCTCTTTTTCTGAGGTTTATTTTGGGGTTGTCTGGATTTTCTATGGATTCCAAAATTAAATTAAACCAATCCTTGATAGCGGGTGGTGTTTTTGCCGTTTTAAAATTCGGATTCAGGAAAATCAGTTGGTGTCCATAAGCACCAATAATATTTCCTTCTAAATCATGTGGATTTACATCGGAAATAAGTATATCTTTTTTGACAGCGACACCCTCTTTATCTTCTATGCCAGTTGAAGCCGTTAAAACCACAATGGTATAAATGGTTTTTTTAACTTTATAATCGTTGGCACTTTTTTGCAGTTCAGCAATTGCCATATTATGGTAGTGCAAAAAACGGTCAAAATTATAATCATATTTGACGCGCTGAATTTCGATAATTATCCGATTATCCGTTGATTCGGCAAAAATATCGTAAGCAAAGTCTATGTAACCGATTTTTGGCTTAAACCGTTTTTCGGTTTCGATTTTACCGACTTTAATATTAATACCAGTGACATCTTTGACAAATTGGGTAAAAACTAATTTATCAGTAAAGGCTTTTTTGAAAATGACTTCATTATCTAAACGAGATAAATACATAGTGTATAACCTTATACTTTGTCTGAATCAGAATTATCAGGATTTTAGAATTTTCAGAATTAAAATCAATTAAGTTATTATTCTGTAAATTCTTTAATTTTGTAAATTCTGATTCAGACAATAAATTATTCATCCTGAGCAAACTTATTATCAGACTCCGTATTTTTTTCAAACCTTAATTCAGAATCGATGCTTTTTTTCAAATAGGTTGTGCGGTTATTGGTTATCGTATTATTCAACACCTTAATATCTTTGGAATAATAGATATCCAAAATACCGCCCGGTTGAGCCTTAACATCGTCCGATTGTGTCTTATGGTTATCCTTAACAATATCTGATTGCGCCTCGTTTTTCTGAGTTCCATTGTCAGTGATAACCATGTCTTTGATTGTCACATCTTTAGCATTTCTCATTAAGAAAACGCCTTGAGTATTCCCAGTGGCTTCGCCTCCCTCAATAAAAACCTTTTTAGCACGGGCTATCCCAACTGCATAAGCACCGCCAGCTTTCACTACTAAATCAAAGAGTCCAATAGTTTCAGCATCATAAATACCAACAACTGGAAAACGACAACAGGGTTTTTCTTTATTTTCAGCTACCAAGTGAATATCTTTCAACCCAATCTCTTTTGATTCCTTAATAAACACAAGTATCTCATAACCCGAAGTGGCTTTAATCCGCGCATTTTCTGCACCAATCAACGCCAATTTTGATTTACCCTGAATCACCAGCCCAGCCGGAGATGCTAATAAATGATCGCCAGCAGTTAAAACAATGTAATCGCCCTCTTTCGCATTATTAACGATAGTTTGTAATTTACCGGGTTTATCATCGGGTTTATCGGGTGGCACAAAAATCACTTTATTGCCATCAGCACAAATACCTTCATACATCACTGCCTCACCCACTGCACAAGAAGTTTTGGGTTTTTTCCCATCAATAGCTCCCACCCCCGGCGGTATCCACCAAACCACCAGCATAAAAGCCAATAATACCTTTCGGTAAAAATGCATAGATATTCTCCATAGTTAGTTAAAGTTAAATACTGAACTTTTAAACAATCCAAAATAAATTTTGGACTCCAACAATATTGTTCTCGGAGTCCAAAATTTATTTTGGAATTATTATCCACAAAATCAGACATTAATTGATAAAATCAATATTTTAATTCGTCTTATTCAGATGTCAAGTCAAAATTTGTAGAAATATTAAGTTTTCAATTTTGTTAAAGGCTAATCTTTATCCACAAAAATCCACAACTATTTTAAGATGTCTTTTTGGAGTCCAAAGCATTTTACTAATATTTTCTGAAATTTCCATACCATTGAAAAATCCGAGATTGAAAAAAAATTGAAAAAAATCGGATTTCTGAGCTGCCATTTTTGGGAGGTATAGCGTTTCTCGATTGCGTCTGGTAAAAGTCCCCTCCTTAATTTAAGGAGGGGATTTAGGGGAGGTTGTACTTTATTCAATCGGGAAACGCTATATAAAAATTTGATAGTTGTTTCTGGAATGGAACGAAGTGGATTTCCCGAAACTTGTCACTTAGGTTTCGGGAAATCGTGCATAACGAAACAACAAATTGTGACAACGGAAAGCGATTATTTATAATAAAGGATTAAAAAGGAGGTATTACTATATCGATTCTCTAATACTACATTCTGGATTGCTCAAATAATTGATTAAAAAAACCAATTGAACCACAGATTTAATCCTTTTTTATAAACAATCCTTGTAGTTATATTCTAAACGTTCAAGTTTTCGGATTTAAAACCTGACAGGTTTTAGAAACCTGTCAGGTTTGACTCATGTTTATTCAATCAATAATTGTCTTCCCCAATCGAATCACAGATTTAATCCTTTTTTATAAACAATCCTTGTAGTTATACTCTTGGGATAACCAGTTATTAAAGCTAGAACAGAGGGCCTTGGTTGTTGTGTGCATAAAATCTCCAAGAATACTTTGTTGAGTTGGGAAAAAAATTAATACCTCTCAAAGATGCTTTTTTGTTATATGCCTTGTTACATACATTTCTTAATCAAGAAATTGAGGGGGGATGAACTGTATACATCTGAACGTCTATAAATAATCATTCACAACTTACCATTCACCATTGCCATAAAGACAAATTTTGTTTCAGTAAACACGGACTTTATGTTACTTCGTTTCCGAAAGTTTTCTTTATCATATTATTAAAAATCAAATAGTTAAACCTAGAACAGGAATTGCTGAAACAAATCTGTTTACCAGTTTTGAGGTTGAAGTATTACATCAGTCGTGTTGCAAATGACTCAAATCTCCCAACCTTTCCAATAGCCATGTGTTATTTTCATAAGTAAAGACATTGATACTGCTGTTTTTTGATATAAAACGAGGACGTACTTCAAGAGGGAGTTGCATGGTATGTTTCAACAGAGTGACCAGTACACCGTTGTGAGTAGTAACTAAAATATGTTGACCTGCATGTTTTTGGAGCAATTCTTCAAAATAGGTGATACACCGTTTACTCAATTGCTTAATGCTTTCACCTTCTGGGATAACATAATTGGCATCATTAGCTTCATAAAAACGAGATTCTTCTGGAAATTTTGTTTTAAGCACTTTTTTTGCGATCCCCTGAAAAATACCCAAATTTCTTTCGCGAAGGCGTTTATCAGTTACAATAGATAACCCAGTTGTCTTTGAAATACACTTTGCAGTTTGATATGCTCTCCCTAAATCACTACTATAAAGAGCATCAAACTTTTGTGATTTCAAATGATTCGCCAACGCTTCTATTTGGGTAATACCTTTTTCAGTCAATGGACTATCAAGGTGTCCTTGTATTATTCTTTCAACGTTCCAAACAGTCTCACCATGACGAATTAAGAAAATTTTAGTCATTTTTTCATTATCCTTAAAAAAATAATTGGAGGGATTTACAAATTTTAAAAAACGAAAAACGAAAGACTTACCAGGTTTTTAACCTGGCAAATCTACAATCTACTTGCGTTAATTTACTCGTCGACTAACACACCATCAACCAATCGCAATGTACGATCCATCCGTGCTGCCAAATCAGGCGCATGTGTCACCAATACCAAACTTGTCCCAACGGCATGGTTTAAATCAAGCATACGTTCATAGACTTGATCAGCCGTGCGATGATCTAAATTACCCGTTGGCTCATCGGCTAAAATACATTTTGGCTCCGTTACCAATGCTCGCGCCACTGCCGCGCGCTGACGTTCTCCACCTGAGAGTTCACCAGGTTTATGTTTTAGGCGTTCACCTAAACCAACCTGCGTCAAAATTTTTACCGATTTTTCTTCCGCCTCAGCAGGAGACACTCCCCTAATAAGTAAAGGCATACAAACATTTTCTATGGCAGTAAACTCTGACAACAAGTGGTGAAATTGATAAACAAACCCTAAATTTTTATTGCGCCATAAACCCTGTTTAGCAGGATTTAAGCGATTCATCTGTTGCCCTGCTACCCAAATTTCACCTTGTGTTGGGTTATCCAACCCTCCCAGTAAATGCAGTAGAGTACTTTTACCAGTCCCAGAATTGCCGATAATTGCCACCTGTTCCCCGGCTGTAATGCACAAATTGACATTGCTCAAAACATTGACAGATAAACCGCCTTCCCTAAAATTTTTATGCACGTTTGTACAACTCAATACTATCTCACTCATAACGCAAAGCCTCGGCAGGTTGAGTACGTGAAGCCCGCCAAGCGGGATAAATGGTAGCTAATAAGCTAATAATGAATGACATGCCTGTTATTTTATAGACATCTGACCATACTAATTCAGAGGGTAAATCACTGATATAATAAATGTCAGCCGGTAAAAATTGAGTATTAAAAAAGTCTTCAAGTGTGGGTATTATTGTTTCAACATTCAAAGCTAAACCAATGCCACCCCCTAATCCCAATAACGTACCAAATACGCCAATTAATGCACCTTGTACAATAAAAATCATCATTATAGTGCGTGGAGTTGCACCCAAAGTTCGCAAAATAGCAATATCGGCTTGTTTATCTGTCACCACCATGACTAAAGTAGAAACGATGTTAAATGCAGCAACGGCAACAATAAGTGCCAAAATCACAAACATCACCGTTTTTTCCATTTTAATCGCCTCAAAAAAGTTTTTATGGCGATATGTCCAATCATAGCTATAGTAACCAACTGGCAAGTCTTTTTTTAATTGTTTACTGAATTGTGTCGCAAGAAACATGTCATCCAGTTTTATATTCAAGCCATTAATACTTCCAGGCGACATACGTAATAATTTAGCAATATCATCCAGATGCAATAATACTAAACCGCTATCAAATTCATGCATCCCAACGCTGAAAATACCCTGTACTGTAAAGCGTTTCATGCGAGGCAATAAACCAACAACAGTCACTGATGCTTGTGGCACAATCAACGTAACTTTATCACCCATTTCAACACCCAGTGAATTTGCTAATTCTCTGCCTAAAACGACACCAAATTTTCCAGATTTCAAATTATCTATACTGCCTGTCTCCATTTTGTCTGCTACTTGAGATACTTGAGACTCAATTTCAGGCGCAATCCCCTGTAAAAATGTGCCTTTAACATTTTTATTATAGGTAATCATCGCCTGTCCTTCTATAAATGGAGCGACTCCCGTGACATGAGGACGTGTCCGCAACTGTTGTGCCAACTTTGGCCAATCAGTCCAATCCTTTTCAAAAGTACCAACCACGACATGTGATGACATTCCTAACATGCGATGACGTAGTTCTTTTTCAAAACCATTCATCACAGACAATACGGTAATAAGCGCGGTTATGCCCAAAGCAATGCCTAGCATGGAAGTCATCGAAATAAAAGAAATAAAATGATTACGGCGTTTAGCGCGGGTATAGCGCAAGCCGATAAAAAAAGAAAAAGGTTTAAACATACGAATTATTATGACTCCCTGTTGTGGAGTCCAAACTTTAGTTTGGGCATTTGCCAAGATAAATCTTGGACTCCAATAATCAACTTTTCAATTGTTTTAATAAAGTTTCTAACACCTTACAACGTGCTGAAAATTTAGGCAATTCCATCAATAAGTGTAGTTTTTGTTCTCCATCTAATCGGTAATGATTCGGTTGTGTTTGGATAAGGTTGATTATTTTTAGTGGTTCTACTGTTGTTTTTTCGTCAAATAAAATAGTTCCCCCATTAGTGCCAAAGTCTATTTTACGTATACCTAATGGGGTTGCTTTTAATTTTATTTCTGTTATTAAAATCAACGCTTTAGCGTATTCAGGTAGCAAACCAAAACGGTCTATCATTTCTATTTGAACATCATCCAACGCACGTTCAGTCGGTGCATTAGCAATCCTTTTATACATAATAAGACGAGTATGGATATCTGGCATATAATCGCTTGGTAACAAGGCAGTACTATACAAGTTAACTTCGGTACCACGTGAAAGAGGACGATCAAATGATTCTCCTGATTTTATAGCATTGACGGCACGTTCCAACAACTCACTATAAAGCGTATAACCCACTTCTTGTATATGTCCACTTTGTTCACTACCCAACATTTCACCCGCGCCGCGAATTTCTAAATCATGGGTTGCTAGGGTAAATCCCATGCCTAATTCTTCCAAAGCATCAATCGCCGTTATCCGTTTTTGGGCATCTTTGCTCATTGCATTGCGTGGTGGCGTAATAAGATAAGCATAAGCGCGATGATGAGAACGTCCCACTCGTCCACGTAATTGATAGAGTTGGGCTAATCCTAATTTATCAGCCCTGTTAATAACGATAGTGTTAGCACTGGGTACATCAATACCCGTTTCAATAATGGTAGTACATACCAAGACGTTAAAACGGCGATGATAAAAATCTTGCATCACTTTTTCAAGTTCGCGCTCTCGCATTTTACCATGAGCAACTTGCACGCGTGCTTCTGGTACTAATTCCTCTACTTTCCGTGCCATTCCATTGATAGTATCAATATCATTGTGTAGAAAATACACCTGTCCACCGCGTTTAAGTTCACGCAAGATAGCCTCTACAATAACAGGTGCTTGCCATTCTCGGACAAAAGTTTTTACGGCTAAACGTCGAGCAGGTGGCGTAGCAATAACAGATAAATCCCGCAAATTTGATAAAGCCATATTCAATGAACGCGGAATGGGTGTTGCAGTGAGGGTGAGAATATCCACTTCTGCCCGTAACGATTTAAACTTCTCTTTTTGTTTGACACCAAAGCGATGTTCTTCATCAATAACGACTAAACCTAATTTATTGAATTTTATATTTTTTTGTAAAAGTTTATGGGTTCCTATGACAATATCTACTTTACCTTCAGCCACCGCTTTTAAAGTCTCAGTTTGTTGTTTTTGAGAACGGAATCGAGACAGTTGCTCAACCTGAATAGGCCAATCTGCAAAACGATCTTGAAAAGTTTGGTAGTGTTGTTGTGCCAATAATGTCGTTGGTACTAAGATAGCTACTTGTTGTCCATCCATTGTTGCCACAAACGCAGCTCGCATCGCGACTTCCGTTTTACCAAAACCGACATCACCACATATTAATCTATCCATTGGTTGTATTGAAGACATATTCTCTAGTACTGCTTCAATTGCATCAATTTGGTCAGGAGTTTCTTCAAAGGGAAAGCCCTCAGCAAAAGCTTGATAATTAGCGTGTTCAATTTTGAAAAGATGCCCTTGTCGAGTAGCACGTTTTGCATAAATATCTAATAATTCAACTGCAACATCCTTGGCTTGTTTAGCCGCTTTTTGTTTTGCTTTTTCCCATTGTACGGATCCTAAACGGTGTAGTGGAGCATGTTCTGGATCCATGCCCGTGAAACGGCTAATTAAGTGTAATGAAGAAACAGGGACATATAATTTATCAAAGACATCTGATTTTTTTTGTTTGGCATATTCTAATTGTAAAAATTCTGCCTTTATGCCACTCAGTTCTAGGGTTACTAATCCTTGATAACGTCCTACTCCATGTGCTTCATGCACAACTGGGGCTCCGATATTTAATTCAGTGAGATCACGCACAATGGCATCGGTATCACGTTGGACGGCTTTTTTACGTAAACGACGTTGTACGACACGTTCACCAAATAGTTGACTTTCAGTGATGACAGCGAGCGAGAAAATTTTCTGTTGTCGCTTTTCAAAAGGAATTGCTGTGCTTTTTTCTTTGACTTTTTTAGAAGAAATTGCTGTATCTTCTTCAAAGAAGGATAATTGATTTTTTCCTTTTTTAAGAGAAACTACTTTTTCTTCCAATGCATTTGTCCCTTCCTTTGATAAAGAAGGGCTGAGGATTTCTTCAAGGAGTAAACCTTGATCAAGCGGTGCAACCGTCAAACATAAAGGAACTTCCTCATGTAAAAACGTCTGCCAATCCTCCACCACTTTTGGCACTAAGTCGTATTTGTTCAACAATTCCAATAAACTTTCACGTCGTCCTGTTGTTTCAGCGGTTATCAATACACGGCCTTGAAATGCCTCTAAAAAATCATTAAAGGCAATCAATGGTTTAGGAGAACGTGCATCAATAGGCAAACTAGGTGGTGGGCGAGTGGCAAAATTAATACCACCTATTTTATCCGTTTTGTCTTGATACAGCGGAATATGTGAATAGTCATGTAATGCTGCAAAAACTTGATTTGCCTGTAAAAATAATTGAGCAGGAGGTAAGATTGGACGTTCTATGTTGTGACGCAATTGCTCATAACGTTCATTAGCCTCTTGCCAAAATTGTTCAGCAGTTTCTAATACCCCTTGTAAAGTAACAATAACACTTTTAGTGGGTAAATAATCAAACAAAGTATGGGTTTGTTCAAAAAACAGGGGTAAATAATATTCAATACCAGCCGGCGGTAATCCGTCACGTACTTCAGTATACATTGGACATTGTATCGGATCGCCATTAAATTCGTTACGCCATTGATGACGAAATTGCTCAATTGATGCTTTAGTAAGGGGAAATTCACGTGCGGGTAATAAGCGAATTTCTTCAATAGTTTTTTCAGAACGCTGATTATCTGGATCAAAACGGCGAATACTATCGACTTCATCATCAAACAAATCAATGCGATAAGGCACATCGCTACCCATTGGAAATAAATCCAATAAACTCCCCCGTACTGCAAATTCACCATGTTCCATCACTTGTGACACACAACGATAGCCAGTGTGCTCTAATCGTTGCCGCAATTTTTCAGTATTTAATCGTTGCCCTGTAGTTACTAATAAACTATTTGCTCTCACATAATCCGTTGGTGCAAGACGGTACATTAAAGTATTTACTGGTAACACTAAAACACCATATTCAATATCAGGCAAATGATAAAGTGTGGTTAACCGCTCAGAAATAATATCTTGATGCGGCGAAAACATATCATAAGGTAAGGTTTCCCAGTCAGGAAAACTGAGTAAGGGCAAATCTTCTGCGGCATAAAATTGGATATCTTCAACTAAACGTTGAGCTGAAAGAGAATCAGGTGTAATGATAATCAATGGTGCTTGTTGCGCTACAAGGCTTATCACTAAACCAGCACTACTACCATATAAATTTCCCCAATCTTGGCGTTGGCCAGATTTACAAGTTAGATTGGGATGTAAAGGATTAAGATAAGTGGTGTTGGTCATTTTTGACAGTGAAAAGTGAAAAGTGAAAAGTGAAAAGTTCTCTTTTTTCCAATAAAGTAAATCCATCGACAACTGAGAACGATTGACGGGAGTCTAAGACATCATTTCACCCGTTTTTCTTCAACTGGTAATAAATTGATATTTTGGGGGGAATATAATAAATGATTTCAGTGGTTTTGAACAAGATTAAACAGACTTAAAAAAATGGACAGGATTAAAAACGAGGACTTTCCTATTCAGTGAACGATCTCTATAAATGCTTAAA
>JAUCGK010000287.1 GCA_030378085.1 Candidatus Parabeggiatoa sp. HSG14
GTTTGGTTCCACCCGTGTACGGGGGGTTAGGGGGGTATCCCCAAAATCTGTTACAATCAGCAAAATTTCATTTTGCACTACTCTGGTATTCACTTTTGAAGTACAGTGCGTAACATCAGTTAATTAAGGAGGGGATTTAGGGGAGGTTGTACTTTATCCAATCGGGAAACGCTATATCAATGCAATGAAAGCATATCTTGCCATGAGGATTACATTGAACTGAACCAGTGCCATTGAACGCCTCTTGTGGTTTATTTAGGAATGCTATACTTACTCCCACTCAATGGTTGCAGGAGGTTTTCCAGAAATATCATAGCTGACTCGTGAAATACCGGTGACTTCATTGATAATCCGATTGGAGAGCGTTTCTAATAATTCATAAGGGAGTCTTGCCCACCGTGCTGTCATAAAATCAATGGTTTCTACAGCTCGCAAGGCAATCACATAATCATAGTGTCGGGCATCTCCCATCACTCCAACGGATTTTACCGGTAAAAACACGGCAAAGGCTTGGCTTACTTTGTCATACCAACCTTGTTTGTGTAATTCTTCAATAAAAATCGCATCAGCTTGACGCAAGATATCGGCATATTCTTTTTTAACTTCGCCTAAAATTCGTACTCCTAAACCGGGCCCTGGAAAGGGATGACGGTAAACCATTTGATGCGGTAATCCTAATTCAACACCCATTTTACGCACTTCATCTTTGAATAATTCACGCAACGGTTCAATCAATTGAAGTTTCATTTTTTCTGGTAAGCCACCGACATTGTGATGGGATTTAATGACATGGGCTTTGCCAGATTTCGTACCGGCGGATTCTATAACATCTGGGTAAATAGTGCCTTGTGCTAAAAATCCCTTTGATGAATTTAATTTTGCGGCTTCTTCTTCAAAAATTTCAATAAACAGATTTCCAATGATTTTACGTTTTTTCTCAGGATCGGATACGCTTTTTAAAGCGGATAAAAAACGGGTTTCAGCATCAACATGTATGACTTTAACGCCTAAATGTTGGGCAAACGTTGCCATGACTTGTTCTGCTTCATGTAAGCGTAATAAGCCATTATCGACAAACACACAGGTTAATTGTTTTCCAATAGCCTGATGTAACAAAGCGGCTACCACTGAAGAGTCAACGCCACCCGATAAAGCGAGTAGCACTTTGTTATCACCAACTTTGGCACGAATTTGTTCAATACTGTCTTTGCTGATGTTGCTAGGTGTCCATAATGTTTCACAACCACAAATATTACGCACAAAGCGTTGCAAAATAAGGGCACCTTGTAAAGTATGTGTGACTTCAGGATGAAATTGAAGTCCGTAGAAATGGCGAGATTCATCAGCGATACCTGCAAATGGTGCATTATCTGTCGAGGCGATACATTTAAAATGGGGAGGCAATTCACTGACATGATCACCATGACTCATCCATACATCCAATAAGCCATAACCTTCGGAACTGGTATGATCTTCAATATTGGAAAGTAATTGCGAATGTCCACGCGCCCGTACTTGAGCATAACCAAATTCTCGTAAATCAGAGGCTTCAACTTTGCCACCCAACTGACGTGCCATTGTATGCATCCCATAACAAATTCCTAATACTGGTACGCCCAGTGTAAATACACAGTTTGGAGCACAAAAATTAATTTCATTGTCATTAACCGATTCTGGACTCCCCGACAAGATAATCCCTTTAGGTTGAAAATCATAAATAGCTTGTTCTTCAATATTGTAAGCATGAATTTCACAATAAACCCCTATCTCCCTAACACGCCGTGCGATAAGTTGTGTATATTGTGAGCCAAAATCAAGAATTAAAATACGATGAGTGTGGATATTTTGCATAAAATGTTTGAAATGATGCGATGCGTTTTGTTATTCGCCATTTGGTATTTGTTTTGTTAAAATGAATTGTTTTTTACTTTTTAAAAAATGGGATTTATCCATATTTTTAGGAACAATTATTGCTTAAATTATTAACTTATTGTTATTTTAGGATATTTTTTAATTTTTAAAATTCGATTTATTAAAAAATAAAATGGTTAACCACCATCAATTTTCTTAACTCATTATTATCTAATAAAAAATTATAAAAAATTTAAAATAAATATAATAAAAATAAGTAAATTATTTAGATAAGAAATTTTCCTCTTATTGATGAACAAATCGCAGTATGCAGTATATAGTGATGTGGTTTAAATGAAGATATAAAGGTAACGTTTGTATTATACCCGTACTTGTATTGGTACTCAGATAGATATCTATTAATTATGATTAAGATTACAATTTAAGATTTATAGAATTGTTTATCTGTTACTTTTCTTAAATTGCACTATAACACTATTCTTGTAACAACGTGATTTATATTGTCAATCAAATGATATTTTTCAAGGAGATATCACAGGATTGAAATACACACATAAATTGTGTGTTTTAATGAAATTACCATCAATAAGAAATTGACTTTTGACTCATGAATACTAAATACTAAAAAATACAAATTGTGTAAATGATGAGCAGTATATAGGACTCAAAAGTAGTGAATAGTTGTTTTATTCATTGCACACAATTTCCCGAAACCCATATTTTTAGTTTTAATTTTGGGAAATCGCTATTACCAGAAATAACTGTCAACTACTTTTGTAGGAACTGAAGGATGCCGTATATAGCAAATATTGAATGTGCATCAAAAACAATGAAAATGAAATTTATTAGCAAAATTAAATAGAAATTCAAAAAAATAATTGTCCCAATCCCTAAAAGTGGGATAATTTATTTTTTGGATATTCCTAAAATTGAATTGTATAAATTTTTTTGAGGTACTTTAAATTAAGGTCATTTGATTATGCAAACTTATCAAATCGAAATTGATATTCAAAATACGAAAAATCAGATGGTTTCAGTCACGTTGCTACAAGCGTTACTGTCTGCCATCATTGAAGGTAGTAAAGGCTCATTACGATTACGTGCTGAAGGAAGAAGTACGATACGTGGTACGCCTCCTAAATGGGTAAAAGCTTCAACACAATTTGCTTTGGAGTTAAAGGGAACTCACCTCGTGATTGAATCGCCAACCCTCCAAGAAGCAGCACCAGAACTATTTCAACAAACAGACTTATATCCAGAGCTTGTCCCTAATAGGACGAGCCTTGATTATTTTCATGAAAGTCTCATGGCAGCTCTCAATCCTGAAATGGAGGATTCACTCTATGATAGACCTTTATTAGAAGCACTTCAGTGTTTTCGCTATGTTTTTAATCAAGGTGCAGATAAAATTCATTTTCTTAAGGAAAAAGAACTCCAAATTACGCCAGAAATTATTACCGCTTTTAGAGAATTAGAAGCCAGTATGCCGGTTCCATGTCAAACAAAATTGGCAGGTAGAATAGATTCCATTAGAACTCAAGATCGGACATTTAGGCTTCTTCCTCTTAAACATAATATGGGTATCAAAGGGATAGCTAAACAAATTACTCCCAAAGAAGCTCAAGCACTTTTAGGCAAAGATGTATTGGTTTCTGGAACAGCATATTTCACTACGAGTGGCAAAATACTTCGTCTTGAAGCTGATCAAATAGTAATTGCACAAGACACTGACATGGAATCATGGTCTGAATTACCAGTACCTATTTCTAGCAATCTCAAGTCGAGTGAAAATAAGGGGTTACCGAGAACATTTGCTAATCCCACTGGCCATCATTGGCAAAAAGATAAGGGCCATGAAGAAATTGCACAAAGGCCAAGTCGGTTACCAGAATTTTAGTCAGGCACAAAAACTAATAAACCAATAACACATCCTTAATCTTAGTGCAGTAAAGCAGAAATCCCCATACTTAATGTTGTTTCAACAATTGTGCGGATTTCCAAAAACCCCAACCTTGATATAGTATGGAAACTTCTGCTTTACTACACTCATTCCTCAAATTAAAATTAAATTACTGATGTTACGCACTGCACTTCCAAAAGTGAATATCTGCGTGCAAAATTTATTTTGCACTCCAGTTTGGAAGCTATCTGCCTAACATCAGTTAAGTTATGTGCATAGAGTAGCTTTCGTAAAAAAGAGGATTTTTGAGTTCTGTTTTCTTTCAGTCTTTCCCTTCCCCATTTCCAAAATCGGTGCATGTATGGAACAATTGCCTGTGACTTGTCGTCACTTAAACAAAATCTACCAACAAGGTCATATTTCTATTCCCGCTTTGGTTGATATTAATTTGGAGATACACCAAAACGATTTCGTGTGTTTATCAGGCCCTTCTGGTTCGGGCAAAAGCACCTTACTCAATCTCCTCAGTGGCTTGGACACGCCAACCAGTGGCGAAATTGAAGTCGATGGTCAACGAGTTGATGAAATGAGTAGAGCCAATTTAGCAGAAATGCGTTTACATAAGATTGGTTTTGTTTTTCAAGCCTATAATTTAATTCCTGTTCTCAGTGCCCAAGAAAATGTCGAATTTGTGATGCAATTACAAGGCATTAATCGTCAAGAACGTGCAAAAAAATCTCGTACCATACTTAAAGAAGTTGGGCTAAAGGGATTAGAAAATAGGCGGCCTGGAGACTTATCGGGCGGACAACAGCAACGGGTGGCGGTGGCACGCGCCATCGTATCAGGACCAAGTTTACTTCTCGCTGATGAACCGACTGCCAATCTTGATTCTCAAACCGCAGAATCTTTGATGCAATTATTACGCACAATGAATAAAGAACATGGCACAACTTTTTTGTTTTCTACCCATGACAAATTAGTAATGGATTATTCCAAACGTTTGGTAAAACTGCATGATGGTCGTATTAAAAGTGATGAAGCGCAAGCTTAATTATCTATTGAGTGGCCTATTTGCTTTATTGAGTAGTATTGCTGCCGCAGAAGATTGGTCACTCGGTGGTCATATCAAGTACCAATTTGTCACCACTCATTATCAAAACGATAATCTTTATGCCCAGTATGGACCACAATCACCAATAGATAACTTCCTTGATCTTCGTCTTACTGCCGAAAACCGTTGGGGAGCATGGGATGCTCAAATTCATTATGAAGTGTTAGCACTTTATGGTGATTCTCCAAAAACACGAAAAGCACTTACCAACATCGCTTCAACTGCCACGACTTTACCCAGGGATAATCGCCGCCTATTGAAATTGACTTCTAAATGGGAAAACAATGACGAATTAGAAGCTGTACAACGTTTAGACCGTCTCTTTGTGGGTTATAGCGGTGAACAATTGGTTTTTCGCGCTGGCCGCCAAATTGTGAGTTGGGGCAATGGTTTTGTCTTTCATCCCCTTGATATATTTAGCCCTTTTTCTCCCACAGCCATTGATAAAGACTACAAAACCGGAGATGACATGCTCTATGGACAGTGGCTCTTTGACAGTGGTGATGATTTACAAATGATTTTGTTACCGCGTCGCAATCCCGATACTAACGATGTTGAAAGTGAACAAAGCAGTTTTGCCTTCAAATATCGTGGTCGTTATAAGGAACAATGGGATTTTGATTTACTGGGGGCACGTCATTTTGATGAAAATGTGGTGGGATTTGGATTAACCAAAGATATTTTTGAAGCTCTTTGGCGTTTAGATATGAGTGCCACTCGGCTTAAAGAGGGCGGGACAACAGTCTCATTAGTAACTAATATGGATTATTCATGGGTTTTATTTAAGAAAAATTTTTACGGATTTATTGAATACTTCCATAATGGTGTTGGAGAAACCCAAACTCATAAATATATATCTCCAGAGTCTACGTTACAAACTCGTCTTCAGCGCGGTGAAGTTTATACATTAGGCCGTGATTATTTTAGTAGTGGTGTACAAATTGAGTTAACCCCCTTATTTAATTTCTATACCAATTGGATTGCCAACTTACATGACAACAGTGGCTTGTTTCAGATACGCGGTATTTACGATTGGACTGAAAATTTACAGTTAATAGGTTGGATAGATAAACCTTATGGAAACGAAGGAACGGAATTTGGTGGTATTTCAATTGAGGGAAGTGATGGATATCTTGCGCCCGGACAGAGATTTTATCTTCGCTTAATCTATTACTTTTAATACCAAAGGATGTTTGAACAAGATTAAACGGATTAAAGGTTTAAGGAACGTGCATAAAATAACTTCGACAACTAAACCGGTTTTTAAAACCTGTCAGGTTTGCCTGCACAAGTACATATAAATTTTTATAATTTTGAGATTTCGATGAATTAACTGATGTTACGCACTGTACTTCAAAAGTGAATACCAGAGTAGTGCAAAATGAAATTTTGCTGATTGTAACAGATTTTGGGGATACCCCCCTAACCCCCCGTACACGGGTGGAACCAAACAT
>JAUCGK010000288.1 GCA_030378085.1 Candidatus Parabeggiatoa sp. HSG14
ATAATCCATTAATTCTTGTCTAACAAAAAAACTGCATGGTAATAATTAAAATTAAAGCAAAGTGTCGAATGATGTTTGGTTCCACCCGTGTACGGGGGGTTAGGGGGGTCCCAAAAATCTGTTACAATCAGAAATAATCTATTAATTCTCGCCTCACAAAAAAAACTGCATGGTAATTAATAATACCTTAGAGCCTCTTGCAAATATAGAATAAAAAAACGATGAAAAGTAAACTTACAAAAGAAGCTGTAAAAAATGCACTTGATATCCTTAAACAACAAGGTATTTATCCGTCGCTTGAAAAAATTCGTAAGATAACTGGTGGTTCAAGCAAGCGTATCTCAGAATTGAGAAAGGAAATTGAAAACGAGAGTATACCTAACAAAGAATTTGAGCTTGAGAGGCAAAGTGAAAAAAAGAATGTACCTCACAAGGAAGCGTCTCTCTCTAACTCTGATGCCATTGCCCGCATTGAAACGCACATATTCCGCATGGAAACGATGTTTACTCAACGTTTTGCAGATATTGATGCACGGCTTGTTGTTAAAGAAAGAGATAATGCTGATACAACCATTCAAAAATTACAGGTCCAAATTAAAAAACGAGAGTCTGAAAACAATTTACTGACCAAACAATTAAATCAAGAACTGATAAAAAATAAAGAACTCACTCAATCGCTTAAACAAGCGAAAGAGCAGATTGCAAAGTTGGAAACGATTTTTGGTAAAACACCTCTATTAGAATCTAAACCCATAGAAAAGCAAGTGATTCAATTTCTAAAAGAGTTACCAGAAAGAAAACCGATTATTGAGGAAATGGAAATTATTGAAGGGGATGCGGAAATAGAGGATAATGGCGACAGTGAAAGCAAACAAGTAATTATCCGTCAGTTTAATGCGCTCATTAATGCCCAATGGGATGAGGAACAACAAACTGAGATAGCATTACAAAAAGCAGCAAGGCAATGGCTTATGGAAAAATGGCCAATGGATTCAAACCTGCTAAGCAGTGCTATATTAGACAGCAATATCAATGACAAGCGTTATGTGGCTGTTTCCATTTCAGAAGATATGACTGCCGAAATCCCGTACATTGTCCATTGCCTCATCCTTTACCGAAAGACTGAACGACTCACGAGGCAACGGAAAGAATATATACGTGCTAAATCGGCACATGAAAGGGTGTATCAATGGCTTAATAGCTAGCGTTAGCATAATATAAAATAACTTTTTTCCTATTCCTCCAATGCCATTGAATTAAGCCTTGGAGTTCCAACCTTTAGGTTTGGAAGTCTTTGATTTTAATCTGAATCAGCCAAACCTAAAGGTTTGGACTCCTTAAGTCAATGGCATTGCCCTATTCCTCTCCTTCTCAAGGAGGGAGAATGCACAGAATTACTAAGGAGTGGGGTATGGCTGACAAAATTATTTTATGCTTATTCCTAAGAAACAATTTGAATACATAGATTAGTTTCATCAAAAAATACTCAATTTATGGGAACAATTTTAACTGAGTGTAAAAAAATGGAAGAACAATATCAATCCTCTGAAGAACTCCAGCACGTTATTTTGAACAATATTTCAGATGCTGTCTTCATTACAAATAATGAGGGACTATTTACCTATATTTGTCCAACTATTGAAAATTTTTGTGGATTTTCCATGGCAGAAATACAAGCTTTTGGCAACATCTCAAAATTACTAAAAGGTGACTATATTTCGTTTGATGAATTAGAAAAAGTAAAAGAACTCCACAATATCGAATGTCAAATGATTAATAAATCAGGACAAATATTGTCATTACTTGTTAATGTAAAACAGCTATCTATCCAAGAAAAAACAATACTATATAGTTGTCGTGATATCACTCAGCATAAATTGGCTAAATACAATTTTCGGCAATTACTGGAAAACACACCAGATGCGATGGTGATTGTTAATAAAGAAGGAATGATTGTATTTGTCAACACGCAAACTGAGAAACTCTTTGGTTTTTCTCGGGCAGATTTACTCCATCAACACATAGAAATTTTAATACCAGAACGCTATAGAAACCAACACCGTCATCATTGGTACAATTATTTTAATAATCTACATACGCGTGCTATGGGAAGCGGTATGGAACTTTATGCTTCGTGCCAAGATGGTAGTGAATTTCCAGTGGAGATTAGTCTGAGTCCCATTAAAACTCAAGAAGGTCTTCTCGTTTTAAGCACAATTCGGGACATTACTGAGCGTAAAGAAGCTGAAAAAACACTGCGAAATATTGTTGAAGGGGTTTCAGCAACAACAGGTACTAACTTTCTACAAACATTGGTAAAACACCTCGCCAATTTATTGCAAGTAAAATATGCTTTTATAGGACGATTATTGCCTTCTGCTCCAAAAAAAATCAAGATTCTTTTTATGGCTGTAGATAATCAGTTGATTGATGATGTTATAGAATATGATTTACGTAACACCCCTTGTGAAGATATCAACGATAGCAATAAGGTATCTTGTTGTTCTTATTCTGAAGGTGTTCAACAACATTTTACAAATCCTTTTCTAGTCGACATGGGGATTGAAAGCTGGATTGGAACGCCATTGTTTGATGTGCATGGAAGTGTAACGGGTTTGTTCGTGATTATGGATACTAAGCCTTTATTAAATCAAAAACGGTTAGAATCCATGTTACAAATTTTTGCCGCACGCGCTTCTGCTGAATTGGAACGAATACAGGCATTGGAAACATTAGAAAACGAACGTGCTTCATTAGCTCAACATGTTGAAGAACGCACACTGGAGTTAGCAACCGCTAATGCAGAACTCAACCGTGCTGCTCGTCTTAAGAATGAATTTCTGGCTAATATGAGTCATGAATTACGCACACCGCTTAATGCTATTTTAGGAATGTCAGAAGTATTACAAGAAGGTATTTATGGTTCCATCAATGAACAACAAAACAAATCTCTCCGTATCATTGAAAATAGTGGTCATCATTTACTCTCATTAATTAATGATGTTCTTGATCTTGCCAAAATAGAAGCGGGTAAAATAAAGTTAGAAATTATCCCTATTTCTGTCAAAAAAATTACAAATACTTGTCTACGTCGCATTACAGAATTATCAATAAAAAAACGTATCAAAGTATCTACTACTTTTGATATTGCTGTCACCATTATTAAAGCTGATGAGCGTTATCTAAAACAAATGTTGCTCAATTTGTTGAATAATGCCATTAAGTTTACCCCGGAAGAAGGGGCGGTTCATTTAGAAGTTTACGGTAATGTTGAAGAGGGTATGGCTGAATTTATCGTTTCAGACACTGGAATAGGAATACCTGAAATAGATATGAAATATCTATTTAAACCTTTTGTGCAACTTGATGCAGGACTGAATCGAGCGCATGAAGGTGCGGGATTAGGTTTATCCTTAGTTTATCGTTTGGCAGAAATGCACGGTGGCAGTATTTCTGTTAGAAGTGAAATAGGTAAAGGGAGCCATTTTATTATTTCATTGCCTTGGCAACAAATGATAATGGATAAAGTATATCCTAGTGGCGAGGCAAAACTGCATAACACTGACATTCAATTTGAATTGGCCAAAGAAATGTTACATACAGACAAGACAAAACTGCATAACACTAAAATTCAATTTGAATTGGCCAAAAAAACGTTACATACATCAGCAATGGTTTTATTGGTAGATGATAACCATACTGTCATTGAAACTCTCTTTAACTATTTAAAAAGCCAAGGTTATCAAGTTGTGATTGCTTATGATGGTGTACAAGCTATTAACAAAGCAATGGAAATACATCCAGCATTGATTCTTATGGATATTCAAATGCCGAATATGGATGGATTAGAAGCAATTCGTAGACTTCGTGCTGATACAGAAATGGCCAAAATTCCTATTATCGCATTGACTGCTTTAACGATACCAGGTGATAGGGAGCATTGTTTAGAAATCGGTGCAAATGATTATTTGAGTAAACCTGTTAGTTTTAAAGGCTTAATAACGGCTATTGAAAAATTGTTATAGGGAGAGGGGAAAATAGAACCATGAGTTAAAGTATTGGCAAATATCTTATTTTTAAATCTAGTGCAAGATCGTTCCAATACTGATATTATTGAGAAATCCGATTTTTTGACGTTAGGATTCAGGATTTAATAACATACGAAACTAAACCTGACAGGTTTTTAAAACCTGTCAGGTTTGAGTATTCCAGTTTTGGGGATTATAAAATCCTGACTCCTTAGGGTAATCTCGAATATTGAAGCTTTACAGCATTCATTAGTTTTTCTAGTATACAGCAGATACCAGATAGCCCCGTTGTTCTAGTAACTTAAGTACTCCCAGCTTGCCTGGTAAATGCAAAGCACCAATGGCAATAAACGCATTCCCTTCTTGTAAACGTTTTTCCATACGTTTAACCATGTTAATATTACGGTCATCCACTATCCGTTTGTAAAAATCTTTAACCACTGCTTGGCTTTCAATACTGCTGTCTTGCATATATTCTTCACTGAACTTCATCAAAGCAATCAAGTCGCGCTGAAAATACAAGTTGAGCAGTTTGTCAAAAATGACAGGCATCTTGTCAACATCTTTCAAAGTTTCTTTTAGCAACTGATGTTACGCAGATAGATTCCAAACAGGAGTGCAAAATTGAGGACACCCCCCTAACCCCCCGTACACAGGGGGAAGTCCCAAAATAGAAAAATTAAAGCAAAGTGTCAAATGATGTTTGGTTCCACCCGTGTACGGGGGGTTAGGGGGGTATCCCCAAAATCTGTTACAATCAGCAAAATTTCATTTTGCACTACTCTGGTATTCACTTTTGAAGTACAGTGCGTAACATCAGTTAGCAAGATGATTTGAGTATTTAACTATAAATCTTCAAAAACTGCTAGCTGTTCTTCCATTTCTTCCAAACCATGTACGGTTTTTTGCAGTTTCATTGCCTTCTTGTACAACAGCAAATCCATAAACTCCCCCGTTTTTGGAATTGGTGTACTGAGTATGGCTATCACTGCCCACGGCTTGAGTGTTTTCGCCATCATTGGGGGCATACCATACTTATTCAACGCTTTAACCACTTGTGCATAAAGACTTTTGCCAATTACTTGTTCCAAGGATTTTCCCCCAACAAAAAACATGGCTTGGGTTAGTTTTCTGATAGTGGGCGTATCCATCTGCATTTCGAGTGTAATACTCTTAGCCTTTTTAAAACGAGGGTGTATTGCAGATAACACTTGCTTGATGCGAGGTTCTTCTGAATGTATAGTACCAAGCAAGTAACTTGAGGTTAACCCTGGTTTGTCAATTTGCCATAATAACCCTTTTTGTGCATCAGCAAATGAGCTATTTATTGCTAAGATAACAAAAAGCAACGTAATTAGCCAAACGTCTTTGGCGAAAAAATGATTTCATAATCAGTCCTTATATACTGCAAATGTTCAAGTTTTCGGATTAGAATATACGCCAGACCTGCCAGGTTTTGAAAACCTGGCAGGTCTTAAAATCCGAAAACTTGAACGTTCAGAGTATAAAAAATTGTGTGTGTTGCTGTAAATTTTTTGGTGATTAAATTCTAAACGATCAATCTCAGATTTCAGATTTTAGAACTAAAAGGTTTTTAAAACCTGGTAGGCATAGTCTATCAGTAATCTTCCTGTTTTTCAGTTGTTCAAAAAACCTAAAATTTGACCGTGCTTTAGTATAACTTTGAAATATCCACAAAAACTAAATACTGATGTTACGCACGAAGTTTCCAAAGTCTAAATCTTGACATTAAAGTTTTTCCATTCTCGCTATATGGAAAGCGATTGCTTATAATAAAGGATAAAATGGGTATCTTATTTTAAATTTAACGAAAGAGTGACTCAATTTATAGCACAATCTTATCCCTTATTATAAGTAATCCCTGTAGTTATATACGATTTAAAAACTTGGATATCAAGTAAAGAATTTCTACAGATAGCATACCAAAAGTGAATATTATCCGTTGTTTTTGTCATGTGTATAATATGCAAATTTATTTTTGATAATTGATTATTGGTAATGGGTTCTATTTCATAGGACCCAATACTGATAAGCTTTTGAGAAAACTTGATTGTGCGATCTTTGAATAAAAGAAAGAAGTCTAAGAAAAATTAAAAGAATGTTTTGACTTGATTGATGATAAATTATATAACTGATGTTACGCAGATAGATTCCAAACAGGAGTGCAAAATTTATTTTGCCAACTAGAGTGCAACCTTTGCAAAATAAATTTTGCACTCCAATATTCACTTTTGGAAGTGCAGTGCGTAACATCA
>JAUCGK010000289.1:0-3048 GCA_030378085.1 Candidatus Parabeggiatoa sp. HSG14
ATAAAATTATTGAATATTTAGTCAAGACATATTTTATATAATCGTTTGAAATCCAATATTTATTTTTGATTTTAGTATCAGTAATTGTAAAAAAATCCTTATAGCTATTCCTCTTTAATACTATTCCCTTTTTTCTCTGAAAAATCTACTATACTTACAAAAACGATAATGGCGTTCAATACTTTCGCCAATTAGATAGTTATTAGATAGTTGTTTCGGAAATTTCACAGATCAATAAAAGGATCGCTCAATGAATCATAAATTTAAGTATTTTATAACTTTAATGGGTACAGTCTTATTTGGACATCCCGCCATTATTGGCGCAGAGACACAATCACCTGATTATCAAAACACTCCCAATGACTCGTTTCTTGGTAAACTTGGGGAGCCAGCCGATGCCAGTGCAACCACTGATATAGCCTCTGCGGGTTTTATCAATTTCTCAAAACCCCACTATAACGCCAATGAAAATGGTATTCACCAAGCAAAAATCACTGTTAACCGGACGCATTGTAGTAGTGGGAGTCCACCCGTTTCTGTGTCTTATAGCAGTAGTGACAGCACAGCACAAGCAGGTAATGATTATCAGGCGATTAGTGGCAGACTTGTTTGGGGAAATAAAGCGGAAGGTGATTGTTTGCCAAGACATTTTTATATGTCTGTGATGGACGATGCTATTATGGAAGGCAATGAAACAATTAACCTTAGCCTGAATAATCCTTTTGGTGGTGCGGAGGTTGATCAAGGCAATGCGGTATTCACAATTATTGATGATGATATTGTGGGCAATGATGGCAGTTTTATCGGTTTTTCTCAAACTGAGTATTTTATGGATGAAGCCGCTCCATTTGCTACCATTACTGTGGAACGCACAGATTGTCAAAATACTTCATTGCCCGCCTCTGTTTCGTATCACACTACGGATGCCAGTGGCGATAGTACGGGAACAGCGAGTGAAGGACGTGACTATATTGGTGTTAATGATGTGCTTAGTTGGGGGGCAAATCCTAACGATAATTGTGGTATCCGAAATTTTAATGTACCCATTTTGGATGATACCGTTGTAGAAAGCGATAAAATGGTCAATCTTCACCTTAGCAACGTTAAAGGAGCAATGCTTTCTCAAAATCAAGCGGCTCTCACTATCATGGACAATGATGTGACGAGTGGTGCAGGTGTTCTCAGTTTTTCGCGTTCCATTTATCATGTCAGTGAAAGTAATCAAACCGCAACTATTAAAGTAAATCGTACAGAATGTGGGCTAGGGAGTCCTGCTATTTCTGTCTCATTCGCGACTACTCCTAATGGTACAGCTACCATCCATGATTACCAGCCTGTAAAAGGAACACTGACTTGGATTGCGACAGGTGATTGCCAACCCAAAAGTTTTCAAGTGTCAGTAAAAGAGGATTCAATATTTGAATATCGCGAAACCATTCAGTTACAACTCAGCAATCCAACAGGTGAAGCTCATATCGAACAAAGCAAAGCTGTGTTGTCCATCAACGATAACGATTTTAAAAGTGTCCAAGTAGCTCCTGATAATCCGGGCATTTTCAGTTTTTCCACTGCCAACTTCAGTGTTGAAGAAGGGAGTCAATCAGCCCTGGTTGTTATTAATCGCACGGCATGTGGCAGCCAAAGTCCTCCCGCTCAAGTGACAATGACAACCAGCGATGGTACAGCTCTTATTGATAAAGACTACAATGCGGTTGGCGTTAACCTTAATTGGGGTAAGACAATTGAAGGCAACTTCAATGGCGATTGTGATCCTTGGTATGTGAGTGTCTCTATCAGAGATGATGGCATTTTTGAAAATAGCGAAACGGTTCATTTGCATCTCAACAACCCCGTGACAACGCCTATTTGTCAACAAAATCCTCCAGTTGTTAGTAATCAGATTCAATCCTCAGATACCAATTTTTATCAGGAGACACCAAAAACAGAATATTATCAGGTAGAAGAATGTACATCTGGTAAAGCTAAATTGGATCAAGGTGATGCAGTTTTAACGATTATTGACAACGATGGTAGCACCATTGATTTTGCGGCAACGAATTATACGGTTGATGAGAACCGTAAAAAAGCGATTATTACAGTGAGTCGTAGTGGAAGCGGATGTGAAGGCAGTGCTATTCCTTTGTCTCGTGCCTCTGTGTCATATAGTACTAACAGCCAAAAACCGAGTACTGCGACATCAGGAATGGATTACGTTGCAACACAGGGAACATTGCAATGGGGAGATACTACCAGTGGTGAAAGTTGCGGTTCTCAACAATTTGAAATCCCCATTTTGGATGATCCAGAAATTGAAGGTAACGAAACGATTAATCTCACTCTATATAGAACAAGAGGCGCAAGTGTTGGTCAAAAAAAGGCCATACTCACAATCGTTGATGATGAAACTAAAAGTGAAAAGTGAAAAGTGATCGTTGCAAATGCTCGTTTCAAAATATGGATTGGTTTCACTTCAAACCGTTTTTGATATCGTTCCCAAATTTTATTTGGGAACGCACTGCCTGTGAAGCTTCGCTTCAAAAAAACACTGAAATCAAAAATAACAGATAATAAAGAGAAATTGAGAAAAACACTCTTTTAACTGTAGCAACTCAATGAGAACTATTGAAGCAAAGCTTCAGAAACAGTCCGTTCCCAAATAAAATTTGGGAACGATAAAACGTCACTGGTGAAGCAAAGCTTCAGAAACAGTCCGTTCCCAAATAAAATTTGGGAACGATAAAAATCTAAAAAAACCTCAATATTGCCTCAATTCTCAGATACCAAGAAATTTTAATTTATATTATATTGATAAATAAAAGATTATTTCACAAGCAATTTTCATGCCTTTTATATATAGCTGTTTCGGGATGGGACTTCCCCCTGTGTACGGGGGGTTAGGGGGGTAAAAAGGGGAGTGTCCCTTCAAACCGTTTTTGATATCGTTCCCAAATTTTATTTGGGAACGCACTGCCTGTGAAGCTTCGCTTCAAAAAAACACTGAAATCAAAAATAACAGATAATAAAGAGAAATTGAGAAAAACACTCTTT
>JAUCGK010000289.1:3147-6291 GCA_030378085.1 Candidatus Parabeggiatoa sp. HSG14
TTAACTGTAGCAACTCAATGAGAACTATTGAAGCAAAGCTTCAGAAACAGTCCGTTCCCAAATAAAATTTGGGAACGATAAAACGTCACTGGTGAAGCAAAGCTTCAGAAACAGTCCGTTCCCAAATAAAATTTGGGAACGATAAATATTACTTTGCTGGTTATCAAGCAAAAATAATAGTTTTGGTTTCAACGCTTCAGCGTTTTCATTTCGACAGCAACGCAGATTTCCCTAAACTCTTATGTTACTTGGGTTTCGGGAAGTCGTGCATAATGAACGAAACAACAAATTCTGGCATTGGTGAAGGTATTATCATGAAAAATTATAGAGATATTAAAACGTATATCAAAGAACAAAGAAACGCTTTAAATAAGTATCATAGAACTCAAAAAAGAAAAACTGGAAAAAAGTTAGAATTATATTTTCGGATAGGTTTTATTATCTTTCTATTGCTTTTCTCTTTACTCATACTTTATCTATCCATTTTTGGTGATTTAATGCTCGGTAAGATTTTATTAGTAATTGGTAAAATTTTCATCCATGTTGTTTTGTATATTCTAAAGCTTTTATTGACTATTTTTGGTAGGTAGCGAGCCTAAATAGAGCTATTTGTTTCTGATGAACGCACTGCTATTGATTGGCTACACAATTTTCTAAAAAAACGCCCTTCAACACGCCAAGAAATTCATCCAGAATTCATCAAGCTTATTGGTGCGGGATGGAAAAAATATGAAATCATGCCAGAATTGGATACGCTATTAGAATTTAGCTTTTTGAAATACGATGGCACAGATGAAGTACCTAGCCAAATTCATAGTTATTTATCCAATCGCTTTAAAGAGTGTCGCAATCTCACAAAAGATAATCTTATTTTACAACAACGCGCAATAGAACGGTGGTACGTGCCTAATCCCAATAAAGCATGGGATTTAGAAAAATTACGTGAAAACCATTTATTACGTGAATTTAAACAATATCGCCAAAATCCAAAAAAGCGTTTAAAAGAATTTCGTTTGGAAGTCATGCGAGCAGGTTTTAAAAAAGCCTGGGAACAAAAGGATTATCATATCATCATTGAAATGGCTGCCAAAATGCCAGAAAAAGTGTTATATGAAGATGAAAAGCTGTTGCAATTTTATGATTTAGCAGTGATACGAATAGAGGGGATGTAACCGATTTTTGAGTCTACAAAATAGGGCATTGATTTGCTAAACATTGTTGAAAGTCGTTTTTTATTAGATGACAGAAAGTGAAAACCTGCCAGGTTTTAAAAACCTGGCAGGTTTGGCACGAAACTTTTCTGGACAACTATACATGGTTACGCTTACTAATTTCCTTTATATACTGCCATATTTGGTTGGATGCTTGTTCTACTACAGGTTGTCCAGAAAACTCTTGTGCCTGAATCAATCCACCAACATTTAAGGTATTTATTTCTGATAATACTCTTTCGCCATAATCATCTTCTAATGTATCAAACCCAAAGATAACGACTCCATTTTTTTGCAATGCTGGAGAGATTGTTTCTGCAATCTGTTTTTCTCTTTCTGTTACTTCAGAAAAACTCGCTTTACCCCCTTGCTTTAAGTTACATAACCATGAATCGTTAGCTGGCATTCTTAAAGTGGAACCAAGGATTTTTTCACCAACAACAATAACACGTTTATCTCCTTTAGTTACATTCTTTAAAAACCTCATTGCAAGCATTTCCTCGCTATTTTCAAATTGTCGAATTAGCCTAGTTCTTCCACTTGCTCTCGTTTCTCTATTTTCTTGAAACCAAATATAATCTTTACTAACCCTTATAAGGCCTTCTCCGCCATATCCATTAATTGGTTTTAACACCACTTGATATTTATCCGCTTCTCTTTCTACATCTTCAATACTTTTGCATAATGCCATTTCAGGACACAATTCTTTGAATTGTAGGAGAAACTTCTTTGAACCCGTTTCAATAATACCTACCGGATCATTGACGATAATTTGAGCTGAAAATGTGGATTTCAATGTTAACAATTGGTTATCACTAACTGGCCTATCTACCCTTAAAAAGATGACATCAAATTCACTTACTTTTTTCCGTATACCGCCTTTATACCAATCTCCATGTTCAGTGTAACAAAAATTTTTGTCAATATATTTCCCATGAACATCATTAGAGGTAACATCATCGAAAAATGCTTTGTTTTCCTCGTTACTTCTTGACACAATAAATAGACTTAAACACAGTTCATTTTCACCCATTGACTGGAGTAGACGATAGATTGACTCTCCTTTTCCGTGAGTTGTGTGATCTGTAAGAACAAGCACATCAAGTTTTTTCATAAGCTTATCCTAATATTAGAGAAATAGGCATTGGTTCAGTTAAATATAAAATATTTATAAATCAATGATCAAAATACTGAAAAATTATTATTTTTCTTATGGATAATAATGATATTATTTTAAAACTTAACATTAAACTAAATTCAGTACTGAGAAATAATAGTTGAGTGACATGAACTATAATATTGGAGAAATTGATATTACCACCACTGAAACCAACGCTGTTGTTTTTTCTTTTTAACCTTATTTAACTTTGTTTCCCATTTGTCAGATAATGGTATCAAGTACTCATAAGCACGTCCATCAGTTTTCTTGTGCCGCCATTCTATAAACTCTTTAAACACCTTGGTGAATAATACAACTGTCGTTGCAACCATCTCAAATGCCACTTTTTCATCAGCTATTTTTTCCCTAATAGCTAATGCCATATTTTCCCAATGGGCTAATACATAAAGAATATCAGCATGAATTGAAGGATTGTTCTTCGTAACTTTCTCGATCTCTTCCATTGCTAAAACAGATGTCTCAGTATTAAATATACAAAAAGCTTTCTCTAAGTTGCTTCGAGCTTGTCGAAATGGCTCACTATGGGAAAGTGAATATGACATAGCGTACTTACGCATAGACCATTTATATTGATTTTCTGCTTCGGTTCTTAGATGGGACAGTTGACGTTTAGCAACTAAGATACCCCATATCATAGCTATGAGGGTAATACCTTGTACTATGTTACTTATGTTGTTAACAATAAATTCCATTAGTCATGTAACCTAATTATTTTTCAAAAACCAAAATTAACTAAATATAACAACCATTTTA
>JAUCGK010000290.1 GCA_030378085.1 Candidatus Parabeggiatoa sp. HSG14
GTGACTCCATTCATTTGGCACAGTTTTATCCTTTATTATAAGTAATCCCTGTAGTTATATACGGTTTAAAAAAAGGTGAACATCATACGAATAACAGACCTTTTCGGTATACTCAGAATTGCTTTTGTTATTTTCCTTTTGTTATTTTCCTTAAAAACGATAAGGCTTTAAGAAACGTGCTGTGTAACATCAGTTACACAAGCTGTCATGAAAATATTGGCTGTATTATTCTGTTAATCTGTTAAATCCTGTTCAAAATATTTTTATAGAGTTTCCATTCAGTGAACCTACTCCCGTTGAGTATTTATGGAGAATTAATTAAAGATGAATTTACAAGAATATACCTTGCATATTGGCAAACAAGCCCGTGATGCGACACAAGTATTGGCTCGTTCGTCAACTGGCAAGAAGAATAATGCCTTAGAAGAAATTGCTCAGCAATTGGAACAACAACGCGAGCAACTCATTGCTGCTAACACCAGAGATTTAGAAGCGGGTAAAAAGAAAGGCTTAGAGTCTGCTTTATTAGATCGCTTGGCTTTAAATGACTCCCGTATTGCTAGTATGATTGAAGGTTTGCGGCAAATGATTGCTTTGCCTGATCCGATAGGTGAGATAACCGATTTGAATTATCGTCCCAGTGGGATTCAAGTGGGTAAAATGCGTGTGCCATTGGGCGTTGTCGGTATTATTTATGAATCGCGTCCCAACGTGACTGCCGATGCTGCGGGTTTATGTCTCAAATCTGGTAATGCCACAATTTTGCGGGGAGGTTCTGAAGCCATTCATTCTAATCAAGCCATTGCAAACTGTATTTATGCAGGATTAACTGCTGCGGGATTACCAAGTACTGCGGTGCAAGTCATTGAGATTACGGATAGAAAAATAGTTGGCGAATTAATCAGTATGCCAGAATATGTTGATGTCATCATTCCGCGAGGTGGCAAGGGTTTGATTGAGCGGATTAGTACTGAAGCGCGTGTTCCTGTTATTAAACATTTAGATGGTATTTGTCATACTTATATTGATGATAAAGCTGATCTTGAAAAAGCCATTGCAGTTGCTTACAACGCTAAAACACAACGTTATGGTACTTGTAATACGATGGAAACATTGTTAGTGGCTCAAGAGATTGCCGCCCAAGTGTTGCCACCTTTGGTTGAAAAATATCAAACTGCGGAAGTGGAATTACGTGGCTGTGCTACGACTCAAGCCTTAGTGCCTCAGATTAAAGCGGCTACCAAGGAAGATTGGGACACAGAATATTTAGCACCCATTTTATCTATACGGATTGTCAAAGACTTAGACGAAGCAATGGAACATATTCGTTTACATAGTTCTCAACATACTGATGCGATTATCACTGAAGATTGGACACGGGCGAGACGTTTTTTAGCGGAAGTAGATTCTAGTTCTGTCATGGTAAATACTTCTACCCGATTTGCCGATGGATTTGAATATGGTTTAGGAGCCGAAATTGGTATCAGCACTGACAAATTTCATGCCAGAGGGCCTGTCGGATTAGAAGGTTTAACTTCTCAAAAATTTGTCGTATTGGGAGATGGACATATTAGGCCATAGAGATATAGAATTTCAAAAAAACTAAACGTGTCAAACCTGACAGGTTTCTAAAACCTGTCAGGTTTTCAAGCCAAAACATTTATCTGAAAAGCTATAGCAGTCATTATGAATCAGAACCTCCCCAAAATAGGTTTCATTTCCTTGGGTTGTCCTAAAGCCACCGTAGATTCAGAACGTATTTTGACCCAATTACGTGCTGAAGGCTATTTGATGACTCCCAGCTATAAAGATGCACATCTTGTGGTAGTGAATACGTGTGGTTTTATTGATGATGCTGTGGAAGAATCCTTGGATGCGATTGGTGAAGCATTGGCAGAAAATGGTAAAGTGATTGTCACAGGTTGTCTAGGCGCGCGCGGTGAGATAGTTCAGGAAACTTTTCCAAAGGTACTGGCAGTCACGGGACCAAATGCCTTGGATGAAGTCATGACAATCATCCATACCGAACTACCACCACAACATGATCCTTATAGTGATCTAGTACCGCCTGGTGGTATCAAACTGACACCTCGTCACTATGCTTATCTCAAAATTGCTGAAGGTTGTAACCAAAAGTGTCGTTTTTGTATTATTCCCAGTTTGCGTGGACGCTTAGTGAGTCGCCCTATCGGTGAAGTGTTAGATGAGGCAGAGCGTTTAGTCGGGGCGGGAGTCAGAGAATTGCTCATTGTTTCTCAAGATACGGCGGCTTATGGTATTGATACGAAATACCGTTTGGATTTTTGGCAGGGCCATCCACTCAAAACGCGGATTACTGAACTGGCTCGCCATTTGGGAAATCTCGGTGTATGGATAAGATTACATTATGTGTATCCCTATCCTCATGTTGATCAATTGGTTGAATTGATGGCTGAAGGTTTGATATTGCCTTATTTAGATGTTCCTTTACAACATGGTAGCCCAACCATTCTCAAAGCCATGCGTCGTCCCGCGAATAGTGAAAGTATGTTGAACCGTATCGCTCACTGGCGCGATCTCTGTCCTGACATAACCCTACGTAGCACTTTTATTGTTGGTTTTCCAGGAGAAACAGAACAGGAGTTTGAGGAATTATTGGCTTTTATTCAAGAAGCACAATTGGATCGCGTGGGTGCTTTTAAGTATTCTCCCGTAGAAGGAGCCTCAGCTAACGCGCTCACTGGCATAGTACCTGATGAAATTAAGGAAGAACGTCTTTCCCGTTTTATGACATTACAAAGTGCGATTAGTGCAGACAAGCTTCAAAAACAGGTGGGAAAAATGGTAACGGTGCTAATAGATGAAGTGACTCACGAAGCTATTTATGCCCGTACTGTTGCTGAAGCGCCAGAAATAGACGGCGTAGTAGTGATTGAAGCAAACGAAGCGTTGAATTTAACATCAGGAGATTTTGTGGAAGTGACGATTATAGAAGCTGATGAACATGATCTTTATGGTAAGGTTATAGTGTGAATGCATAGGAGTTCGGGATTTTTATCGTTCCCAAATAAAATTTAGGAACGATAATAAAATTAATAAAATTAATTATTTAAAAAATCCAGAACACCTATAAGGCAGAAAAATTACTATCTTCAGAGTTATTACCCTTTAGATTTTCCCTTCTTGGAAGTGTCATCCTCTGAGTTGTCGTCCTTAGATTTTTTATCCTTGGAAGTGTCATCCTCCGACTTATCATCATCAGAGTTGTCATCCTCATAATAATAGTTGTCATCTTTAGAAGATTTTTTATCCTTGGAAGTGTTATCTTCGGAATTGTCATCGTCAGAGTTTTTATCCTTGGAACTGTCATCGTCAGAGTTTTTATCCTTGGAACTGTCATCTTCGGAATTGTCATCGTCAGAGTTTTTATCCTTGGAACTGTCATCTTCGGAATTGTCATCCTCGGAGTTATCATCCTCGAAGTTTTCATTATCATCGGACTCTGTTATCGGTTGTTCAACAGGCTGTGATATAACAGGAGTTTCAACCAATATTGGCTGTGACGTAACTGGTATTTCAACGGGTTTCGCTATAACAGGGGTTTCAACCGGTTTTGGTGTTACAGGCTGTACTATCGTAATCGGTATGTTAATAGGTTGTGATACTACGGGAGTTTCAACCGGTTTTGGTGTTACAGGCTGTACTATCGTAATCGGTATGTTAATAGGTTGTGATACTACGGGAGTTTCAACCGGTTTTGGTGTCACAGGCTGTACTATCGTAACCGGCGGTACGTTAACAGGTTGTGATACTACGGGAGTTTCAACCGGTTTTGGTGTCACAGGCTGTACTATCGTAACCGGCGGTACGTTAACAGGTTGTGATACTACGGGAGGTTCAACCGGTTCCGGTATCACAGGTACATTAACTGGCGGTGTGGTAGGCACTACCGGTTTTGGTGTCACAGGCGCACTAACAGGAGGTGTGGTAGGTGCTACCGATTTTGGTGTTACAGGCACACTAACTGGAGGCGTGGTAGGCACTACCGGTGCTGGTGTCACAGGCGCACTAACTGGAGGCGTGGTAGGTACATCAACTGGTTTTGGTAGTACTGTCGGTTTTTTTTGTCCTGGGCGCGGTTCTAAATGATTACCTCGGAAATCAAGATCAGGCGGTAATGTCACCGGTTTTTCGGGCTGTGGCGTAGTTGCTGGTTTTGATGTTTCATTAGCAGGTTTATCATCCGTTTTAGCAGGTTCTTTTTCAACAGGTTTTTCTTCAATCAATTTATCAGAAAAACCATCGTTATCTTCATCACCATCAATTTTGCCATCACCATCAACATCTTCGGCATCGCACCCTGCACTGATTTTGATGCGCGTGATGCTCACCAAACCTCTAAAATCAAGATACCAATCATTGACATTCAGTGGATCGCCTCCCTGATTGGTTAAGACTAAACCGATTTGATAATCTCCTTTAACAAAGGTTGAGGTTTCCAAATGAGCCAATTCAAAAAATTTGTGCAGTTTTTCACCCTCATTTATTTGCACAGGGATGACAAAAAAATCTCCTATGGGAGGCGCGACTAACACATAAGCATCGGCTTCACCTTTGGCAACGATTTTGAGGGACTCTGGAAAATCCAGATAAAGTCCAATGTTATCACCTTGATAATAAACGTGTTTCTTAGGATGTGGAATAATGATACCTTTTTTGCAGGCAGGTTTTCCAAAGAAAAATCTAATACCATGCCGATGATGAAAGTTGGAAGACGTTTCACAATAACCATCCCCATTTAAATCGCAGTCAATTGTACCATTGCCATCGGTATCTTCGGCATCGTATTGATGCCCATTTCTGATTTTCACGCGTGCAGTACTGATTAAACCTTTAAGCCCATGATACCAATTATTGACATTAACAGGATCACTATCCAAATTGGTTAACACGAAAGCCAGTTGATAATTTCCCTCGGCAAAATTTGAGGTATCCAAATTAGCTAACTCAATGAGTTTATGCCTTTTTTTCGGCATGTCTATTTCCACAGGAATGGTAATGACATCTCCCATGGGAGGCGCGACTAATACATAACCCTCAACTTTGCTTTTAGCAAGCACCTTAAGTTCTTCTGTCAATATCAAATCAATTCCCATCATATCCCCTGAGTAATATACACATTTATTAGGGATAATTAATTGTTGAGTACAACTGGGATTGCCGCTGAAAGAGTCATGCTTAAAAGGACGATAATGTCCCCACCGTACATCTTGTTTTTTCAAGTCGCAATGAGGATTACTATCTGAAGAATCAACACTTTTCGATGTTGGTTTCACTGGATTTGATTGAGCCACAGGTGGCTCTGGTTTGGCAGGTTTAGCTTGAACTTGCAGTTGCTCAGATTTGGGCGGTTTGCAATTTGATTGCTCAAAAAACCAATATTTCATTGGTGGCATGGATTCAGCGAGATCACAATTGGATTGAGTTTGTGTCCAAACCCAATTTTGTGATTCCTCTGGTAATATCGGCGCAGGTAGTGGCTCCAACTCAAATAAGGGGGGGGATAGATTAAAGTCAACCTGTATATTTATTCCCATTGCAAAAGACAGGAGAGGATTTATGTCAAAGAAAGAAAGCTCCTCCCCCATCACTGATGGTGAAGTTTTTTCTATGACGATAGATACATTGCTGTGATTGTTACCCGATGGATAACGAGCCCAACCAACATTTAACAGACTAAGTGCCAACATAAGCACTAAGATTTTTACTGGAAATATTCGCATGATAATATCCTTCAATTAACAAATTTATACAACTATATAGTATAGCCAACTTTTTCTCGTTTTCAAATTAGAATAAGATCGTTAAACTCGATGATCAAGTTTTTCGATTTTTTTATATAACTACAAGGATTATTTATAATAAAGGATAAGATCAAAGCCATTTGTGAGATCAAAGATATCTATTGAGTCAAGAGCATACGAAACACCAAGCCATAACGATTCAAAAAATCACAACAGCTCTTAAAATGAGGTTATTTTCTTTTGATGACATTGATTTAATCCTTTATTATAAATAATCCTTGTAGTTATAGATTCATTTTGGAAAAAAACTTGATCATCGAGTTAAATAGAAATGCTTGACACAAGAGCAACCATAAGGGATTATCCTAAGATAACAATTTTATTGACATTTGTTAACATGTTACAATTTATGTAAACAAGTTAAGTTGATGTGAATAAGGGAGTATCAGCCCGTTATCCCCTCGCTTACGCTTAGGGTTGCTTGATTGGTGAGT
>JAUCGK010000291.1 GCA_030378085.1 Candidatus Parabeggiatoa sp. HSG14
GAAAATGAGGGCATCACCACCCTTTGGATCAAAACAACCGATATTGAAAAAATTTATCAGACACGCGCCATCTTGATTCCGCCTCAGTATCAAGTCAGGGAGTATCAAGGCGAAGACACCGATTTTAATCGCATAGAAATCCCCATGTTATACAACGCCGTTGAAGACAATTATGGGGTGAAGTATGATGGGTTTTGTGCCAAGGCGGGTTTATGGCAGATTCTCTATCAAGCCCAAGACAAAGAAGGCGTATGGTCAGAAATCGTGCAAGGCGAAGTACAAGCTCCCAAATGTTCCATAGCCACCGTCAAAATGCAGCTAAACCAAAGCCGCTATACCACTGGCAATCCATTACGCTTAGATATGCAAGTCAATAGGCAAGCGGTGGTAGACTTATATGTTGCGATAGTCTTTCCAGATGGCAACTTTATGACAATTGCCTATCCTCTCGCCTTTAGCTGGCCCAATACAATCCAAAGCTATCAACCCAATGTTGAAATCGCCGGACAAAAAACCTACGCCATTATGGATTTCCCGCTCCCCAGCGATATTGCCAAAGGGCAATACCAAGCTTATGGCGTATTGGTGACAGCCGGGGCTGATCCTTATGATCAAAATAACTGGATACATTCAGATTATAAAGAGTTTGAGGTATACTAATATAGGGGATCGGTGGGTTTCGCTCCTGCTCTACCCACCCTACGAAAAACTTTTGACTCAAAATGTATTGCTTTTAAAAAATTTCAAAACACTGTTGTTCCATTACCCATAAATCCTGAGCCAATGTTTCAAATACATCTTCTCGTTCTGGTGACAAAATTCCATACAAGCAATATTCCCCTGTTGCTAAATTTTCTGGCAAGGTTAAATCAAGCAACGTCATAGACTGGTTTTGGGTTCTCGGTTTTAACCAATTTCTTGGCTGGTTAATCGGTGCAAAGTCATTGGTATTTTTTAGGGTGATGAAATTACCATCAGGTAAAACGATAGCGGCATATAAATCATAACCCCAGCCCAAGTTTTCAATCAAATCGGCCTTGAAGTGTTCGCCAGGGCGGTAACGGTCTTTTGCCATGACGATTTGCACATTGGCTTGTTCGGGTGGTTTCACGCCGCCGGTTATATTGATGATGACTGAGTTATCGCTGCTGGCAATATTGCCTTGTTTGTCTTGTGCATAGAAGGTGATTTCGTAATCACCATTATAGACGGCATCATTCCAAGTGCCTTCCCAAAATGTATCTTCCGTATGTGAGAGTTCTAAACGTTGAAAGTCTAAAATTGGGGTACCATTAGTGTCTAAGACGAGATTCATTTTAGGTGGCCTAATTAATGCCCAAACATGACTGGCTAATTCGGTATCTGTATCAGCTTCAGCTTTTAGAGTAAGCGGTTGATCCACTTGTAAAGTCGTTGATTGTGTGACTCCTTCAACTTCAACGATAAGACTGCCGCTTTCAAGCCGATTACCAATATGGAGTTTTTTCAGCCAGCGTCCGTCATTTGAATTGTAAATACCATCACCGTTATCGTCTAGTAGTGGTGTTTGGCTAAGAGAGATAGTGCTTCGTATTTGAGTGCCAATCATTTTACTTTGCTCATTGCGTGCCAAATTGAATGCCTCATATATGGGTGTGTTACTTCTTAAAAATCTAGCCACAAAGTAATTGAAGCTTTTGTTGTCAGAAAAAAGGGCAATTTCATTGGTATCACTACTGCTGATAATCGCTCTTTTGGGTGCTTTTAACTGCTTCACCCATACACCGGAGTAACAAGCGTCAATGAACAAGATTACTTGATTGCTAGTGGTGTTTTGGTATTCGTCAAGGAGTTTCTTTAACATAGAAGTGCGAATATACTTCAGTTTGGCTAATTTAAGTCTTCCGTCTTTAGCAGGACTTCCATGACCCGTGAAGAATAAATAAAGCGGTTGTCCCAATGTTCCACGTTTTGTAGCCCATTCCATTGCGGTATGGATGTCATCAACAGTTAATGGCTGCCCCGGAGAAGATGTATCAACCACATCATCATTGACTCCATCACCGTTGAAATCTGCTCCCAATTCAGGAGTAAGATAGTAGATTTCTTCATCGGTAAATTTTCTCTCATGGAGCATTTTATAAATATAATTCGAGATGGATTCAGTATCATCCCATAGCCCGTTTGAATCATCATTGCCACCACCTGCTATGACAATAGCAAGACGTTGTTGAGGTGGCTCCAACCCTTTGATTACTTTAATTGTCGCAGGTTCTCCACTGTTGACGGTGCTGCCCTGTAGGTTTTCTGCATAAAAAGTGACTTGATAATCACCGTTATAAGACGTTTCTTTCCAAGTGGTCTCCCATATATTTTCCTCAGAGGCTTGAGAAAGCTCTAGTTGTTGATTCGTTTGGAAATTCCTGTTAATCTCAATTTCTACCCACGCTCGTTTGAATGACCCTTGAATACGGCTTTTAAGCAGGAGTGCTTGACCTGCTTGTAAAGTGGTAGAGGGGGTGAGTGCTTCAATTGTTATAGGCACATCAGTACGGTGATCAATGTCTATATGGCGTAGCCATTGACCATCTGCATCTGTGAATATGCCATCACCGTTATCATCCAATTGAGGTGTCTGCGTCGGTGCAATATGATCTGCTGAACCACCTGCAAGACGTTCCCCCATCTTTTTTAGCATTTGACCTTGTAACTCCGTAGCGTACTCAAAAGCTTCTAAAAAGTGCATACCTTTCGCAAGATTTTGGGTGAAAAAACGACTAAACCCTTGTTTGTCCTCAAAGTACTCTAATTCATTAGCCTTAGCACTAGTGATGATGGCACGATTAGGGGCAGCTAATAGAGGTAAAAAAGAGCCTGAATAACTAGCCTCTAAAAGGATCACAACCTGATTACCCGTTGCCTGTTGGTAATCATTGAGGATGCCCTTAAACTCTTTGGCTGACATATTGGTATTTTTGGCAAGTTGTAGTTTGCCTACGCCACCATGACCGATAAAGAAGAAATAAAGAGGTAGATCAAGTTTTTCCTGTTCTTTGGCCCACTCAAATGCATTTTTAATATCATCCAAGGTTATAGAACGACCCGGGCGAGGTGTATCTACAATGTGGTCATCATTGCCATCTCCATTGATATCCGCCCAAGGTTTTGGCGAAAGGTAGTAAATTTGTTTGTTTAAAAATCCTTTCTTATGGAGAACTTTGTAGGTGTAATTAGTAATAGATTCAGTGGTGTCCCAAAGATGGTTAGCTGAATAATTGCCACTGCCTGCGACGATGATAGCAGCACCTTTTATAGATTCAACCGCATCAACTTCAGGGTCTTCATACTCAGAACTAACCTTTGGCGCATCTATAATGTTATCATTGATGCCATCACCGTTGAAATCTGCCCATGATGCTGGGGAAATGTAATAGATTTCGTTATTGCCAAAACCTTTGTGGTTGAACACCTTATAAGTATAGTTAGAAATGGATTCTATAGTGTCCCAAAGTAAATTGCTTGTCCGATTGTCACTAGCCGCTATGATAATGGCAGCATGTTTTCCTCTGTTATCACTGTTACCGATATTTATTTGGCGTAACCACTTACCATCATTATCAGTGAAAATGCCATCACCATCATCATCCAATTGAGATGTCTGCGTCGGTGCAATATACTCCGCTGAACCACCGGTAAAACGTTCATCCATCTTTGCTAACAGACTATTTTGTAAATGAACAGCGTATTCAAAGGCTTCTAAAAAGCTCATACCCCGCAATATATTTTGGGTAAAAAAACGACTAAACCCTTGTTCATCAACAAAATAAGCCAAACCATCTGCAGCAGTGCTACTTATAACAGCGCGATTGGGAGCCGCAAGAGATTTAACGAATGAACCTGCATAACAGGCATCAATAACGATGATAAGCTTATTGCCAGTTGCAGTCTGATAATCATCCAGCATACCCTTCAATTCAGCAGATCCTAAGTATGATAACTTATCAAGCTGAATTTCGTCTGGATTTGCCTGACCCGTAATGAACAGATAAAGAGGTTCGTCAAACGTTCCCTGTGTTTTTGCCCACTCAAAGGCGCCGCGGACATGATCGACTGTTATGGGTTCTGCTTGCACCACTGATAAATTAACCATCAACAGGCAGAATAACGCAAACAAGTTGTTGGTAATAAAGCTAACATATTGAATCTTCATAATTTTCTCCATTTGTGATTGAGTACAACGAAATTGGAAAGTTTTGAACAGGATTAAAAAACAATACAAACTACAAGGATTGCATATAAGCAGGGATAAAACAAGCCTTATCTTTGTTTATATGCAATCCTTGTAGTTATTGTTGTTTGTAAAAATTTAAACATCAAGAGATAACAGAAAATGAAACCAAACAATTTTTCTCACGACACAAGTTGTTTTATTTTTTCAATCCATTGATTAAAATGGTAATTTTCTTCGCAAAGCTTTTCAATACCGATTTCTAAGGCAATAAGGGGACCAGCAGTTCTTTTTTCGTATTCAGGCAAAATAGCTTGAATTCGTTTGGATGGTGCAGTATTGCTACCTTCATTAATATCTTCAGGTGATTCAAACAGTGTTCTTATTTTTATCAGCTGTTGGATTTTATTCTGTCGACTCGGATAGGCGATAGCAAATTTTTCCGGTTCCGTAAACAACAAGGCTTCAAATTCGTGTAGTTGAATGTAAGGAATAAACCGATAATCATTGATTTCTTCAAAAAATCGTTGTTCCAAAATGTTTACTTTCTGTTGAGGCGTGTTTTGTTGACGGCTTTCCTTATAACCCGGAAAGTCGGGAGCTAACTTGTAAAAATCAATCATCATTGAAAACCGAGCATCTGCTTTTCGATCTTCTTTTATCCAAGTAATAAGGTCATTTTTTAGCTTGATATAACTTCTATTTGTCGCACCCCCACTGTGTTTGCGTCCACCTTTGCGACTCGTCGCCACACAACGTGCATCAGGAATAATCCCTAACGGGGAAAATGCTGGCATGAGTATCTCATCAACAAACTCCTTTTCGGTTTTGCCTTCTACAACAATATGTAAACGTATCATCGGGATGGACTCCCGCCAAGTACATTTTTTTCCCAAAGTTCACTTAAGGCGTATGCTTCTAACCATGTGGTGAGCTTGTCTGGCTCAAGCCGTTTGAATAAAGATATACCTTGCTGTTGTTCCACGATAATGATGTCTTCTACTTCAAAATGATCTAATAAATTAATCGATTGAGTGGCTAAAATCACTTGTGTATAGATTGATACACTGCGAATGAGTGCGGCAATAAGACTGATAGCATAAGGGTGAAGTCCCAATTCTGGTTCATCCAATATGATAAGTGATGGCAAATCTTCTTCCGGTTGTAGTAGCAGTGTAATCAATGCCATTGTGCGTAATGTGCCATCAGACAATTGATGAGGACCAAATTCATAGTCCGAATCACGGGCTTGCCAACGAAGTTGAATCTCGTGGGGGCTTATTGTCAAAGGCTCAAGGATAAAATCTTTAAAAAAGGGTGCGATTTGACGAATCGTTTTAACAATTCTTTCATAATAGGGTTTCTGGATTTTTTGTAGTTTATAAAGTACTGCCGCCAAATTGCTACCATCACTCTGAAGGATTCGATTGTTATTAATATCACAGTTACCGCGCATGTAGGTGGTTTCAGAGGTATCATGGAAATGAAAAACGCTATACCGACTTATTTCATTTCGTATCGCATTATCTGTGGGCGTGTCCAGTTGTTGCATCTTATCAAAAAAAAGACTTTCTTCCCCAACTTTTCCAAGAGCCGTTGAGGTTGAGTTAGCGTGTTCCTCAATTATCAAGGTATTCACGGGTGCAAGTGAGAGCGTGAAAGCATAAACGCCCGTTTTTTCTTCGATATCAAGACAAAGATGGGCTGTCATTTGTTTGGTTGTCTTGATACCGTAATGCAGTAAAGCATTAGCTCCCCCATTTCGTCTGATGTAAAATTGTAATCTATTGTTTGTTAAAGAGACGAGTAAACGAAAGAAATTGATGAAATTAGATTTACCAGCACCATTTGCGCCAATCAAGACGTTAATTTTTTTAAGTGCCACTTTCGTTTCTCGAATGGATTTAAACCCAGAAAGTTTTATTTCTTTCAACATGTTTTTTCTAGCCTCTTAAAATGTACTTGGAGTACAAAGCTTTAGCTTTGTACTCCATTAAACCTTACAATACCTCAAAATCTCCCCATTCCATAAAAAATTAATAATTGATAACTTTATAATTA
>JAUCGK010000292.1 GCA_030378085.1 Candidatus Parabeggiatoa sp. HSG14
TATGTAAAAAATTATAGAATTTAATAATTGTTGTTACGCACTGTGCTTCTAAGTTCCATAGCTTTCACATAAGGCTATTCACGTTTAACCCCGTTGGAGTTAATTTCAATCCGAAGGAGTTAAATATGAATAGCCACCGATGAAATCGGTGGCACTTAGAAGCCCTTTGCATAACATCAGTTAATAATTGCTTGAAGTCACTTGCTATTCATGATTCCGATAATACATTTAGTCACAGTACTTAATAACCATTAATCCATCCGAAGAAAAATTATACGTTCAACTTTATAGGTTATTTACAAGGAAAATTGCATGTCAAAAATTCAACGTGCGCTCATCAGCGTTTCTGATAAATCAGGTATTGTTGCCTTTGCACAAGCTTTAAGCAAACAAGGCATAGAAATTTTATCCACTGGTGGCACTGCCAAATTACTCGCTGATAAAGGCGTTTCTGTAAAAGAAGTTTCTGATTACACAAACTTTCCTGAAATGATGGCAGGGCGGGTAAAAACATTACATCCAAAAATTCATGGTGGATTGTTGGGGCGGCGTGGTATAGATGATGAGGTAATGGCAGAACACGATATTTATCCGATTGATTTACTGGTTGTTAATTTATATCCATTTGAGGAAACTGTTGCTAAACCGGATTGTAATTTAGCCACTGCCATTGAAAATATTGATATCGGGGGGCCTGCTATGTTGCGTTCGGCTGCCAAAAATCATGCGTCTGTCACAGTGGTGGTTGATACACAGGATTACGAGACAGTATTAAATGAGATGGCAACCAATAATGGTACAGTGACGGAAGGAACACGATTTGCCTTGGCTTGCAAAGTTTTTGCACACACCGCTCGCTATGATGGGGCAATTGCTAATTACTTAGCGCAACAATCTCCCGTTAAACAAGCGGAAATCTCAGCATTTCCATCTACCCTTTTTTTAGAATACAAAAAAATCCAAGCCATGCGTTATGGCGAAAATCCTCATCAAAAAGCGGCCTTTTATGCCGAACCACTTACACAAGAAATTTGTGTTGCAACTGCAAAGCAACTGCAGGGCAAAGCGTTATCTTATAATAATGTGGCTGATACTGATGCAGCTTTGGAATGTGTTAAATCCTTTGATGCGCCCACTTGTGTGATTGTGAAACATGCAAATCCTTGTGGCGTAGCAACAGATGAAAATATTTTAGCGGCTTATGATCGTGCTTTCAAAACAGATCCCACTTCTGCCTTTGGCGGCATAATTGCTTTTAATCGTGTCTTGGATGCCGAAACAGCAAAAGCAATTATTGATCGTCAATTCGTAGAAGTCATCATCGTACCTGAAGTGGCTGAAGATGCAAAACCTATTTTAGCGACTAAAAAGAATGTGCGTGTTTTGGTATCAGGTATGTGGAACAATAGTTCTGTTCAAGGACTTTGGGATTTTAAAAGAGTCAACGGGGGATTATTGGTACAAGATCGTGATTTAGGAAAAATGACAAAGGCAGATTTAAAAATTGTTACTCAACGACAGCCTTCGGAAACAGAAGTGCAAGATTTATTATTTGCATGGAAAGTGGTTAAATTTGTTAAGTCTAATGCCATTGTTTATTGCAGAGACGGCATGACAATTGGCGTGGGTGCAGGACAAATGAGTCGTGTCTATAGTGCTAAAATTGCGGCTATTAAAGCAGCTGACGAAAAATTAGAAGTAAAAGGTTCTGTGATGGCTTCTGATGCTTTTTTCCCTTTTCGAGATGGTATTGATGCCGCAGCTGAGGTAGGTATTACAGCGGTTATTCAACCGGGCGGATCGATGCGCGATAATGAAAGCATCGCAGCAGCAGATGAACATGGTATGGCAATGGTATTTACAGGTATGCGTCACTTTAGACATTCATAATGCTTTGGACTTGGCAATGTCACATTCAAATAGGGAGTGCGTTGTAATTACTAAGGAATGCAGATGAAATAATTTACCCATAAGTCGAGTCAAACCTGACAGGTTTTAGAAACCTGTCAGGTTTAGTTGTCGAAGTTATTTTATGCACGTTCCTAAATAAAAAACCCTAGATAACCAAATAGATTAACCTTTTCATTTTGCAATTTGGGCGTGGGGATGTAAATATGAAGTGATTATTGGTTAATGATGTAATTTTCCCCCTTTAGGCAAAAAAAAGGGGGGGAGGAGGAATTACTAAATCTTTAGTTAGTTCAAATTGCTTTAAGTATGGGTATGCAATTGTTGCGTTGCTTTATTGATTTCGCCAGTTACAATCAATGGCATAACTTCTAATGCAGCATTCATAGAGGATTCAATAGCTTCTTGATCATCGCGGCTAGGGGAACCTAATACATAGTTGGTTACATCTCCACTACGTCCAGGATGACCAATCCCAAGCCGTAAGCGCAAAAATTGATTAGTACCAAGATGAGCAATAATATCTTTTAAGCCATTATGCCTACCATCACTTCCCCCTTGTTTAAGACGAGCTGTGCCAGGTGGAAAATCAAGATCATCGTGAACCACTAATATTTGTTCGGCAGGAATTTTATAATAGTTTGCCAGTGCAATAACGGATTGCCCGCTACGGTTCATAAAAGTGGTAGGTTTAAGTAACCAACAAAGATTCCCTCCCCCACTTGGAAAAGACATTTCAACACGACAGACTTCACCAAAAAATTTAGTTTCTCTGCGAAATTGTGCGTTTGCTGGTACTGCAATGTTATCTAATAACCAGAAACCGGCATTGTGACGAGTAGCAATATATTGAGGGCCAGGATTACCTAGCCCTACTATGAGCGTAATAGACACGCTGATCACTTATCCTTGGGTTTTTCTTCTTCTGTGCTTTCTTCTTGAGCTGCCGCTACATCTTCTTCTTCATCCGCTTGAGTACCACGCGCCAAATGTACTGACACAACGGGTAAATTATGCGATGCCTCTTTAGAAAAAAGCGCAACGAGCTCTACACCCTGTGGAAGTATCAAATCAGATAAATGCATAATTTGATTGAGTTCTATATTTGTCAAATCGACTTCTATAAATTCCGGTAAGTCTTTAGGCAAACAACGTATGTCAACTTCTGCCATTTGATGCGATATAATACCATCGCTTTTTTTGACTCCAATGCATTTATCCGCATTAACAAAATGTAATGGTATACGCATCTGTAGTTTTTCTGTTTCACTGATGCGTTGAAAATCCACATGCATTATTAAAGGGCGGTAAGGATGGCGTTGTAAAGCTTTGAGTACTGCTTTTTCTGGTTGATCATCAATATTGACAGTCAATATCCTCGAATAAAATGCTTCATGTTCTAATTGTTTAAGCAAGCTATTCTGAGATAGAGTGAGGGATACTGGCTCTTTTTTACCACCATAAATAACAGCTGGTAAAGAACCAGCATGACGTAAGCGGCGGCTTGCACCTGTTCCCAATTCGATACGTCGTTGGGCATCAATTTGAAATTCCATATTTTTATGATTCTCCAAAATAAAAAATCCCCATGATGGGGAATGTAGGTAGAAAAACGTCAACCAAATTATAGTTAAGATTCAGGATTTAATAAAAACCTAAACTAAACCTGACAGTTTTCAAAAACCTGTCAGGTTTGACAACTTCTTCAAGTTTTGGAAATTATAAAATCCTCATTCCTGATGGAAAATTTATTCAAACTTAAAATACCTAAATCATTCAACAAAAGTATTTTAACACTCTTAAAAAATCCTCCCTGCATTGGCATTTACCAAATGCCAACGTGAATTTTCATACTTAAGGTAGGAAATTTTCTGGTTTATTTTTTGGTCTATTATTTTCCCCAACTCCCTTAAAATCAGTCCATAAATAGGGAGCTAACTGATTCTTCTTCACTAATACGGCGCATAGTTTCAGCTAACATTTCAGCAATACTGAGTTGACGAATACGCGAACAAGCGGCTGCATTTTCAGTTAAGGGAATGGTATCTGTTACCACTAATTCATCCAGTGTTGAAGCTTCAATGTTTTTTATTGCTCTACCCGATAATACAGGATGTGTACAGTAGGCAACCACTTTAGCAGCTCCCTTTTTTTTGAGAGCATCAGCTGCCTCACATAAAGTCCCTGCCGTATCAACCATATCATCCATAATAATACAAGTACGATTTTCCACTTCGCCAATGATATTCATAACAATCGACTCATTCGGACGAGGGCGACGTTTATCAATAATGGCTAACTCGGCATCATCCAATTGTTTCGCTAAAGCCCTCGCACGGACAACCCCACCAACATCTGGAGAAACAACAATTAAGTTAGGATATTCGTGTCGCCAAATATCGCTAACTAGAACGGGTGATGCATAGACGTTATCGACAGGCAAATCAAAAAAGCCTTGAATTTGGTCAGCGTGTAAATCAACGGTGAGTACACGATCAGTGCCAACACTTGCGATCATATTGGCAACAACTTTGGCTGTGATGGGAACACGGGCAGAACGAGTACGGCGATCTTGACGGGAATAACCTAAATAGGGAATGACAGTGGTGACACGACCTGCTGATGCTCGCTTTACTGCGTCTACTAAGACAAGTAACTCCATCAAATGATCGTTGGTAGGTGTACAAGTAGGTTGGATAATAAAGACATCTTTTCCACGAACATGTTCGTGGATTTCTACCATGATTTCGCCATCACTGAAACTGTCAACAACGGCTTTGCCCAAGGGTATATTCAGATAACCGACCACAGCCTTTGCTAAGGCAGGATTGGCATTACCCGTAAATACCATCATTCGGCTTCCGACATCGGAGGTATCTTTGGGATTCATTTGATGAAAGTAGAATGAGGATGATTGGCTGGGGTGCCAGGATTCGAACCTGGGCATGCCGAGATCAAAACCCGGTGCCTTACCGCTTGGCTACACCCCAAAAGACACGAATGAAAAATGGTTTATCAAAATGTCATTTTTTGAATTCATTTAAAATTTCAATCTTCATTCGCATGATTGAATTGAGAGAATAAATTATAGCAATTGTTTATGTATTTGTAAATGGTTTTAGAGCGGGTGAAATATTTTTTCCGCGTGCTACAAAACCATTCCATTGTTTGGGTAATTTAGCCAATACCGATTCAGCCAGTGTTTGGTTTTTAAAGGGAGCAAATAAACAAGCCCCTGTTCCCGTTAAACGTGCTGGACTAAAATGACTAAGCCAATCAATAGCTTGCCCAATTTGCGGATATTGACTCCGCACAACTGCCTCGCAAACATTTTTGCTTTGATTTGCAAGAAAGTCGGTCATTGTAATAGGTAATGTATTGCGTGTCAACCCCTTGGCCAAAAAAATTTCCGCTGTCGAGACATGACACCCTGGATGTATAACGAGATACCAAGGCTCTTCAATGTCTATCGGTGTCAAAGATTCGCCTACCCCTTCCGCCCATGCTGTATGCCCTTGCACAAAAACGGGTACATCGGCTCCTAAACTTAAACCAAGTTGTGCCAATGTCGCATCAGACAATTGTAATTGCCAAAGATAATTCAACGCTAATAAAGTTGTCGCAGCATCAGAGCTACCCCCTCCCAAGCCACCGCCCATCGGAATTTTTTTCTCAACCCGTATATCAACACCTAACGATGTCCCACTATATTGTTTAAGTAAACGCGCTGCTCGTAAGACTAAATCTTGATTAGGCGATAAATTGATAGCGTCATATTCACACGACAATTGCTCATCATTGCGTACATCAAAATACAAAGTATCATTATAGTCAATAAATTGAAAAATGGTTTGCAAGCAATGATAGCCATCCGCCCGTTGTGAGGTAATGTGCAAAAATAAATTAAGTTTAGCGGGAGCTAACCACTGTATTGTATTTTTGTGTTGTGTTAAATTCATAAAAAATTTCCAATGAGTTTTAATTAATATTTATTTTTTGATGCTATCAAACTTCAATCCTCAGCACTTTGAGAAATCCGATTTTTTCAAAAAATCGGATTTCTGGGACTTCGATTTCGCGAGCCAGCATGGTTTAGAAAAATGGCATACATAAAAGTTTAAGTTGTGTGTAAGGAATTAACGCGATGCTCAACTTTTTTTAACCTATTGATTACTAATAAATATTATTAAGCCTCAACAAGACTTTCAAATTGCAAAGAGGGTCTACCAAGTAGGCGATTAAGAAAAACACCTATTGTATGTGCCATTATTTTTCTGGTGACACGATTTGTTAGATGCCATAAATCACGAGACCTAACTTTTTGAATATGAAACCTTTCTGTTAAT
>JAUCGK010000293.1 GCA_030378085.1 Candidatus Parabeggiatoa sp. HSG14
AGCAATGAAATGCAGACATATAAATGTTTAGTACTTCTTTCAACAGAACCTTTTCTATTTTGATGGAAGATAAATATATGTTTTGCAATCAATTAGTTACAAACCACGCAAATTACCAGAGAGCCGACAAATTGCGCTTTGCCGATTACAACATCGGGGAGGCGCAATACATTGCCGCCCAAAATTTGATATTGACATTAGCAGCGCAAGGCAAACTCCCCACTGAATTGGCTGAACTACGGCAGTTTTTGGCTCCCATACTCTGTCATTCGCCTAAAGAACAGGATGAATTTGATACGCATTTTAATCAATGGCTAAATCAATTTCCTCAAACTAAAATCTTACTGAGTCCTCAACCTAAAACATCGCCTAAAACTCAGAACGCCCCTAAAACTAAAACAACTATCAAAATTGAAGACTCTTTAAGTGATGTTAAAACCAAAGCAACGAAATCCAATATTTTTAGTGATGTTAAATCAAAACCTAATACTCAGATCACCCATGAAATTAAAACCACTCTCAAAACGGGATCGAGTCCTTTAAGTGATACTAAATCTAAATTACCCACTAGAAAAAAGGGTAATATCTTATGGAAATTGCTTTTTATCGCCATCGCTATGGTATTTATTTCAAGTATTTTTGTTTATTGGTCTGATATAACCCATTTTTTAAAAGGTGATGAAACCACTCAACCTATACAACTGGACAATGATAAAATTACTCACACTATACAACCTGATACTGATGAAATTGTTCAGCCTACACAATTAGACAGTAATGAAATCACTCAACCCATACAATCAGACAGTGATGTAGTCACACAACCTACACAACCAGACAATAATGAAATTTCCCAACCCAAACAAGACAGGACAATTGTACAACCAGACAATAGTGAAATCGAACCCGAAATACAACCTGTAAGCCCTTTTTTTTGGGATAGATTATCATTATTTCAGGATTTTTGGGATAAATTATCTCCATTTCAGGTGCGGTTTACTTTGCTATCACCATTTTTAGTTTTATTGTTGTGGTTATTATGGTGGCAGTATCGGGCGCGACTTTTCTTAGCAAGGCAATCTACAACAGTACTGCCTGAGATAAAAAGTTTATTTGTTAAAGGAACAGATAATAAGTTTTTTCAATCGGTTAGTTTAGCACGTACTGCACAACAGTTACGCCAACATATTTCTATACCAGCAAATTTGTTAGACATCATTGCCACTGTTGAAAAAACCACTCAATCGGGCGGTTGGTTTACGCCAGTCACCGGTACGATTAAAACTCGTCCAGAATATTTAGCGTTGATAGATAGAACGACTTTCAATGATCATCAAACTCAATTAATAAATTCCTTGATTAATCAATTAGTTGATGATGATGTTTTAGTCACACGCTATTATTTTGATACGGTACCACGCCGTTTTTATCCAGAAAAAAATCAACAAGCACCTTTCACACTGACAGAATTAGCACAACATTATCCTGAACATCGGTTGATGGTTTTTTCTGATGGCAATGGACTCGTTAATCCTATCACTTGTAAAGTTGTCAATTGGATTGAACAATTTTCGGTATGGACACAGCGGGCATTGTTTACCTTAGAAACAGCGGATCAATGGGGATACCGAGAGCAACTATTAAAAGAGGCAAATTTTCTTATTCTGCCAGCAAATGAGACAGGATTAAAAGGACTGGTTGAACGAATTAACACCGGCACTTGGCAACCCTATTCCAAACCATCCGATTCATTTTCTAAGGAATTTCCCGAGTATCTACAGGAACGTCCCCGTCGTTGGCTAGAACACCATGCGCCGGATGCCCCAGTGCTGACAGAATTACTCAAACAGGTACGGGATTTTCTAGGCGAGGCTGGGTATTATTGGTTTAGTGCGTGTGCTGTGTACCCAGAATTACGTTGGCACTTAACACTTTACTTAGGCTGTAACCTTGAAGCAACGGATGGCAACCAATTGTGGACTAACGATAGACTTGTTAAACTTGCGCGATTGCCTTGGTTTCGTTATGGGTATATGCCTAATTGGTTACGTGAACAATTGATAAAAAATTTACTTTTGCCTCAAAAGGACAAGATACGGGCTACTTTACAAACATTATTGAGTAAGACATCAGACAAGCCTTTATCCGATTTTAAATTAGAAATCGCAACACCAAAGAGAAAGTTTTCTGTTTTAAGACAATGGGTATTTTCTAAATGGATTAAATTAAATCCAAAAATTCGTTTACAGGATTATGTGTTTGTAACGTTTATGGCAGATTATTTAGATGTTAGAATTCCAAAAACGTTGATTAAACAAAAAACATTTTGGTCTTATATAATAGAAGTATGGCATACTTTTTACTCAAAAATAAAATCCAACATTTTAAAGTTTGGAATAATAACCACCAGTGTTTTTTTATTTGCTTTTATTTTGCCAAGTTTTTTTAATTGGTTGACTTCTTTATTTTTATCTGTTCAAAATTTCTTTAACCTATTGATTTATCCACCTTTACCTTTTTATCAAATATATCAAAAAATGTTTACTCTTATACTTTTTATTACCGTTATTGTGTTTGTGATATATGTATTGCAAATTTCCTTTAATCGGTTTTACCCGTTTGTTCATTCTTTCAACAGAAAGCTTGCTACTAATCTCAGTGTTGGTTTAACTCTTGCGATTTCCTTGATTTTTCAAGGGTATCTTGGAATGGGAGACATAGAAGATGCTAGTTTAGATTTAGCGATGCAAGCTCAAAATGAAATCCCGTCAATAACTGAAAAGAAAATTCCATCCTTTGCGTTTTTGGATATCGACAATCAAACTTATAAAGTTTGGGGTTATCCGTTATTAGCACCAAGAGATAAAATTAAAGAACTGATTGATGTTGCTGTTAAAGAGAAAGCACGTCTAATTGTTGTAGATATTGATTTAAGTCAAAAAACGCTCACCGATGACTGGCAACAAGAGGGGGTACAACATAAAAGTGACAAAGTATTATACGATTATTTAGCGAATTACAAGAATTATTGCCAAGGAAAAACATGTCCACCAATTATTCTGGATCGTGCTTTTCGCCCTTTACCTGATTTATTAGCTCAAGGGGTAAGGCCAATACACGAACCACGCATTGGTTTTTTAGAAACAGCGGTGGCAGACTCAGCACCTTATATACAATGGGCATCGCCACTATTTCAGCAATCTTCTTATGACGGTGCGATTAGACGGTGGAAGTTATGGGAGTCGATTTGTACAACAGAAGAAAAGCCCGATATTATACCATCGACTCCATTATTAGCAGCAGCCATGATTCGTCTTGATACGCCCCAAGTTGCACAGGACAAAATCAATGCGGAATTAGCGCGATTTAAACAGACAGTTTGCGGTGATGTACATATTGCAACAGCAGAATTCTTGAAGCCGATTAAAATTACTGATGAATTAGAATTTACAGGCGGGGTATATAGCACTTTCCAACAAACTTTCCAACAAATTATGTACCATCTGCCTTGGAAATCGCCGCAAAGCATCGTCGATAAGTGGGTAATGCGGTATTCTCTGAGAGATTCTGGAAGTATGGGTTTACCAAGTAAACTTCTTTTAACAGTTTTTTCAGCTCAACCTTATTTAGATTCAATTGGAAAAAGGAGCAAATTAGAAAATAAAATTGTTCTTATTAGCAGTAGTTATACTGGAGGGGATAATTTGCACTCAACACCATTAGGAACTATGCCAGGTGGGTTAGTGATTATTAATGCGCTTCACTCCCTGTTGCAGTATGGAGAAATCCAGCCTTCTTCAAATTGGTACAAGCTGTTATGGCTTACATTGTTGATTATAGCAGTGACGTTTATTTTTGATTTCTTTAAAAATTCGTTTTTCGCTATTTTAATCAGTGGAATAATTGTTATTATTTTGATACCTGTGACTGTTTATCTGTTTGTAGACAGTTTTTGGATAAGTTTTGTATTGCCTTTATTAGCCGTGCATGTTTCTCAAGTAATGGCTGATTATCAACAATTAAAAATGTGGAGACAAGATTTAGAAAAGGAAGTTAAACAATCATTAGCCAAACAATTTGATTCAACTAAACTGGCAAGAAAAATAGCAAAAGAAATAGAAATGTTGCTCATTAAGGAATTTGAGGAAATTGCGATAAAAGATTTGTCTGATAGGCTGTCTGATATGTCGTTTTTGAATATCAAAACAAAGATAAAACAGAAGAAACAACTAAGCTCCACCAAGGAAGAATCAGAGAATAATTCAGATGTTGTAAATAAACGGCAAGTCGAAGCTATCGCATATGATACAAAGTCATATCCAGAAAAGGAAAATCATGAAGCACAAATTAAGACGGATGGTATTGATGGCTTAATAAATCAAATGCCACCACAGGTAACTATTCCAACTGAGATGACTGAAACGAGCGAGCCACTCCCCAAAAAAAAGCGGTTAAAACCGGTAAGTGGTTTTTTTCAAGGGGTAAAATCTCTTTTTTTTGCTACAAGTAAGCGGTGGCAATCGTTATCACTTTTTTCTCATAAACTCATTATAAATCTGTCTTTGGGATTAGGCGTTGCTTTTATGTTGTTGTATTTTAGTGATTCTCCTTGGCTAATGGAAACAGAAGATGCTCGCATGGATTGGTTTATGCAGATTAACCAAAAGATTGTTCCATCTATCCGCGAAAACAATATTCCACCAGTGGTAATGTTGGATATTGATGACAAGGTTTACTATGATTGGGGTGAGCCATTAATTATTCCGCGAAAACGGTTAACAAATATGATTGACGCAGCTATAAAAGCTAAGGCGCGTTTAGTCATTGTTAATCTTGATGTCAGTCAAAGAACGCCCATTGACGGTTCTCAATTACATCCTGATGATCAAGCCTTAAAAGTTTATTTGAAAAAGTATATCAGTGAATGTAAAAGTGAAAGAGATAATTTTGTCTGTCCAACAATTATCCTTAGACGTGCTTTTAGGACTCAATCTAACTCTGTCCCTTTATTGCAGACAAGTTTTTTAGATGAAGTGGTAGCGCAGGGTACGCCTTATATCCAATGGGCATCAACACTGTTTTATCCCGCAAGCGATCAAGTGGTGAGACGATGGAAATTATGGCAACCTGCTTGTACCACTGATAAACAGCCTGTGGTTCTTCCCTCAATTGAACTATTGGCAACAAGTTTTATTAAAGAAAGCTGTAATAGTCAAGATGTACAAAACATATTGCAATCATTTCGACCTAAAAATTGCGATAACGACACCACTATCTTCTCAATGCCAATGCCAACGACTTTTGAAATTTGTGGTTTACCGATTAACATAAAGGATAGATGGAATATTAACCAACGCATTATGTATCGTATGCCTTGGTCAGACTTAGTGCTTGATGAAAGGGATGTGCCAGCACTAACAGTTTTATCTGCTCAACCTTATGCCGAATCACCATCTCAAGTGAAATTGGAAACACTTACTAATAATATTGTGATTATCGGCGGGAGTTACCGCGAAGGACATGATATTTATTCAACTCCAATAGGTGACATGCCGGGTTCAATTATTGTTGCTAATGCGATTTACTCTTTGTTACAACCTAAAAGCTTGGAACTGCCACCAATAGTAGGGCTATTAATAACAATATTATTTATTGTTATCACGACTCTTTTATTTAACAAATTCCCTTCTCTCTGGGGTAAAATAGTTTCGAGTATATTTATTCTCTTTATATTATTACCCTTAACAATGATTTTTTTCTATTATGGTATATGGCTTATTTTTGTATTGCCTCTAATTGTGGTAAGTGTTTTTCAAATAACTTTTATACGTTTCAGAAAACTTATTGAGTAAAGGAGTACAACGAACAAGTACAACGAATCTGAAAAGAACACAACGAATAAACAAAGCTTCTGATATTCGCTGTAGTTTTTTCAAATTCGTTGTACTCTTTATTGTTTTGAGAGTAATACCTGTGTGTGCAGAACAAGATTTCAACATGAAGCAGGGAATCCGTAGTGCAGTAACAGAAGGAGTACAACGAATCTGAAAAGAACACAACGAATACCTATGGTCATGTAACCCTTTTATCTAGGACTACATCAAAAAAGAACCTAGTTAACAATGGTAACTATAGTAATTGACACTTGACTTCAGACTATTCTTCACCTAATTGTTCTTTATTTACAGTCATTTGACGGAGTTTTTTGGTACTGAAATCAAATGTCAACTACCATAGGTCATCAACTCATTT
>JAUCGK010000038.1 GCA_030378085.1 Candidatus Parabeggiatoa sp. HSG14
GGGGGAAGTCCCAAAATAGAAAAATTAAAGCAAAGTGTCAAATGATGTTTGGTTCCACCCGTGTACGGGGGGTTAGGGGGGTGTCCCTAAAATTATTTGAAGTACAGTGCGTAACATCAGTTATTAATTAAGTTTGTCATTCAATGGAAGTGAATTGGCTACATTTCTGTTTTTCTGTCACTAAAAGCCTTTAACGAACGTGCATAAAATAAAGAGGGCAACCACAAGGGATTATCCCTACGAATCATTGATTGATGTAGGGGCAATCCTTTATGGTTGCCCTTATGTAGTTTAAGGTTGTCGAAATGAGGGAGTAAACGTGATTAACTAAGGGAGGGGAGTTATTCAAGCACGTAGGTTGGAGCACGTAGGTTGGAGTGAGCTTGCGAACTCCAACATTCAAAGTCGGTAGTTGATCCGAAATGTTGGACTTCCTATCGTCAGTCCAACCTACGCGCTCATTTGCCGGTGAATATTGAAATGTTGCGCCCCGGCACTCGTGAGGCTTTGAAAAAACGCCTCGCCATGCAAAAAAAGGGCCATTATCACATTATCCATTTAGATGTGCATGGGGAATTACGCGACAACACGCCCTTAATCCATTTAGAAACTGAACAGCCGAATCATACGAATGAAAAGCCAACTCCCCCACCATGACGATAACGCTATTTATGATTTATCTGACAATGTAGAACAACATCCGTTGCTATTAAAAATAATGACACGGGCAATGTTGAAAAATCAAACCGCAATGCTATCTGCCTTACAACCAGAAATGATAAGAACAGATATCCAAGGCGATGCAAAACAACAAAGTATTTTACATGCCGCCATTAATTATATTTACAACACGCTCACGCCTGATGAACAAGGCTTGCTATTATGTTTAGCCCCGTTAAGGTTTGCTATCAATATCAATATATTATCTGAATGTAGCCAGCGATTACGGCAACACACTGTTTTATCGCATTTGCCTTTTAATAACTGATGTTACGCAGATAGCTTCCAAACTGGAGTGCAAAATTTATTTTGCCAATTGGAATGCAAAATTCCTGATTATAACAAATTTTGGGGACACCCCCTACCCCCCCGTACACAACCGGGGAAGTCCCAAAATAGAAAAATTAAAGCAAAGTGTCGAATGATGTTTGGTTCCACCCGTGTACGGGGGGTTAGGGGGGTGTCCCTTGAAACAGTATTTACTCAGTCTTGTGATAAAATATCGAAAAATGATTTTGTTATTATACAAACTGAAATGCCAAATCAAAACGATGTTCAAACACTAGCACAAAATGATAAGGAGACATCATTAGTGGTATCCGGTAAAATAAAAATCGAATTATGCCGACGACTTGGGGTTACTTGGAAAGAGTTAGCTATTTACCTTGAAATTCCATCGTATCATTGTAGCCAATTTCAGCAGGGGGGTGAATGCCAAGCCATTTTAGAATGGTTAGAAGAACGAAAACAATTGCATACTTTAAAAGAAGCTTTAGGCAATTTAGATCGACAAGATTTAGTTGAGTTATTGAATACAAACAACAAGGTAAGGAATATGCACGAAATAAAATCGACAACTAAACCTGACAGGTTTTAAAAACCTGTCAGGTTTGACTCAACAGTTGGGTAAATTATTTCATGCACGTTCCTAAGTTAGGAGTTTATTACACTATGTCGTATTCAGGTGAAAGCAAAGTAAAGTTTTGTCGTCGATTAGGAAAAGATTGGCAAGACTTAGCTACTTGTCTTGAAATTCCAGCACATCGCCGTAATCAATTTCCACAAGGAGATGAATGTTATGCCATTTTGGAATGGTTAGAAGAAAGAAATGAGAGCCATCAAAAATTATCTGAAGCTTTAAAAGTTCTTGAGCGTGATGATTTATTATCAGTTCTTCAGTTGGAGTTATCACAATCTATTAGCTCTGATGAAGTTAATAAGCTAAAACAAATACTTAAGTCTGTCAATATTTCCGATGAACAGGCGCGTGAGTTTTATGAGCAATTATCTGATAATTTCCCCTTGCCTAATAACGAATATTTGCAAGGCGGCTTGTTTATATTTTTACTGGATTATTTGGCAAAAAAACCATGTACGCCACCGGATAACGCTCCTCTTTTAGAATTTTTGGAGCGTTGCAACTTGTTGATAGATAAAAAAGTTCAAGCTGAACTGGGAGCATGGAAAAATCGTATTGCTCAATATTTAGAAATAGATTTGAATGCTATTTGTGCCAGAATTGAAAAGACTTCAGTACTCCCAAAAAAAGCCGATCCCGTTTTGTTGATAAAAATTGAGCCTACTGAAGGCAATGAAAATAAGTTCAGAGTGACAGCATGGCTTTTTTACAACAAGGAATCTGAAGAGGAATTTCAGACAGAACTTGAACAAAATTACAGTCTTGAAGGATTGGAAGAATTGATTCCAGAAATTCTTACTAAGGTTGTTAAAAAACTGGAAGCCAGAAAAGAAAAACTGCTCGTTGAGATAATGCTGCCATTACAACTGTTTGATTGGAATATTAATAATATTTACATCAAAATTGGAGAAAAATATCCATTGGGTACCTGTTACCCACTCGCTATACGTTCATGGGATCGTGTCTATAATGATGAATTTACCCATGCTGAAGTATTAAAAAATGGTGATCAGCAAATTGATAAGCAATCTATTTATCAAGTACCCGAAAAATCTTTTCCTGAAACACATTTTGACTTAGAAGAATCGTTAGTCTTTGTGACACGAAAACCTGTCACTGGCAGGAAATTTGAAACAGTTATGGGATGTGTGTTAGCAGCCGGAATACCTTTTGCTTTATGGACACTCCAAAATAAAGAAGTAACACCAGCAACCATGCGTGAAATTATTCATGAAAAATCGGGAGGCTTATTTGGGTTTTTATGGAAAAAACTGATTTATCCCAAGTGCTGGCCTAAAAAAATCATGCAATATCGCAGACAGGAAATAAAACATAAAAAAAGTAAATCAGAACCGGTTTGCCTTCACATAAATATATTGTGTGATCATCTTGAACGACTTCCACCAAAACTAAATCAGTTGGGATTTCCCAAACGAGAAACAAATGACTAAAGAAACTAATCAAGAAACTTACCTGGATAAACGAATTTTTCACGGTGATAACCAACCGCAATCGAGTAGACTCAAAGTGTTACCGGCTCCGCCACCTTGGCGTGACTTTATGAACGAAGAAATCGGTAAAGAACGGGGCCAAAAATACCAGTCAAGCAAAGATGAAATTGAAGCAATTAATGCGGCGTTATATTTGCGCCGTCCCTTGTTGATTACGGGTAAACCGGGGACGGGAAAATCATCGTTGGCTTATGCGGTGGCGTATGAGCTTGAATTAGGAAATGTGTTAGTATGGCCCATTACGTCAAAATCCACCCTTCAGCAAGGACTTTATCAATATGATGCACTGGCTCGTTTGCAGGATGCTTCATTGAAATCTCAACAAGAAGGAGATGCTTCTAAAACAGAAATACCGGATATTGGCAGTTATATTCGTTTGGGGCCGTTGGGAACCGCCTTTTTGACTTCTGAACCACAAAAACCGCGTGTACTACTTATTGATGAGATTGATAAAAGTGATATTGATTTACCCAATGATTTACTCAATCTGTTTGAAGAAGGGGAGTTTGAAATTCCGGAGTTGTCGCGATTGCCAGAAAAAGAGGAATATCAGTCTGTTGGAGTGATGCCTTGTGATAGCAAGCAAACAATTGAAATTAAACGGGGGCAGGTTCGTTGTAAGGCTTTCCCATTAGTGATGATGACAAGTAATGCTGAAAGAGATTTTCCTCCGGCTTTTTTGCGACGCTGTTTACGTTTACGTATAGAACCACCCAACGAAGACAAACTGCATAAGATTGTCAAGGAACGTCTAACACCTGGTTCTAAATACGAACAACAAGTCAATAATTTGCTTAAAGAATTTATCAAAAAACGAGATGACAAACATAAAGAAATCGCTACTGATCAACTACTCAATGCAGTGTATTTGGTGATGCAAGATATTAATTTGGATAAGGAAAAATTACGCGAGATCATTTTCCAAACGCTTTCTGACGCTAGCTTATGATTAAAAAATTTATTTCTGCGCTCCGTAAAGCTGGGATTGAACCAACACCAGAAGAAGTGGCCGATGTGTTATGGTATGCGGCGCAAAAGCCTTTTCCTATTACCGCTTCGGGAGAACCTTTACAAAAACGCCAGAACCTAGCACAAAAATCAAGTCAATCTACAGAATCCACTGCCCAATCTACAGAAGAAACGGCTACTCAAGAATCTCATCTTGGGGAAGAAAAACACTCACAGCACCAGAAGTCATTGAGGCTTTCTCCCACTGATACGGATAATCAAAAGGGGGGTATTCCATTTTGTACGCCGGGTGCATCGGCTTTGCCAGGGGCTTTGAAGTTAGCGCGTGCATTACGTCCACTGATGCGTCGGATACCTTCTTCTCATTGTGTCGTTCTGGATGAAGAAGCCACCATACATCAAATTACCCAATATAAAATTGCTAAAACAAATATTTGGATACCGGTACAACGGCCTATTTCTACGCCTTGGCTTGAGATAGCACTGGTTGTTGAATCTTCTCCCTCTATGCACTTATGGCAGCAAACAGTACAAGAATTGCGTCTATTATTAGAACGGCAAGGCGCATTTCGTGATGTCCGTGTTTGGAAACTTGATACTTCGTGTCCAGATAAAATGGCGTTATCCACTGGTGCTAGTTCGACAAAACATAGTTATCGGGAATTAATCAATCCTGCCATGCCTCGTGTGATTTTAATGGTAACGGATTGCATTTCTCCTGTGTGGCAAAGTGGGAAAATCAGCGATTGGTTAACGGCATGGGGGCATACGCATCCGGTGGCACTTCTCCAAATGTTGCCACAGCAATTGTGGAGACAAACCCAAGTAAGCACTGCCCATTTACTCCGTGTCACAGCACCTTATCCGGGTGCGCCGAATAAATCTTTGAAACGCACTACACGTTCTCCTTGGTTAGCGCGTCAGTTACCAACGGGCATAGCAACCCCGATTATAACATTAGAACCCGATTTTATGTCAGCTTGGGTACAACTCATCGCCAATCCAACGGATACCAAAAAATTGCCTGCCCTGATTTTTAAACAGGCGACACCTTCTACTGCTCAAGTTAAATCAGAATCTAGCACAGCGAATAAAACTGTAACATCAGTCCTCACAGCCACAAAACGTTTCATTGTCAACAATTTGATTTCTCCGTTTTTTAAATCAAGTCGCTCTTACCCTGACAAGTCAAAACAACCTTCAATCGCTCGCAAAACGTTAAGCTCCAAACCTTCAGCCGCGCAACATTTTGCAGCCTTTAAAGCCAGTGCCTCCCCCACAACGGTTAAGTTAGCGAGTTTATTAGCTGCTGCCCCACTTCGTTTACCGATTATGCGACTGGTACAACATACCATGCTACCTGAATCTCAACAGGTGCATCTCGCGGAGTTTTTTTTAAGTGGGTTGCTAAAGCGTATTGACACCAATAAAGACATTTCTGATCCGGATGAAATGGTTTATGACTTTTTATCGGATGATGATTTTGATATTCGTGGCAAATTGCTTGACGCAGGACTGATGCCCGATGCGATTCAGGTACAACAAATGGTTTCCAGCTATATTGCTGAGCATTATGGTCAACCTAATGATTTTCAAGCGATGTTAGAAAATCCCGATTTAATCACTAACACGACTGTTGATTCTAAAAATCAATTTTTTGCCAGTGTTTCTATTGAAGTGTTACGCAGACTGGGTGGACGTTATGCCAAAGCAGCGAATTTATTAATAATATCAAATAATAACAATAATCCTATTGAATCTGAAAATAAGGAAGGGCGTGATGAAATTATTCAAAAGGGTAAACTCTTTAAATTTGAAATTGTTACCGTCAATGCTAAAGGTGAAATCGCCTACCGCGAAAATAAACAGGCACGTTATCAGACAGAAGACTTAGGCAATGGCGTAACGCTGGAAATGGTTTATATTCCTGGGGGTACATTTATGATGGGGTCACCTGAAGATGAGGAAAGACGTAAGAGTAATGAAGGCCCTCAACACCGTGTTACTATTCAACCTTTCTTTATGGGTAAATATCTTGTCACCCAAGCACAATGGCAAACAATTATGGGCAATAATCCATCTCATTTCAAAGGAGAAAATCGTCCTGTAGAACAAGTGTCTTGGAATGATGCTGTTGAATTTTGTCAGAAACTTTCTAAAATGACGAGTAAAGAATATCGTTTACCGAGTGAAACGGAATGGGAGTATGCTTGCCGTGCTGGAACAACGACACCCTTTTACTTTGGTGAAACAATTACTCCTGATTTAGCAAATTATGATGGTAACTATAATTATGCTTCTGGACCAAAAGGTGTTTTTCGTGAAGAAACCACTGAAGTAGGTCGTTTTCCACCGAATGCTTTTGGTTTATATGATATGCATGGAAATTTGTGGGAATGGGTTGCAGATAAATATCATAACAGTTATAATGGTTCCCCCGGTGATAATTCTGTTTGGGAGGAAGGTGGTGAAGACTACCGGGTGTTGCGTGGCGGCTCGTGGAGCAGCGGCTCTTACTATAGCCGTGTCGCTGTCCGTAACTGGGGCGACCCGGACTACCGTGCCAACAACAGGGGTTTTCGTGTTTTTCGTTGTCTGGCGGCGCGGACTTAATTACCCTTTTATACTCTTTTCCCTTTTTTCCCTCTTTTACTTTTTTCCCTTTTATACTTTTTTTTCTTTTGCGTCGCAGACTCGATTTTTTTTTGGCTTTTTTTGGGTTTTTATAGCGTTTTCCGATTGGATAAAGTACAACCTCCCCTAAATCCCCTCCTTAATTAAAGAGGGGACTTGTGCCTGACGATAGGAAGTCCAACATTTTGGATTATCATCTTTGAATGTTGGAGTTCGCAAGCGAACGAAAACCTACGAGCTTGAAGGCTTTAATCCAAAGCGTTATGCTATTTGGGTCAACAAACAATGGCGCATCAGCTTTATATGGGAAGAAAGCAATAACGCTATAGACGTTTATTTTGAAGATTATCACTAAAATATAACCCAAAAATATAACCCACTTTGGATAACCTGATAAAGGTAATAACATAATGATTCCAAAAAATAGACCGACCCATCCGGGTAAATTTGTTAAAGAAGACATCTTAAAAGAATTAGGCATCACACCAACTCAACTAGCTAATGCCTTGGGTCTTCCATGCCATACTATAACTCAATTGGTTAATGAAAAATGTGATCTCACAGCGGATATGGCATTACGGCTAAGTCGATTTACCCAAACCACGCCTGAAATGTGGTTAAATCTGCAATTAGCGATTGAACTTTGGGATGCTTACCATTCGCTCTATGCTGAAGAAATTGAACAAATTCAGCCTTATGCAACAATGTGTTTAGCTTAACGGTGATTGTTTTAACTGATAACAAAAGAGCACGTAGGTTGGACTGACGATAGGAAGTCCAACATTTTGGATTATCATCTTTGAATGTTGGAGTTCGCAAGCGAACGAAAACCTACTATATAACTACAAGGATTGCTTATAATAAAGGATAAGATTGTGTCAAATGAATTGAGTCACTCTATCGTTAAATTTAACTTTAAAATCAGTAAGATAACTATACAGATTTTATCCTTTCTTATAAGTAATCCCTGTAGTTATATACGGTTTAAAAAAAACTTGAACATCAAGTTAAACCTGTCAGATTTTTTTGCCCTTTACCGGAACTGTTTATATTTTTACCATCTGGTAGAATGTTCAAACTTAATCTGAAAAGAACACAACGAATAAACGAAGGTAGTCCTTTGATATTCGTTGTGGTTTTTTAAAATGATCTCGCTTCGCTACTTCGTTTCGTTCTACTTCTTGACGTGATGGATGAAGATGGAAAGAGCCTTGCGATAACAATTAACTAAAGAGACTGAGAATAACCATATAGAATTCATTATAAGAAAAACTGCTATAACATGTTGTGGGGAAAAAGATTTATGAAGCCCTACCAATTCCACCCAGAAGCACTTAAAATTTGAAAAATGCTAACACTCATTGAATCTCCAATATTTACTAAATTATGGCCAGATTATTGGTCAGAAGATGAACGTGGTGAATTTGCGGCTTGGTTAGCTGAAAACCCTTATGCTGGTGATGTTGTCCCAGGTTCGGGTGGAGTCAGAAAAATCAGGTGGGGACGAAAAGGCCAAGGAAAAAGAGGTGGTGTTAGAATCATCTACTTCATACAGTTAGGTAATGGACTTATTTGGTTGCTAACTCTTTACGCAAAATCAAACCAAGAGAATATTCCAGCACATATTCTAAAAGCATTGAAAGAGGAACTTATAGATGGTTATGAATGAAATAGACTTAATTGAACGTGACTTGAAACGGGATATATGGCAAGAAACCTTAGATGCGGTGCGTGATATAAAAGCAGGTAAGGTTGGTTATGTAAGAATCGTTGAATTACCTCCCGTTGTTGAAGCTCGCCAAAATTTAGGGTTATCACAATCAAGATTTGCCGATTTGCTCGGCGTTTCGGTTGATACACTTCAAGATTGGGAACAAGGTCGTTGCAAACCCAGTCGTACTGCTATATCGCTTATTAAAATCGCCAAACAACGTCCCGATGTCGTTCGCGAAGTGTTTGGGTAAAGCAAGCGTAAGCTCGTAGCTGTGTTGAGCACGTAGGTTGGACTGACGATAGGAAGTCCAACATTTTGGATTATCATCTTTGAATGTTGGAGTTCGCAAGCGAACGAAAACCTACGAGCTCAAAATCCACTCCCTTCATTACCATAATAGGTTTATGATATGCCAGCTAAAGATATTATTCATGACGCAGTAAAAAATGCCCTCATCAAAGATGGGTGGAAAATCACGCACGATCCGTATACCATCAAATATGAAGAAGTCACGGCTTATGCGGATTTGGGTGCTGAATTCATTTTTTCTGCTGAGAAGGAAAGTTGCAAGATTGTAGTAGAAGTCAAAAGTTTTATCAATTCTTCACCGCTGACTGATTTGAAAGTGGCATTAGGACAATTTGAGATTTATAAAACTTTTTTAAAGATAACAGCACCTGAACATCAATTGTATATCGCGATTAGTCATAAAGCCTATGATGAAATATTTCAACAGAAAGCTTACCAACTTGTTATAAAGGAATACAAAATACCCTTACTCATCGTGAATGTTGAAACAGAGGAGATTCTTAAATGGATAAAACCATCCAATATCGCAACTTAGTAAAAAAAATATTAACCAAACATGCAAAGCTGGTTACTAGTCAATGTACACCTGAAATGGAAACTATTTTGAGTTTGGATGAAGAACACGATCAATATCTGTGGTTACAAATGGGCTGGCAGAAATATCATCGAGTGCATGGCATTACTCTCCATCTTCGTTTACATAATGGCAAAATTTGGATTGAACAAGATTGGACGGAAAACGGGATTGCTAATGATTTACTAGAAGCCGGTGTACCTCATCTGGATATTGTCTTAGGATTTCGTCACCCAGAAAGGCGGCCTTTAACGGAATTTGCAGTAGCATAGCACTTGTTGAATTATTACCACCATAAACATAACAAAACCCACTTTCTCAAGAAGTCAAGTGTGTTCAAAAATCTGGTAGAATAACTCACATCACTCACAAAAGAGTACAACGAAACGCAGTGGCGGAACGCCCATCTGAAAAGATAACAACGAATAAACGAAGGTAGTTCTTTGATATTCGTTGTGGTTTTTTAAATGGGCGTTCCGCCACTGCGTTTCGTTGTACTCCTTGACGTGATGGATGAAGATGGAAAGAGCCTTGCGATAACAATTGACTAAACAGACTGGCGTACAACAAAACTTCGTTACTTCACTCCCATCTGAAAAAATAACAACGAGTCAGGAGCATTAACTGTTTAACAATTTACAAAGGAAAAAATCTATGGCATTAACTATAAATCACCCTGATGCAAATATCTTGGTTCAAGAATTGATAAGTTATACAGATGAAACTTTAACACAAGCTGTATTAAACGCCTTACGGGAAAGAATCAAGAAAGAGAAAGAAAAACGAAAAGGCACAGTATCTCTAAAAGATGAACTGTTACAAATTGGAAAAGAGTGTGCGGCATTACCAATTTTGGATAATCGTACCCCTGAAGAAATATTAGGCTATAATAACAATGGGGTGACAAATTAATGGTTATTGATTCTTCAGCAGTTATCGCTATCCTATATAACGAAGCTGACGCTGAATATTTTGTCACTGCTATTGAAGGTGATTCAAATCGGCTGATGTCTGCCGCTTCATTACTTGAAACCTCAATTGTGATTGAATCTAGATATGGGGAAGAAGGCGGACGTAAATTGGATTTATTGCTATCTAAAGCGCAAGTTAAAATAGAACCTGTCACTTTTGAGCAAGCAGAAACTGCTCGTGCTGCATTCCGTACTTTTGGTAAAGGGCGACATCCAGCCGCTTTAAACTTTGGCGATTGTTTTTCTTATGCCTTGGCAAAAGTTTTAGGAGAACCGTTATTGTTCAAAGGTAATGACTTTAGCAAAACAGATATTAAACAAGCATAGATAAAAAACTGAAATGATTCAAAGTGTTATTGGAGTTCAAACATAACAAAACCCACTTTCTCAAGAAGTCAAGTGTGTTCAAAAATCTGGCAGAATAACTCACATCACTCACAAAAGAGTACAACGTGATGGATGAAGATGGAAAGAGCTTTGCGATAACAATTGACTAAAAGGAGAATGATATGGTTCAAATGACAATGCAAGTTTCTGATAAGTTGGCAAAACGGATTCAGCCAATTGGCTCTTGGTTGCCAACAATCATAGAAATCAGTTTGATTGGGTTTAAAACATTAGCGACTATAACAGCAGCAGAGGTGATTTATTTTTTATCGACAACGCCTTCTGCCCAAGGTTTACTTGAATATCACATTTCTGAACAATCACAACAGCGTTTGCAACGTTTGTTAGCACTCAATGAAGCTGGCATTTTATCCCAAACCGAGCAACTTGAATTAGATGAATTACAACAACTTGAGCATATTATCATCATGCTCAAAGCGCAAGTTGCTAAAACATTAGGAAACTAATATGTCCTCTGATATATCTGTTCATTTACGTCAATTAGTTGCCAAACGTGCTAACTATTGTTGCGAATATTGTCTATTGCCACAATCCGTTGCCTTACATAAACATGAACCGGATCACATTGTATCACGTCAGCATGGTGGAATAACTTGAGCTGATAACTTGGCGTTAGCGTGTATGCGATGTAACCGTTCTAAAGGACCAAATGTGGGTTCCTTTGATCCACTCACCGGAAAACTTGTACCCTTTTTTAATCCACGCTTTCAAGTGTGGCGAGATCATTTTGAATTAGAAGGAGCTATCATTCGTCCACTCACTCCCGAAACAAGAGTAACCGTCAAAATATTTCGGCTCAATAATGAGGATCGTATTTTAGAGCGACAAAGTTTACTGGAAATAAGAAATTTTCTGATTGTAACAGATTTTGGGGACACCCCCTAACCCCCCGTACACGGGTGGAACCAAACATCATTCGACACTTTGCTTTAATTTTTCTATTTTGGGACTTCCCCCTGTGTACGGCTAATCTTTACCCACAAGTACCTAGAGCAATTTTTGGAGTCCAAACCTTCAGGTTTGGCAGTTCGCGATGGAGTCCAAACCTTCAGGTTTGGCAGTTCGCGATGCGATGGAGTCCAAAAACCCAAACCTGAAGGTTTGGACTCCAAAAACCGCTGGGTACTTGTGGGTAAAGATTAGTGTGCACGAGGGGTTGTGTACGGGGGGTTAGGGGGGTGTCCTCAATTTTGCACTCCAGTTTGAAAGCTATCTGCGTAACATCAGTTATTAATAAATCATTAATTTATCGAATAAAATAGAGAACTGCATTATAAACGAATTTAAAAAGAAAAATCAAGATAATTGGCACAAAAAAAGGTGAGAATTTCTTCTCACCTTTTTAAAAATAGTGGTAATCAATTATGCTTGAAACGACTCATTAATGACTTCTTGCACTGTCTTAGCAGTCAGTGAACGTTTGAGACATTCAAGCAAACTTGTTTCACTTAAACGATAGATAACTGCTTGTGCTTCAGCACTCAGAGAACCAAATTTATCTTCCAACAAGCGTATCAACAACCTGGCTTCTCCTTCTTTGTGTCCCTCTTTGCGCCCTTCTTTATGCCCTTCTTTATGCCCTTCTTCTTTTGATTGTTCAAACCAATTATCGGTAGTTACAGCTAACATATTTTCCACCTCCTGTAAATCCATCAATTCAGGTAACTTTACATTGGGTAAATGTCGTGGTAATTTAACCCGCCGAAACCATGTCTTAAACGCCAAGCTTAATATCGAAAGCGTTTTTTCAGTGCTTGCGAACCGGATGTTCCACAAAAAATGGATTAATGATTCGAGTTTTATCCTCAATCAGTTGATTATGCTGCATATCTTCCGAGTAAATAAGCGGGGAAATTATTAAGTAAAGCTGTTGCAATTAGTAAGCTATCCCAATAAGAATACTTAATACTTGTCGTGAATATTCAGTGCTGTAATAACATTTAATGTACTAATTTCCATCACCGGAAAATTCGCTATGGTTTCAACAACGATTTCTTTTGCCTTTTCATTGGATTGGAAGCCTTTTCTCGTCAGAACATGGTAAAGTTCGCCCAAAACTTGTGTACTAACTACAATGTTCTTAAAAAATGTTCTTAAAATTTGTATTCACAAGTTGTTTGACTTTTTTATATTTTTCTTCAGGGTTTTTCGCATATAAATAAACCCAAAGGTTTGTATCCATGAATATTTTTTCATCATCCTTCATAGATTTCTTCTCGATTAAATTTGTAAGCTGAAGGTAAAGTAAAACTATGTTGATTAACAAACTGGAAAAACCGTTCTTTTTTTGCTTCGATACTATCTTGTTCGATAAGAATCACTTTAAATTTCTTACCTTCTTTTTCAGCTTCTAAAAGCTGTTCAAGAACAAGCAATCCGTTTTTGTAAGTTGCTTCTACAACAACTGGCATAGTGACTCCTTTTTATTGTTTCATAAATTAGAAAAAAAACAAGTCTTCAAAAATACTTGCTATCTGGATATCTAAAACAACATTGTTCAATTTTTAATCATTCAAAGATGCGAAAAAAGTTGTTTGTAGCTGTTGTCATGTTCATCATAATAAGTTTTTTTCGGCATCGTTATTTATCGAATAAAATAGAGAATTGCATTATAAACGAATTTAAAAAGAAAAATCAAGAGAATTAGCACAAAAAAAAGGTGAGAATTTCTTCTCACCTCAAATAAATATTGACTGATATTATTACTTTAAACGATAGTATCAGTTGTTGGGTTGGACGTTCTGCTCCATAACGAAGTTGTGCTACAGCGAACCCTTCCCTACGCTTTACGTTAGCTTACTTTCCCCATGAATTTTTACCGGAAGAAGTAGTACAATCGCCAGAAATCAAGGTGCTAAATCTGATTTGCTTGTCACGTAAACGCTTGGTAAGTATACCTAAATCAGCATCTTCATAAGGTGACGCATCTGTAATTAAGAAAATTACACCACCTTGCACAGTATGATCAATCGCCAATCCCAATGCTTCAGCAGATGCTTCTTGACAAAAACCACCTTCTGCTACTTGGAATTGATTGACTGTATCAAGCACTTGTTGCATATCATTTGTAAAAGCGCGTAACGTAACATTATCTTTGAACTCAATCACACTAACCACAGGTGGTGGATCAGCGTTTATTTGTTCTTCGATGAATGTTTGCAATGCTTTGATAACACCATTTACTTCTTCACTCATACTATGAGTGGTGTCCATCACAAGTATTATGTCAGCCATTGCTTCCGGTGGCACAAACACATTTGTGCGTTCTCTAACACTATGTGCCGGATAATTAGCCGCCGCAACTCTTGCTTCATGGGTCAGAACCAACAATGTAGCATCCGTCAATTCAACATCTACACTAACTACTATATGACTAACGGTATCATCCGGGGTTGCAATACTTAAATCCGCAAGTTCGCAAGTAATACTGGGATATTCGCTGACATCACAAATACCATAGTCAGTTGTAATACCTGTTAATTCTGTGCCTTCTGGTAAACGTAGAAACAGTTCTACACCAGTAGCAGTTGTTTCAGGAGCTAATGGACTTAACTCAACACCAACTTGATAATGTAACGCACTCCGCATTACCACTGGATCGGGGCTATCAGTCAAAGCAACCGATAAATGTGGTTTAACAACTTTATAACTTTTCTGGATATCAGCCGGATATTCATTAGAAGTCAAAGTCGCCACATTTTTTAAATTTGCTGGTTGCTCATTGTGGATGGTTAATTCCACTGTTGCACTGGCTCCAGAATTTAAATCAGGCAATTGGCAAGTTAGTGTTTTCAAATCACATGAACCACCAAATAAGGCTTCCATTGCAATAGCAGTTGTCCCGGTTGGTAAGACATCAGTTAAAGTGACACCGGTTGCCGTTTGCGCTCCGCCATTAACAATGGTAAATGTATATGTTAGGTCTTCACCTTGGCGAATGTCTTCCCATGTGTCAGGTATAGCGATTAATTTCAATGAAGACAATGGCTTAATTTCCACTTGGTGAAGATAAAGTTCGTTACCAACTTCCTCAATTTGCGGTGCGAAGACATAACCTTCCTTACTGACTTGTAAGGTATATTTGCCTTCCATAAAGTCGGCAATTTCCCAATTACCAGCCGCATCGGTTGTGGTGGTTTTGCTATTGATTTCAACGAGTACACCTTCAATTGGTTCACCAGCTTCATTTCTGATCGTACCAAGCACGGTGTATTCTCCCATACTCATAATCAACTCAAGCAAGTCTTCTAAAACTGCCAAATCACCTGCTTCATCTTCGGTAGTTAAGCGGAAAATACCACCTGTTTCTTCACTCAAGTTTTGATAAGCCAATGCTGTTTCGGCACTGCCATCACAATTTTCAGCAAGTAAGACATGAGCCTTAATTTTCTTATCTCTTAACTGTTGAATAGCTGCACTCATATCTTTGCTCGGAGTACTAGCAACTGCTAAGAACAAATGGCCTTCTTCCTTGAGATTAGTTGCTGCATATTCAACTGCGTCAACTGAAGCTAAATCACAGCTACTATCTTCTGAGGTTTGTAGGGCGCGAATCCGTCCGATAACATCACTAACATTGTCAGTAACGACACGAGTCATGGCTGTATCAGTGAAAGTAATTAACTCAATCACCGGTGGAGGTGGTGGATTGACTGGCTGGAATCCTTGAATAAACTTCAGATATTCCTCTTTGGTTGGTGGCTTGTTTTTATCAAACTGATTTACCCACTCCACCATTTGCTCATCACTAGGTGAAACCGGACCATTGGCAACCATCATATTTACCAAACTATCAGCAATACCTTGTAATTTAGCTCCCATACGGAAATTAGCATCCAGCACGATAGCAACATCAGCTTGTCTGCCATCGCGTGGAGTAATTTTTTCTGGATGTTGTAAACTAACACGAATGCGAGCTTCTTTTTGCACCGTTGGGTCTGATTTAGAAGTAGCTGTTACTACTAATTCAGTTTCTTCATGACCATTCGCTGGTAATTTAACATTAACGAATAACTCAGAACGTTGCAGTCCATAAGCACTTACTTCAGTTGGGTAAGGAGGAAGTAACCAACCTTTACTATCTTGTGCTTCAATAGTGTAACTATCTTTATCAGTTCCACTGTTTAACAAAGTTAGTTGAACTGGCAAAATTTTACCCGGCTCACCTTTGGCTTGACTTTGATAATACCAATCCACAAAACGTAAAATTTTGCTTGGATTAACCGTAACTTCTGGTGCATCAGCTAAATCTTCAAGTGTGACACCATCATCAAGTAAAACTTCGTCAGCATAGACTTCAACTTTTTCAGCTGCTTGAAAAACATTATCGCTCAAACCACGCAAGTCGATAGTACCATTTTCACCAACGCTTAAGGTGACGGTTTTATTGGCTTGCACAGAATTAGGGGACAGTTTAGTCAAGTCAATTTCTGCATCATCAGGGCCGTAAATATAAATGTGATTAGCATTGACTAAACGGGTGTTTTCATCTACTTCTATTCTAGTTGGATCAAGTTTAATATACTGGGTTGGTAATATCTTTACTTGATTAATAGTTTTACCCGGACACCCTTTCATATCCAGATCAGAAGCATCTTTTAAATTAATGCTAATATTGCCACCTGTACCGCCAACAACATCGTATAATTTGTCAGTAAAGATAGCAGTAACAGAAGCCGATGAGAACCAGCCAGACTGTTTCCCTTTAACTTTTGCCAACTGAGTACCAACTGCTTCGGCATAACCGCCACAACCGGCTTTTAGTTCACCAGAACCAACAGATGACTCTACAGTAGAATGAACAATAACTGAACCTCCACGTCCACCATAAGCACTACCTTCAAAATAATTTGCCCAATTGCTAAACAAATCTGCATCACCACCATTACCTGCTACTAGAGAGCCTGTATTGGTAAACTCATTGGGAAATATACCTATATGACCACCATCACCACCCAAAGCATTCAAAGCATCTATTCCGTTATCTTTAAGAACGTCTGCAATGTCAGAAACCAACATGTTATCATTACCACCTTTTCCTGTTGCCATAATATTTCCATCATTGATAAAACGACCGGCAAAAAGGCTAATACTACTACCGGCAGTAGCGTGGTCTAAATTTGTGCCAACAGTTGCATCAGTACCATCCTCAGTTCTAATTGTACCTCCGTTGTTATGAATCTTCTGAGCAGTAATTACAACATGATTAGGAGCAGTACCAGAATTATTCATCTGAGTTTTGAGAGCACCCTCAATACACAAACCCTTTATTGAAATTTCGGCTTCATTTATTGAAGTATCAGGGTCATCTTTAGGCAACGCAATTTCATGTCCTGACCGGATAATTACAATATCATCAGGTTTAGGATTACGTTTTGGATTCCAAAACAGATTAAAGTTGCTAGGGCTAGATGTCTGCCATAATCCTGAACTTGCAGAAACGAGAGTAGCCTTAGTGGGATCACAAACATCAACATTTGATGATAAAATCTCCGAAGGTCGTACCATCACAACTATGTTTCTGCTGTCTTCTTGACCGTTACTGTCTTTTATAGTCAAAGAAGCATCGTAAGTGCCAGAGTTTGCATAGCCACCTTTTTTGGTGATAACAGGTAAATTGACAAGCAAATTGTCATGGCCATCATTAAAATACCCACCAGTAGGAACTGTAATAGTTATAATTTGACTCTTATCGCCAAAATCTAACTCATATGTAGTAGCACTACTTTGAATTTCGTTAGAACTGTGGTGATGGGTTTTAGTCTTGCAACTAATTTTAATCCCAAAAAATTTCTTGCATTCTTTTGTTGTTGTAGTCCAACGCCGAACATAACCAACACCAACACTAATGTTCTCAATACTCCCAATACTAACATCTTCAGCCTGTGTACCAGTCAATTCTGCGGGACTATTAATTAGTATCGCAGATGCAGAATGACTTGCAAGCGCACTAACCAGTACAGTTGAGGCAATGAAGTGTTTTGCTGACACAATTTTCATCATTGTTATCCTAAATAAAATTTAATAAAATTGAGTGAATAATTAACTTCACTCGGTTTGCTGTTCGGAACAGCTATACAATTTGTCTGAATCAGAATTTTCAAAATACAAAAAATTATTCTGCCAATTCTAAAATTCTGTTAATTCTGATTCAGATAATTATTTTGACTATTTTCCAAGATAAATCTTGGAATCCTACTGACATAAATATCTTATGTAATTGTTTCCTCCTATAGTAATATTAGATAAAACCGAGTGAGTGAATAACCCCACTCGGTATCCTATCTAATTAATTGACACACGCCATATTAGAAATGGCAAGCCCTTCAACATCATCATAAGGCACTTCAATATCTCGCGTAATCACCGCCTGACAATTAGCAGCATCAAACGCATGTAATTGAAAACCAGTTTGATGAGAACCAAGTAATAAATAGCCTTCTGGTAAAATTGCAAGTGGCAAAGTAGCTAATGCCTCAGTTTTTCGAGGTAAATTGTTACAAACCATTGTTGCTTCACCAGTTTCCGGTACGTACTGCCATAATTGAGAACCAACAGAAGCATATAACATTGATTTGCCATCACTCCACGTTAAATCCCCAGCCTTGAGAGAAAAAGGAACTAACAATGTACCTTCTCCAGTTTCAGGATTAATTTGTCCCAAACCTTCATGTTCAGCCCATGCCCATAACATACCATTTTGGTCAAAGCTAAGACTAGTAACACCTCTAAAACCAGTTGCACCAATATGAATTAATTCACCAGTTTCAGAGTTTAATTTATACAAATAACCTTTAGGATTGCCCTGAGCATTATCACCTGATGCCACAAAAATATCTTGAGTCAGCGGATGAATAGCCATTGCTTCAATATCACAACCTTTACAAACTTCTCCTAACTCACGAGTAGTACTTCCCAAAAGATCATAAGTAAAGAAGTAGCTATCATTTAATGCTTCGTCTTGTACTCCATACATTTTACAAGCTAATTGTACTGGTGGTTTATCAATACCTTTAGATATTACTTCCGTAACAAACTCCATTTGCTTGGTTGCAATATCATTTGAATCAACACTTTCAACAACATAAAAATAAGTTTGATTTGGTATAATGTTTTCATCAGTAAAACTATAAGTAGCACCCCATTGAGCATCTGGTTTTGCTGTAACCATTTCAGTATTGAGCATGGTTAGATCGGTAAGCTCACCAGCTTCATTTTTCTCAGTAGTACGCCATATATTAAAGCCATGACTATCAAACTCTGCAACAGTTGCCCAAGTTAATACATTATTAGAATCATTTGTTGCACCAACCAAATAATCTAGTACTAATCCGGGAGGACTAACGCAATCAGTTCCTTCAGGGATATTTGGTGGGCCACGTGGACTACGCCGAATATACCTTCTGGTACTTTTCTTAGGCTCTGTCGCGGCAGCAACAGCATCCGCCCCTTTCTCGACCTTGCTAGATATATCAATTACTTTATCTAAAAAGGCATTAATCTGAGGAGAATTTGTCTCTAAATACGTCGCAGCTTTTGCTGTAAACGCAGATATTGCACATAAAGCTGCACAAAGTGGTGGAAAAATAGTAGAAGCAACTGCACTAACCAAACTAACAACTTTTAATGCCACAATAACAATAGGCAAAGCCTTTTTAATAAATATTGCAACTTTTTTAATAAAATTGGCGATTTTAGAAATAAATTTAGCAACTTTATTTATGAAACTTTTGATTTTTTTCCATAAATTAAACCTTAATTTAGGTACAGCTAAACACATACCGCTTTCATTATCAATAACGGTGTAATGACCATTTTGATCAATATAAACGGTTAGATTTTCAACTGTATCCTCAATGGTATAACTACCATCAACTGGATTGTAAACTGCCACCAGTTCTGGAAATTCCTGATCAGTAATAGCATAAGTTTCATCTTCATTTAACACCAGTTCTACACCAACAAACTCCGTATCTGTTACTGTTTGTGTACCATCAGGAGCAACTGATAACATAGAATCTGGGAATTCACTATCAGAAACTACCAAATTACCATTATCATCAACTGTCATTACATGAGTTGGAGATTCAGAATCAACAATAGTATAGTTACCATCGCTATCTAATGTAGTTGTGATAGTTGGTTCTTGTGGATTTACTAAAGAAATACTACCATCTGAATTTTTGGTAACATTAAATACGTTTTCAGCACCAGTTGTAGAAATATTTTGACCAACAATAACGGTAAAATTATCTTTACCATCACGTAATCTCCTTGTACTATTAACAGTTCCACCTCCAAGAGGAGTAGAAATATTAGGTGCAAGAAAGATATCAGCCGTATTATTGTTACCTATATAAGTCTCAACGTCAGTCTGCTGAACTTGCATAGGAGTTAATTCCTCTGCGTCATGCCCTTCTGCTTTAGGAGTTACTCTCAAACCATATTGATTATTGTAAATAACATAGCTATTATCTCTATTTTTTACAAAAATATCCTTGGTATCACCTGATAACCCAAAATCGACTTGTACAGTTTGTCCCTTTTTGGTAACAGATATTTTATGAGGTGGCATAAACCATTTAGCATAAAACGGAGTAGTCAACTCCATTTCGTTTATATCAATAGAAATTTCATAGTCACCCACGTTTCGAGCGGTGAAATAAAATTCGCCTTTCTCATTAGTAGGTGTATGAAAGTTCCCACCATTTAGGTATTTTAAATAAACATCATGACCAATTTTTACTGATTCATCAGGGTCATATACCCCATTTTCATTAGCATCAAGAAACACGACACCAACGATATATGAATCAGCAGCACTTCCTGCTATTGGAAAAGTAGCCAATAATGTTAGGGCTATTAAACTCACAAATAGCCATTGTCCAAATTCACGCGAGCAACTAAGGACACTGTTTTTGCCTTCTTCAAGCATGAGTACCCATGATGAGGGTATAAATCGCCACCTTTTATGAGGTGGCCCTAAATTAGTATCCCGCGTGGGAACACGTTTTCGTTGAAGATATGAGGTCATCATATTCTCCTTATATGTAAATAAAAAATAATGAAATTGCTAATTCCTAATTAAATCAAAGAATTACCAATCTCTCCTACCGATATTACCGTAACTGGCATTATCGGCAATTCCTCATTAAATTTTGTCGGTTAAACTTGTCAAGCTTTTTACCTGCTAAGTCACCACCCGACTCCGCTTGAAATCTGAGGACTATTTCAAATGGCTGTGCTAAGGTAAAGTCAATTACCATTTTTAATGATAGGCACAAATTACTCTGTAGGTCAATAGTTTTTTTTGCCCTCCCAGTTTTTCGGTCTATGCGGTTACATATAATTTTATGTGTATTGTGTAATTGTTAATTATCAATTATTAATAAATATCTACATATAATTTACAATCACACGCCACCAATCAATATCTTGATGAGCGTCCAGTAGATTAACTGAATTAAAAGTACATTTCGAGTACGTTTTTGTTACATTTAAATTTAATTGATGTTACATTTTTGTTATATATACTCAACGCGAAAACAAATTTAACTCTATTTAATGCTGTTAAATTATAATTTTCAGAGTTTTGAGAAATCTGAGGCTTTAGCCAACTTTAGCTTTTACCAGGATTTATCACCAAGGCTTAGAAATTCAGAGTGTAACATTGGAGTTTCAGTTGTGTTCATGTACAGTATATCGTTTTTCAGGTAAATAATTTCACGCATCAAACCTGACAGGTTTCGGAAACCTGTCAGGTTTTTGGAAGTTATTTTTCTGAACGTCTTATAGAATACATTGAGGGTGTTATTCTTTATGGACTGAGTTAAGAAGGGAATTTTAGAGGTGTACTTTAGACATAAGGGAGACGCTATATCTGATTTTTCATTAAGCTTAGTTTCTTCTTTATACAAATGTTATTTTTCCACAAAACCATATTCTGTGATGCTAAACAATAGCTCACCTTCGAGTTGTTTAGATTCGAGAATCATCCGCAGTGTTTTACCATTGAAAGTACCAGAGACATCAGTAAGGCATGGAATCTGAATAATCCATTTTGCAGCGTTTTCATGACGTTTGATGTTTAATGTATTTTCCTTATGACAGTTTGGAGAACTTTCAGCTTTATTCTTGTTATTTTCCCAACCTTTGAGAAATGTTTTAGCTGAATCCGTACCATCGCCTATCGTCCATACATCAATAGGAAGCTTAAATGTATTAATGACATTGCGAAGTTTCTCCCAATATTTTCTGTCATCACGCGATTCTAAGATGAGAACTATTCCTGATCGTTTACCTGTTTGAACAGAATAGTGGGTACTTTGACCAACAGCCTCATACCATTTATTGCCAAAATCTACTTCTATGGCATAAGTTTCTGTGAGACAATCACAACGGGTTTTATCTGGCATCTGTACTTCCGCCTTGCCACCCTGCGCTTGACACCATAAATCTCGATACCATTCTTCATGATGAGTTCGCTTGGCATAGAGGGAGGATGAGGTTATCAGTAATACCATGATAACAAGTGTTATTATCGGATTTTTCATTGTTAGTCTCTTTTCTAATTTCCTTTTCGGATATTCGTACCTATAGATGTTCAGAAAAATAATTTCCGGTTATAAACCTGCCAGGTTTTGGAAACCTGGCAGGTTTTGCGAAGTTATTTATATGAAACATTATAATTTTTTATAATAAACTAATAACTTATTAACTAACCTTGATTTGTATCAAAAACAACCACAATTTGATTTGATATTTAAAAATAATAATAACCCATTCACAATTCAAAAAAGGATTATTCAGTGACTCATCAATATGATACTGTTCGCCCTGTTAATTGGCAAAATGGTCAATTACATCTTTTAGATCAACGCAAATTGCCACAAGAACAAACAGTCATGAAATTGGAAAATGCTTCCAATGTGGCTCAAGCGATTAAAGATATGGTTGTGCGGGGTGCTCCTGCGATTGGCATTACTGCGGCTTATGGTGTGGTGTTAGCGGCTAAAGCTGCTTATGCCATAGCCCCCGATAGTTGGCAAACAGTTATTGAATCCGATTTACAGCAATTGGCACAGGCACGCCCCACCGCTGTTAATTTGGTTTGGGCTTTAGAACAGATGAAAGCGTGTTTTGCAAAAATAACTGGTAATCCTGTACCTGTGTTATTGGAAGAGGCTAAACGTATTCAACAAGAAGATATTGAGGCGAATTATAGGATGGGAGATTTGGGCGCGGCATTATTACCATCAAGTTGTCGTGTTTTGACACATTGTAATGCGGGCGCATTAGCAACAGGTGGTTATGGTACCGCTTTAGGGGTTATTCGCAGTGCCTATGCTGCTGGGAAAATTACTCAAATTTATGCGGATGAAACTCGCCCTTGGTTACAGGGAGCGCGTTTAACCGCTTGGGAATTATTACAAGATAATATGCCAGTCACTTTGTTAGCTGACAGTGTCGCTGCAACTTTGATGTTACAAAAACGAGTAGATTGGGTAATTGTTGGATCAGATCGCATTACGGCGAATGGGGATGTTGCTAATAAAATAGGTACTTATAGTTTAGCGGTATTGGCACGTCAACATGGTATAAAATTTATGGTGGTAGCCCCCACTTCAACCGTTGACATGAATTTAACTGAAGGGAGTCAAATTGTCATTGAAGAACGGGCAATGGAAGAAGTACTCACAATAGGTGGGCAACCCATTGCAGCAAGCGGGGCAGAAGCATGGAATCCGGCATTTGATGTCACTCCCGCTGCATTAGTGGATGCAATTGTTACAGAGAAATGCGTTGTAGAACAACCCACGTTGGAACGTATGGCAGCGATGATGAAGAATTAAATGAGAGAGTTTCACCACCACCAAGATTTTTGTAGTAATGCAGAGGTATTAGGACCAATAGGTAGCGTATAGGCATAAGAAGACATCACTTTGCTATTCTTAAAGCTTAGCATTTTTAAAGTCACATACACCCTATCTTCGCCAACTGCATAAGTCCCTGAGACAATCCTGTCATTTTTATAAGCACCTTTTGTTTCACGCAAATCGCGGGATAGCACAAATTCGCCAGTACGTGGAATAGCATATAAATCACTCTGGAATTTTGCTTCTATCACGTTATACCCTTTTTGAGCAAAACGGGCAGATATTTGTTCACCAATTAATCTCCCTAAAGAAGTGCTATCTTCAAGATTATCAATATCAGCAACACTTGTTACCAATAAACGGGAATAGGGTTTCTTGTTGATATCATACATAAGATGATCTGCTGCGGCATAGCTAGTTACCATAATATCAGCATCTTTAATCGCTTTTTCTTGGTAACATTCACCTGATTTAACACGATAAGCACATTTACCATAAGCCATTCGGTGGGCACTGCAACCCGTTAAGCCGATAGTAAAGAGGGAAAAAAATAATATTGGTAAAATCAATAATTTAATGAAATGATGTATATGTAACATGGGAATGTCGATATGTGTTTTTTTAAATTTTAAAAATCCGAAAAAGTAGGGTGGGTAGAGCGATAGCGAAACCCACCATTTTCTATAATAGTTTGTCAGAATAGTTGAGTCAAACCTGACAGGTTTTTAAAACCTGTCAGGTTTAGTTGCACATTCCTTAACTGAATGGCATTGCAACGAAAACATTGGGAACGAATACAAACTATTGAGCCAATCTCGCAGCTATTCGCATCCGTAACGCATTGAGTTTAATAAACCCTTCTGCATCTTTTTGATTGTATGCACCTTTGTCATCTTCAAAAGTAGCAATACTGGTATCAAATAAGCTGTTAGTATCAGAAACACGCCCGGTAACGATGACATTGCCTTTATAGAGTTTCAAGCGCACTTTGCCATTTACAGTCACTTGAGAAGAATCAATCAATTCTTGTAATAACTTGCGCTCTGGACTCCACCAGTAACCATTGTAAATTAAACTGGCATAACGGGGCATGATCTCATCTTTGAGATGAGCTACTTCGCGATCCAATGTGATAGATTCTATAGCGCGATGGGCTTTTAGCATGACTGTACCACCTGGGGTTTCATAACAACCACGTGATTTCATACCAACATAGCGATTTTCAACGACATCTAACCGCCCAATGCCATTATCGCCTGCCACTTTATTCAAATAAGTTAACACTTGAGCAGGTGTCATGGCTTGTCCATCAATAGCAACAATATCGCCTTTCACAAAATCTAATTCCAATATTGTTGGGTTCTCTGGTGCTTTTTCTGGAGAAATTGTCCAACGCCACATTTCTTCTTCTGGTGCAGCCCAAGGCTCTTCAAGAATACCGCCTTCGTAAGAAATGTGCAGTAAATTAGCATCCATTGAATAGGGAGATTGTTTGCCTCGCTTCATTTCTATAGGAATACCATGTTGTTCTGCGTAAGCTAACAACTTTTGACGTGAATTTAAATCCCACTCACGCCAAGGCGCGATCACTTTGATCTCAGGTTTTAAGGCATAAGCACCCAATTCAAAACGTACTTGATCGTTACCTTTCCCTGTCGCGCCATGAGAGATAGTATCGGCTCCCGTTTGGTTGGCAATTTCTACCAGTTGTTTAGCAATCAATGGACGTGCAATAGAAGTACCCAGTAAATATTCACCTTCATAAATCGCATTGGCACGAAACATCGGAAATACATAGTCGCGTACAAATTCCTCGCGCAAATCTTCAATATAAATTTCCTTAATGCCAGCAGCTTGTGCTTTAGTACGCGCTGGTTCAACTTCTTCTCCTTGCCCAATATCAGCGGTAAAAGTGACTACTTCACAATGATATTTATCTTGTAACCATTTGAGAATTATAGAAGTATCAAGTCCGCCCGAATAGGCAAGCACTACTTTTTTTATATCAGCCATGTCAGTCATTAATTCTCAGTTGTTAATCCTTAATATGATTTAAATAAGGGAGTTGCGGAAAAGTAATATCAACCCATAGGTGTTCGGTTTTTTTTCTCGTTCCAACACACCAGCTTTATTTCTCGTTCCAACACTCCAGCGTTGGAATGCATACTGTGACGCTCTAGCGTCACAATCACAAAAATGATTTTTCGTAGGATGGGTAGAACGAAGTGCAACGAAGTAACGGAACGTTCAATCCACCAATTTCAAGGATTCTCTGGGTTGGGCGTTCCGCCACTTCGTTGCGCTCCCGCTCTACCCACCCTACTTTCGACTCCAGCGTCACAATCACAAATACTTAAATTTATTAGGACGCTGGAGCGTCCTTAACTGGGTTCCAACGCTGGAGCGTTGGAACCAGAAA
>JAUCGK010000294.1 GCA_030378085.1 Candidatus Parabeggiatoa sp. HSG14
AATGTGCCAGGTACCACTGCGGCAAGAAATAAACGTCCTATCGGAACGCCTATCATATCTCCCAACAAAATTAAGATGATACTTGGTGGAATAATTTGTCCCAAAATAGAAAAATTAAAGCAAAGTGTCGAATGATGTTTGGTTCCACCCGTGTACGGGGGGTTAGGGGGGTGTCCCCAAAATTCGTTATAATCAGAAAAAAAATAGTACAACGAATTAAAAAAACGACAACGAATAGAATTTTGGATTAAAATTCATTAGCTATTAGTTAACGACATTGAACCAGAGATTGGGAACGAATAAATATCCCTACTTAGTGGTAAAAGTATATACCCCATCCCACTTATCACCTGGCGGATTTTCCATAAAATATGTAACACGTTTTGCGTAAATAGTATATAAAAAACGATTAGGATATTTTTTTTGTAATTCATCAAATTGTTTTTTGGCAATCTCCCAACGTTGGTGACGATAATCGTCTAAAGCTTGTTTATATTCATCAATTTCTGCCAAAATGCTGTCATCAATTTGTTCATGTAGTCCAATGGGCTCAAAAATGGCAACAGGTTGATCCTTTCCTTTCACTTTAACGTGATCTAATTCGCGGAAAAGATATTCAGGTACCGCTTCTTTAGTCGTTTCACTGACAATGATTTGGACACTATATTGTTTCGTAATTCCTTCTAAGCGTGAACCTAAATTGACCGCATCACCTAATACCGTATAAGCCATACGAAATTGTGAACCCATGTTGCCAACACTCATAACGCCAGTATTTAAACCAATACCTACTCTGATTTCAGGCCAACCCTTCGCCCTAAATATTGACCGCATTTTATCTAAATACTTTACCATTTCCATAGCCGCGTCAATAGCATGACGTGCATGTTGACGGTCTGACAAAGGCGCACCCCAAAATGCCATGATGGCATCACCCATATACTTATCAATCGTACCCCGATATTCGTGAATAGTACGAGTCATGGGAGTGAGATATTCATTCATTAATTCAGACAGTTCTTTAGGATCCAATTTTTCGGAAATACTGGTAAAACCCCTAACATCTGAAAACAATACCGTCATGTTCCGACTTTCGCCTTCTATAGAAAATTGTTTACCGAGATTTTTATTCATCTCGTCAACCAACTCAGGAGGTACATATTGCCCAAACACATTCGTTAAATGTCGTTTATTGCGAGATTCGATAACATAGCCATACGACATGTTAAAAATAAACTGCGTTAAAATGAGTAAAAGTGTTGTTGCCAATGGTAAAACGCTATGCTGCTCATTCCAAATAAACAAATTAAACGAAATAACAAACCCTGATAAAGCTAAGGTAGCAACAGTAGCTGTCAAAGGACTTAATAAGGGCAGTAAACTCATCATCACGATACCAATCACAATTAACAGAAAAATTTCTAACATATTGTCAGGTGGTAAGGTGGACATCATTTGATTATTCAGAATCCCAGAAATCAAATTGGCATGAATTTCTACCCCTGGATGTAAATTTTGTACGGAGGTATTGTACAAATCTTGTATACCCGCAGCACTGGTACCTAATAAAACTATCTTATCTTTCAAAACAAGAGAATTTTTAACACGTCCATGCCAGATATCAGTCGCTGAAACATAAGTAAAGCTATTTCCTAAACTTCCTCCTTGCCCTCGATATGGCACTAAAGTTTGAAGATGCTTATCCACAGGAATTTTATGATCAGCAATCAACAAATTTTCTAAATGGAACTTACCTCCTTCTATATAAAGGTCTAATTCAACGGGCGGTAACCCTAAAGCAATTCGCGCCACAGCGAGTGAAAATGATTCATATAATTGCCCTTTATAACTGTAAAACATAGGTATGCGTCGCACTATACCATCCGGATCAAGAAAAAGATCGAAGTGTCCCGCAGTCATGGCACTGGTTTGAAATATTGGTAAATTCGCAACAAAGCCAAAACTTTCTCTTGGCGTTAAATCATAGGATTGTATTTCTTCATGGGTAAAAGTAGGTACGGGTAATTGACCTGTTTCGTTATTTTTTTCCTTTTCAGTATTGAAAGCATAACCTAATACAATACGCCGATTTTGCATACTTTGTGCGAACATCTTGTCATAATCTAATATTTTTTCAAGACTTGTTAAAGTACTTAAAAATACAGGTTCATCTTTTAAACGTCCTTGAGCAAGTGTCTGTAATTTTTTCAATCCTGAACTGTTATCAGATTCAGCAAACATAACATCCATACCAAGCACATCAATTTGATAAGTATCAAATAATTGATAAATCAAATGCGCCATTACAGAACGATTCCAAGGCCAACGTCCCATTTCACTTAAACTTTGTTCATCAATATCAATAATAACGATACGGGGATCCAATGTTTGAGGCATGGTTAAATTCAACCTAATATCATAAGCCTTACGTTCCAAAGGATTAATGGTATCCCATTTGGGATCAATAGCACCTATTGTATGTAAAATAAAAAATAGCAAAATGATTAAGCTAAGTAACCACCGTAATGCATGACGTTTGATGATAGTTAATTGTTTAGACATAAAAAACTCGTTAAAATCAAAAAATCATTATTTTTCCAATCATCCGTTTAATAAATTAGATAATGCTACCCCAGGATCGTTTGCTTTCATAAAAGCTTCACCAATCAAAAACGTATGCACTTTGGCTTGACGCAACAAAGCAATATCTTCAGGCGTATGAATACCACTTTCACTGACAACAATACGTTTTTTAGGAATCCACCGTAATAAATCCAAAGTGGTTGTTAAGTGCGTTGTAAAAGTCCGCAAATTACGGTTATTAATACCTATCAAACGTGTATTGAGTGCCAATGCGCGTTCCAATTCTTTATGATCATGTACCTCAACAAGGACATCCATACCCAAATGAGTTGCCAAGTCTGCCAAATCACGTAACTGGGCATCATCTAATGCTGCTACAATAAGCAAAATACAGTCCGCTTTAATAGCACGGGCTTCATAAACTTGATAAGCATCGATAATAAAATCTTTACGTAGAATGGGGAGTGAGCAAGTTTTGTGGACTTTTTCCAAATACGCATCAGCACCCTGAAAAAAATCTTTATCAGTTAAAATAGATAAACAAGCTGCCCCATTTTGTTCATAGCTTTTGGCAATGGCAATGGGATCAAAATTGGTCCTTAATATCCCTTTACTTGGAGAGGCTTTTTTTATTTCAGCTATGATGGCAGGCTGTTGAAGTTGTAATCGGGTATTAATCGACTCGACAAATCCACGCGGTGGTGGACTGTTATCTGCCATAAGACTTAGATCACGCAGAGAAATTTGTTGAGAATGCCTCTTAATTTCTTCCAATTTACGTTGGAGAATTTTTTTTAAAATATCTGGAGTGTTTTTCATCATGGTTGATTTTAGGTAAAAAAAACGATTTGAAAATGTGAGTAGAGACACACGGCCGTGTGTCTCTACGGGAGTGCTGATTGTTTAGTCTGAATACACAAATATATTATATTTTGGAACAGTTTTTGCTTAAAATTAACTCATTGTTATTTAAAATATTTTTAATGCTCATGTTTGTTAATTCTAGACACACGCCATGTCTCTACAGGGGGCATTCCCATTTTTAGGGTAATTAATGTTACTTCCAATGCTCTAAACCCGATAGGGGTTTTCTGTTATAGTTTTTCACATAAATAATTTCACACACCAAACCTGACAGGTTTTAGAAACCTGTCTTCGAGGTTAAAGTTTTTGCGCGCAAAAACTTTAATCTCGAAGGTTTTTTGAAGTTATTTTTCTGAACGCCTATAGGTTATAAGCGGGAAAATAGAAATGCATCCACCGTTACATTAATGACCTAGAAAATGGGAATGCGCCCCATCAAGTATTAATAAAACTGAGAATTAAAGACAAAAAAAAACGGCCACTATCCATTAGAAAAACTTTGACTTAATTTAACCCATGCAGCAAGCTTTTCACGGACATTACCACTACTTAAAATCTCCTGTGCTTTTGTGACTCCAGCTGCAAAATCCTCAGTTAAACCTGCCGCATAAATTGCAGCACCTGCATTCAATGCAACAATATCCCTTGCTGGACTGTCTTGATTATCCAATACACCGCCTACCATGTTGACACTTTCTGCAACTGAATGAACTTGTACATGACTCAAATCCGCGTTTTTTAAGCCAAAATCTTTGGGTGTCACCGTATAAGTTGTAATATTTCCCTTATGCAATTCAGAAATAGTTGTTGGGGCGGCAATACTGATTTCATCTAAACCATCTTCTGAATGCACTACCAGTACATGTTCACTCCCTAAACGTTTTAACACCTGTGCCACTGGTTCTACCCAAGCCTGACTAAATACACCAACAACTTGATTAGGAGTGTTAGCAGGATTAGTTAATGGCCCTAACAAATTGAAGACAGTACGCACCCCCATCTCACGACGGGGCCCAATTGCATGTTTCATGGCACTGTGATGCTTTGGGGCAAACATATAACCAATACCTATTTTATTAACACATTCAGCAACTTGTTCAGGTGTAATATTGATATTCACACCTAAAGCTTCCAACACATCAGCACTCCCAGATTTACTGGAAACTGAACGATTACCATGTTTTGCCACTTTTCCTCCCGCTGCTGCCACAACAAGGGCACTGGTTGTGGAAACATTAAAAGTACTCATACCATCCCCACCCGTGCCAACAACATCGACTAAATATTGACTATCAACTGACACTGGCGTGACAAGTTCACGCATAATTTGAGTGGCAGCAGCAATTTCTTCAACGGTTTCGCCCTTCATACGAAGACCAATCAAAAAACCACCGATTTGTGCGGGAGTTACCTCACCAGTCATAATACTTCGCATCACGGATGACATTTCATCCATTGTTAAATGACGATTTTCTGTGACTGCTTTCAGTGCTGATTTGATATCCATTTTGAAAATTAACCTCATTATCAGAAAAGTAATAATTAGAACATGACTCGCTATTTGTGCCAAGTAAATCAATAATTGATAATTGACAATTGATAATTCAGTTTTTAATTTTTACCTTTCACCCTTGAATAATTGATTTAATCCGGTAAAATTCTGATTGGCTAAAAAATTAATAGCCTAATCATTTTCATTAAAGGGGACAACAGAATTGAGTATTGAAGTTCAAGGCAAAACCGTCAAAACTAATGATAACGATTATTTAATAAATTAAGCCGACTGGAATCAAAAAATAGCTATGAAAATAGCCGCTTTAGCCAAAATTGCAAGCTTACCACAACCGATGCCAGCAGAATTAAATCTATAGCACAAAAAATTAAACCTTGGGAGTTTTCAAAAATTTCCGAGGTTTTTAATAAGGAATGAGGATTTAATAATTTGCAAAATTTTGGTGCTAAACCTGACAGGTTTTAAAAACCTGTCAGGTTTCAACTTTCGTATTTTATTGAACCCTCATTCCTAAGTAACTGAAGTTACGCAGATAGCTTCCAAACGGGAGTGCAAAATTCATTTTGCCTATAGAGTGCAACCTCTTGCAAAATAAATTTGAAACGAAAGTAGAAACACACGGCTGTGTGTCTCTACATTATGTCCTGTCATTTTGGTTTTAAAATAAAGAGATAATGATATGCCTATCGCAATTTTAGAAAATGCCTGTGTTCGAGAGCAGGTGATATCTATTTCTGTGAATCAATATCATAAGATGAATGAGTTAGGTATCATTCCAGAAAAAACAGAATTAGTTGACGGAGTGGTTTTAGAAAAGATGAGTAAATCCCCTTTGCATTCTTATATCGTTTTTTTGTTGAATGATTTTTTTGCTAAACACTTATCAGAAATGTATATAGTTAGAAAAGAAGAGCCTTTAACATTTAAACATTCTGAGCCTGAACCCGATATAGCTATTGTCAAAGGGCAGATGAAAGATTTTAAAACGGCACACCCAAATCATGCGGAATTGGTGATAGAAGTGGCGATTTCATCATTAAAATTGGATCGTGCAAAAAGTGATGTTTACGCACTTGCTGAGATACCTGAGTATTGGGTAGTGATACCTACTAAAAAACAAATAGAAGTTTATACCATACCCGATAACGGGAGATATAAGGTTGTGCAAATTTATAGACAAACAGATAAAATTGAAGTAATGCGTGATTTAATCTTAGATTTAGGGAAAATTTTTGACTTGTGTGATTAAATATTGTCTTGTTTTTCCCAA
>JAUCGK010000295.1 GCA_030378085.1 Candidatus Parabeggiatoa sp. HSG14
AATCCCCTCCTTAAATTGAGGAGGGGGCTTGTACCAGACGCAATCTGGAAACGCTATAAAAACGGGTTGTGTCGTGTTGTGTCGAAAAAATCATTTTTTTTCAATCTTAAAATTTTTTTCATGAAACTAAAAAAAACGAATAAATTTAATAATAAGTGGTATTGTATTAGTTAAATTGTAATTCATTATTTTAAAATATCAAGTAAATTTTATAGAGAATAAACTATTTTAGATTACAAATTACCAATTATAAATTTCCAAACAAACTTGACTTATTTCAAGTCATTCTCATAATAAAAAATTTCTTGCTGTAAATTTTGAGGTTGTCTGGAGTCCAAACCTTCAGGTTTAGGTGTTTCAAACCTAAAGGTTTGGACTCCAATTTACAACAAGAAATCTTTTATTAGAATAAATCAGGAGACAGTAATGAAAGCGAATGTCGGTACAGTTGATAAAATTTTTCGAGTAATAGTCGGTTTGGCTATTATTGGTGCAGGTATCTATTTACAAGAACCTTGGGGCGGTTGGTGGGGTGCCATTGGCATCGTACCATTATTTACTGCCATGATTGGATTTTGTCCTGCCTATTTACCACTGGGTATTTCAACTTGTGCCACTCAAGCGAAAGAGCCAAAAGCAGAATAACTGTTTAAATTTTGTTTTGGAGTCCAATTTAGCTTTGAACATACACTCTATAAAGCTAAAACTTTGGACTCCAAATTTGAGGTCATTTTTTAAATTATAGACGTTCAGATAAATAGTTTCACAAATCAAAAAAATTATTGCTGATTTTTCAATAAGTTAAAATATATCAGTGTGAAATTATTTACCTGAAAAACTATGGCTGAAGTATTGGACTATAAAATATTTTAATTTTTAACTGATGTTACGCACTGTATTTCAAATAATTTTAGGGACACCCCCCTAACCCCCCGTACACGGGTGGAACCAAACATCATTTGACACTTTGCTTTAATTTTTCTATTTTGGGACTTCCCCCTGTGTACGGGGGGTTAGGGGGTGTCCTCAATTTTGCACTCCAGTTTGGAAGCTATCTGCGTAACATCAGTTTTTAATTTTTCTTTAAGTTAAAAGTTTTTAATTTCTGAATTTTAAAAAACGCTTGCTGTAAATTTTCCTGTGATGAATCCAATATTTATCATGAAAAATGGTTGTAGAGACGCACGGCCATGCATCTCTACATATCACAGATTTTTTTACAGAAAAAATGTAGGAGAGATAATTAATTAAAATCAAATTTTTCTCCCAGCATTGAAAACCAGTACAATTTTTGAATTATAAAGGAAAAAATATGTCAGACACAAAAATTTTATTAGACGAGTCAGAAATACCAACCCATTGGTACAATATCATTGCTGATATGCCTAATCCTCCAGCACCATACTTGGCTCCCGATGGTAATCCCGTTACCCCGGATATGATGAGTGCTATTTTTGCGCCTGAATTGATAGAGCAGGAAGTTTCTACCCAACGCTGGATTGAAATTCCTCAAGAAGTACGTGAAATATTGCGTTTATGGCGGCCCGCTCCTTTGTATCGCGCCCGTCGTTTAGAAAGTATTTTGGAGACTCCTGCAAAAATTTACTATAAATATGAAGGCGTTAGTCCCGCAGGTTCACATAAACCCAACTCAGCAGTGGCTCAAGCTTATTATAATAAAATCGCTGGCATCACACGCCTAACAACGGAAACAGGTGCAGGACAATGGGGTTCTGCAATCTCACTGGTTGGCAGTATGTTTGGTATGGAAGTGCGCGTTTATATGGTCAAAGTCAGTTATGAGCAAAAACCGTTTCGCCGTTCCATGATGGAAACCTGGGGTGCTGAAGTATTGCCAAGTCCAACGACATTAACAACCGCTGGACAACAAGCCTTAGCCAATGATCCCAATTGTCCAGGCTCACTAGGCATTGCTATTTCAGAAGCAGTGGAAGAAGCGCAATCGCGTAAAGACACCAATTATACGTTAGGTTCTGTATTAAACCATGTGTTATTGCATCAAACCGTTATCGGTTTAGAAACACGCAAACAATTGGAAAAAGTGGGTGATTATCCCGATGTGATTTTCGCACCCTGTGGCGGTGGTTCTAATGTGGGCGGTATGATGTTTCCTTTTGTCGCCGACAAGGCGGCTGGCAAAGAAATCCGATTAGTTGCCGTTGAACCCACTGCTTGCCCAACACTGACACGCGGACATTATGCTTATGATTACGGTGATTCAGCAGGACATACACCATTAATGCAAATGTACACATTAGGACATGATTTCGTACCACCTGGAATTCATGCGGGAGGGCTGCGTTATCATGGCGATTCTGCGTTGGTATCGCAATTGTGCAAGGAAGGGATATTAGAAGCGGTAGCCGTTCACCAGTTACCCACCTTTAAAGCGGGTATTATGTTTTCTAAAGCAGAAGGGATTGTGCCAGCACCAGAATCGAATCATGCAATACAAGCCGCCATTGATGAAGCGTTGCGTTGTAAAGAAAATGGTGAAGCCAAAACAATATTGTTTACTTTATCTGGACATGGACATTTTGATATGGCTTCTTATGATAAATATTTAAGTGGTCAATTAACCGATCAAGAATATCCTGAAGGTGCTTTACAATCTGCTTTACAACATTTACCAAAAATACCAAAAATACCACAGTAAAGATAATTTAATTTGCAAAAATTTTTTTTACCAGCAACATTCGTTAAAATGATAGAGTACAACGAATAGGGAGTACAACGAATCTTAAAAAACAACAACGAATAAATAATCGTAATTATTTAGCCTCTCGTTCCAACGCTGGAGCGTCACTGCCATTAAGTTAAGGAAAATTTGTTGGAGTCCAAACCTTCAGGTTTGGCTGATTCAGATTAAAATCAAAGACTTCCAAACCTAAAGGTTGGAACTCCAAGGCTTAACTCAATGGCAGTGACGCTCCAGCGTTGGAACGCATTTCGTGACGCTCCAGCGTCACTATAAAAAAGCATTAACATTCATTATGAAACTGAGTAGTTACATATAATGTTAAATTAAATGCTGAAGTTTTGGAATAAAGAACTAAGTAGTTACAAATAATCTATTGTATTCGATATGATTTTTATGATTTTTTTGATATACTCTCTATTTACCCTACTATAAAGTTACAAAAGTTCATTAATTTGTTGGGAGGCATCAACGCTTTATCAAAATCGTTATATATAGACGTTCAGAAAAAAACTTCCAAAAACCTGACAGGTTTCTAAAACCTGTCAGGTTTGATGTGTGAAATTATTTCTCTGAAAAACTATAGATTGCTCAAAACAAAAGGTATTGGGTCAAAAATTGAGGTAATCTCTTAGGCTCATTTCTATCATTTGTCCAAAACTCAATGCGGCATCATTTGCAGGTAATTGTTCACCTAAAAAAACATTGAAATTACTAGCATGTAATAACGAAAACACCGATTCACACAATACTCGATTTTGAAATACGCCTCCACTCAAACCAATCTGTGTTACGCCATATTCCTCCCGAATAAGACAAGCTAAATCTCGTAAACTATGCGCTAAACTGGCATGAAAACAAGCAGCTTTTGAAGGGACAGATTCATGTGTATCAAGCAACATCGGTATTAAAGGCTCCCAATCAATTTCTTTAACATCATCAGAATTGGTATGAATGGGTAAATCAATTTTGAGATACTTTTTTATCGACAGAGAATCATTTGTTATAGGGTTTTCGTGTATCGGATTATTGCTCAGTGATAACTGATAACTAACAACGGATTCTAACATCATAGGCCCTTGTCCTTCAAAACTGGCTTTTTGCACCAAACCGGTGAGTGCTGCCGCCGCATCAAACAAACGCCCTACTGCTGAAGTGCGTGGACAATTAAGTTGTCGTTTCCAAGCTTGTTGCAGTAAATCGTAATCTGTTACTATCTTCTCAGCCTCTGCCCAATGATGTCCCGTTTCCCAACAAACAGCTAAAGCACTTCGCCAAGGTTCTCTCCCTGCTTTATCAGCACCAGGTGGCGCAAAAGAACGTATAGTACCCACACGTTGCCATTGCCCTGGTTGTCCATAAAATGCTTCTCCTCCCCAAAGTGTTCCATCTTCTCCAAGCCCTACACCATCCCAAGTAAAAATGAGCCAAGATTCTAATCTATTTCCTGTTATTGTTTTTTTCTTGGGAGAAGATTTAAGCGTGTATTGACTTTCCTTTTGAAAAGAATAAAACTCTCCCATCACAGCAGCAGCATGGGCATGATGATGATAAACTTTATAAAGCGGTAAACCACTTTTCGCAGCCCAACGGCTACTGTTATATTGAGAATGAGCATCGCAAACAACCCGTTTAGCTTGAACATTATAGAGACATTGCAAATCGTTAATCACTTGTTCAAAAACAGCCTGACTACGTGGTGAACCTAAATCTCCAATATGAGCTGAAATAACAACACGGTTTTGAAAACCAAGTGCGATGGTATTTTTTTTATGTCCACCCACAGCTAAAGTAGGTTGCGCGAGTTCAAAAGGTAACGTCAGTTCTTTTGGTGTACAACCACGTCCAAGGCGAAAAGGGCGTGGTGAACCTTGGATAAACCGAAATACGGGATCATCGGCTGGGCGAACAATAGGGCGATTATGATGCAAGCATTTTTTGGTCATAAGCCCTAAACGTTTTTCCACCTCTACGGCTTCTGTGAGGATAGGTTCACCACTGACATTAGCCGAAGTCGCCACTAAAGGATTACCAAAAGTATTGATTAACAAAACATGCAAAGGACTACAAGGGAGCATAACACCCACGTCAGCTAAACCAGGCGCAATTTGATAAGACAAGGGAGAGTTTTTTGATTGATTAACCATCACAATAGGACGCATTGGATCGCGTAGAAATTGGATATGGTGTTTTTCTAAAGTTACAAAAGGCTTTAAATTTGATAGTTCATGAGTATCATCATCGGGACACAAGACTGCTAAAGGTTTATGTGGACGTGGTTTTAGTTTTCGTAATTGTTTAATCGCTTCATCATTACAAGCATCACACATTAAATGATAGCCACCTACTCCTTTGACAGCAACAATTTCACCGACACGAAGTGCTTCTACACAAGCCTTTAAACCTTTAAGTTTTGGTAAATATTGAGTATTTTGGACAGAATAAAACTCAAACCAGGGACCACAGATTGGACAAGCTATCGGTTCAGCATGAAAACGACGATCATTTGGATTTTCATATTCTGCTTGACAATCGGGACAGAGTGGAAAATTAAACATACTCGTATTCTGTCTGTCATAAGGGAGACTTTCAATAATGGTAAAACGCGGTCCACATTGTGTACAATTAATAAAAGGATACTGATAACGTCGCTCCGAAGGATCAGAAAATTCTGCTAAACAATCTTGACAAGGCGCGTAATCGGGAGGAACATGAATAATCGCATTTTCTGTCCGTTCACTGGATAAAATTTGAAATTCATTTAAAGGTTTTAATTCGATGGATTCAAATAAAAGGATTTTAGGTTTTGCTAAAGGAGGTGCTTTATTAAGTAAATCGTGAGAAAATTTTTCGAGAAATTCAAGGTTGCCCTGAGCTACAATTTCAACTTGTCCGAGCTGATTTTTCACCCAACCGGACAGTTGAAACATCATAGCCAATCGATAAATAAACGGACGAAAGCCCACTCCCTGAACTTGTCCAATTAAAAGCCAACGGAAAGTTTTCATTTTAAGATAATTCTCAAACAATTTAATAGAAAGGCTATCAGATCACTCCAAAAAATTAATAAACCATCACCTAGCGTTTTGATTTTGAGCTTTTTAGAGACAGTATTTTTCAGGTTATTTCGGGATGATTATTAAGCGAGAGACGCAAGCATTGCGTCTCTACCAAATTCCATCAATATGTAGAGACGCGATGCTCGCGTCTCTGAATTTCGAGTCTCCGATGTTCGAGTCTCATTTTTGGATTTCATTGTCACAATAAAAACTTGATGGTCGAATATAATGAATAAAACAACTCAAAATTAGCTTGAAAAATATTCATAGAAAAAGTACCCTGTCAACAGTCTACCCCTAACCCCTCCTTATACATAACTGATGTTACGCACTGTACTTCAAAAGTGAATACCAGAGTAGTGCAAAATGAAATTTTGCTGATTGTAACAGATTTTGGGGATACCCCCCTAACCCCCCGTACACGGGTGGAACCAAACATCA
>JAUCGK010000481.1 GCA_030378085.1 Candidatus Parabeggiatoa sp. HSG14
GAACCAAACATCATTTGACACTTTGCTTTTTCTATTTTGGGACTTCCCCCTGTGTACGGGGGGTTAGGGGGGTGTCCTCAATTTTGCACTCCAGTTTGAAAGCTATCTGCGTAACATCAGTTAATAAAAAATTATGCTTTGGCGCAAAGGAATAACAATTTTTAGACAAAATTTACTATTAACAAGTACATGATTGGGGGCAATAGACTATTTTTCCACTGCTCGCTGCATGGTAAGTAAACTGGCTTATTGAAAAAATTCATACTTTATGATACTTTCCTTCACGAATCATGAATTTGTGGATAAGTTAAATGAGTAATTCAGTTCAAATGTAGGCTTTAGAATAATATCCTAATTATTGAAAAGTACTACGGTACAATCACATAAAGTACTAAAACACAAATTTTCAAGCATAAAATCCCTTCTAGCCTCCCTTTGCTTTCAGTATCGACTATTTGACTATTTGACTATTTGTAAATACTTGTTTATTTTAGCAAATTAAAAGTGGAATATAATATTAAATGTCTCACCAAACACTTTCAAATGAAGCCACCACAGAACAACGGAGTGGCGCAATAACAACAGCAACACATAATGTGATCCAAGGATTTGCTAAGAATAATTTGGTACCAGAAGAACCAATTTCTCTAGATGTCTATATTGATAATACGTTTTATTTCAAATTTATTGTTAATGACAAAAATGTGCCAGAAGGCGAAGAACACTTATTTTTTCCTCACCATGATTTCTATATCTGTTGTGATCTACCATTACGTGCTTTGAAACTGAGTATTCGTTTTGCAAAAGATGGGAAAGAAATAGAAAATAGCCCTGTTTATCTTAATTATGATGGTAAACCTGTTACTTTGTTCATAGAAAATCATGATGAATATATTGAGGAAACGCGCAAATGGTTGGATGAACGCTTTGATAACTATACAAATGGTATTTACAATGCCCATCAACCTATTTATGGCTACCGTTCTGGTTATTGTGAACCCAACTTGTTTGATCGCTATCTCATTACTTTTCATATCATGAATGCACTTTCTCGTTTATCCTTCAAAACTCTTTTGGATGTGGGAGGCGCTGAAGGTTACAAAGCTGCAATGGCTGCAAAATTTTTTGAGGCACAAGTTGTTTCTTCTGATGTTTCACAAGTTGCGTGTAATAGGGCTTATGAATTATATGGCATTGAAACCGCTCTAGGTAATATGCACTCGTTGCCTTTTGAAGATGGACAATTTGATGTTGTGTTATGCAGTGAAGCACTTGAGCATGTACCTGATTTTAAAAAGTCACTTAAAGAAGTTTTAAGGGTTTGTAAAAAGGCAGCCATTATCACAATTCCCCATGAGTCACAGGAAACTGTTAAAAACACCATTGAACGTGGTGAAACGCATGGACATATTCAATATTTTGATGTTTATTCTTTTGAATACCTGAAACAATTAGGATATGGCGTTTTTATCCAAAAGATTCTTTTACGGGATCAAAAACTATTAACTCCCGCGATTCTAATGGAATGTTATCCGCCCAGTATTGATATTATTGATAACAAGTCCTTGAAGTGGTTAGCAAAACGTGTACCTTGGTTGATGCGTCTGATTTTCAATAAGTTTGTAGTAGCCCCTATTTTAGAACAGGATGTGATATTGAAAAAACGCACTGACCTTTTTTATGGGGACATCCTTGCCATTATTGTTAAGGATAAAAAATGTCTTGCCGAATCTCCCAAAAAACAGATAAGGATGCGGGAAGTGATGGATTTTACAGTACCTTTTTTGAGAAAAAAGAAAAACTGCGATAAATAACTTCATGAAGTTTGTTTGGGATAAGAAACACTCTAAGCAAGAACTACAAGAATTACATTTTATAAAGGATTATTGAAATACAATACTTTAGCTTTGGGAATGAAGAGTTTTTTTAGTTCCCCAACTCTGTTTGGGAATTTATTTGAGGACACGTCTGTGTCCTGCAACTAAAACAGTCATTTGAAAATGAAATTAAAGTATCACCAAAAAACATTTGATTTACTCTCATTAAAACCTCAAATTTCCAAGGAACGGACAAAAATCTTCTCATTATAACGGATTTGGGGAGATTGTTTTATGGTATAATAACGATATCTATTTTTTGGCAACTCAGTGATAAATTACGGCATTGTTATCAAGCACCTCATAAAAATTCCTGATTGTAACAGATTTTGGGGACACCATACCCCCCTAACCCCCCGTACACGGGTGGAACCAAACATCATTTGACACTTTGCTTTAATTTTTCTATCTTGGGACTTCCCCCAGTGTACGGGGGGTTAGGGGGGTAAAAAGGTAGGTGTCCCCAAAATTCGTTATAATCAGAAAAATTCTTTTTCACAACGAGTGAACAAGCTGAACTTGGAATTAAAGCATGGGCACTTATTCATAATTTTGCACCTCGGAACTGGTTACTATTGCTAAATGAGGGGGATGTCAAAAAGTCCGGCTGAATTTTTAAATCAACACACTTATCATAAAAATTGGTTGCATAATCTTCTAGTTTCTGCACATCTGCTGAAAGAAAAACAATCCCCCCAAATCCGTTATAATAAGAAAGAAATTATTTTTCTGAACATCTAAAATATAGCATTTCCCGATTGCGTCAGGTACAAGTCCCCTCTTTAATTAAGGAGGGGATTTAGGGGAGGTTGTACTTTATTCAATCGGGAAACGCTATAGCGTAAGTTTTTGTAGTCAATAAAATATTGAATGCTATAAAAAATCCCTGATTATAACGAATTTTGGGGACACCCCCCTAACCCCCCGTACACAGGGGGAAGTCCCAAAATAGAAAAAGCAAAGTGTCGAATGATGTTTGGTTCCACCCGTGTACGGGGGGTTAGGGGGGTCTGGTGTCCCCAAAATCTGTTACAATCAGAAATTTTTATGTCGATTATATTCCTTAAACAAGGTTTAGCTTATTTATCGTCTTTGCGATTACCTTTGCCTTCGATGCGATCAATTTCAGTCTCTATTTCCTCTCGGCTCAGTAAGGGATAATTTCCATCATCAGCCGCTGATTCTGTTTTTTCTTTTTTCGCTTTTTTTGTTTTTGCCATACGTGCTAAAAAAAGCCCTATTTCAAAAAGTAACCAGATTGGTACTGCTAATAGGGTTTGAGAGATGGCATCAGGGGGAGTCATTAACATGCCAATGATAAATGCACCGACAATGATATGGGCGCGTTTTGCGGCAAGTGCTTCTGGGCTGACAATGTCCATCCGTACCAAAATAATTGTAGCAATAGGCACTTCAAAGGCAATGCCAAAAGCAAAAAGTAGTTTTAATACAAAATCATAATAACGGCTGATGTCGGTCATCATTGCTACACCGTCAGGAGTCATCCCAATCATAAAACCAAACAACAGCGGAAATACGACAAAATAGGCAAAAGCCATCCCCAAATAAAATAGGAAGGTACTTGATACTAATAAAGGGACAACAATAGATTTTTCATGCTCATATAAACCGGGTGCTACAAAAGCCCATAGATGATAAAAAATGACTGGCATCGCTAAAAAAATAGACAGCATTAATGTGAGTTTAAAAGGCGTAAAAAATGGTGCCGCCACATCAATGGCTATCATTTGAGTCCCTTCGGGCATTAGCTTTTGCAGCGGATCCGCAAAGAGAACAAATAAATCACTGGCAAAAGGCATTAGCACAAGTAGAATCACCACGACAACCAAAATCATTTTTAAGAGGCGATCACGTAATTCTAATAAATGCTGAACAAACGGCATATCTTTGCCGTCAGAAGAATGTGGCTCTGTCATAAATTGGTCTTGGGAGGGATGTGAGATGCGTCAGAGGTAGAATCGGGCGAATCCGATTTATTTGGTGAATCAGGCTTATCTTCAGTTATTTGCTTATAGTCACTCAAAAAGGGTTTATTCAATTCACTTAAACCCGTTTTAGTTTCTTCAATAAACTCATGGAGGCCATCATTTTGTTTGATAGAATCTTGTATTTCTTGAAGATGTAATTCTCGATCAATATCCTGCTTGAAGTTCGTTACCATGCGACGAATACGACCTGCCCATAACCCAGCTGTGCGGGCAGCTCCTGGTAATTTTTCTGGCCCAAATACCAATAATGCAACAACAAGTATTAGGCAAAGTTCCCAAAAACCTATATCAAACATAACAATCACTCATAATAAATGAAAAGTGAAAAGTGAAAAGTGAAAAGTGAAACACGGTGGTTAAGAATACGGTAACCACTTTTTCATTTTATATTAGAATTAAACTTTGCCTGTTTGTTTGTTAGTCACTTGCCCTTCAATAATTTTGCCCTTTTCGTCATCTTGAATCACTTGAGATTGAGGTGCTGAGGAATTGGTAGATTCTTTTTCCCCTTCTTTTTCCCCTTCTTTTTTTTCTTCTTCGCTATCACGCATGGATTGACGGAAATTATTAATTGCACTGCCTAAATCGCCACCGAGATTTCTTAATTTTTTAGTACCAAATAAAACAATAACAATCACTAAAATGATTAATAATTGCCAAATACTAATACCCATCATATTGTTTTCCTGTTGAATAAAAATTATATAACATTATTAAAACCTGCCAGGTTTTAAAAACCTGGCAGGTTTAGAACGAGAAACTATTTTTAAGATGATTAAAATTTAAACACTACATAACAAAACCAGCACCGCTTAAACGCTCTCCGCCCAATAAATGAACATGCAAATGAAATACTTCTTGACCACCGCCGGGACCTGTATTAATGACGGTACGAAACCCGTTATTCAGTCCTTGCTCTTTAGCAATTTTTGGTAATAGGCGCATAATATAAGCCATCAAAACATCATGTTTTTCTTCAAGTTCATTCAGACTTTTAATATGCTCACGGGGTACGATTAACAGGTGGACTGGGGCCTTAGGATTAATGTCTTTAAATACAATAACTTGTTCATCACTATAGACTTGATCGGAGGGAATTTCGCCTTTGATAATTTTACAAAAAAGGCAATCAGAATCAGTAGTCATATCTACTCCGGGGATTATTGGCTACGTTGCGCTTTTTCTTCAAGGCCAGAAAGCCCAAAGCGGCGTTCCAATTCCTTCAATACCAATTCATGCCCCAAACCTTGGTGAGATAATAGTACCAAGGTATGGAACCATAAATCGGCTGTTTCATACACCAGTTGTTCAGCATTGCCATTTTTGGCCGCGATAACCGTTTCAGTCGCTTCTTCACCTACTTTTTTTAAAATGGTATCCAAGCCCTTGGCATATAAACTGGCAACATAAGACTGCTTTGGATCAGCAGCCTTACGCTGTTCTAGCACTTGTGCTAGTTGTTGTAATAAATCACTCACTCTGGTTATTTTTCTGTCGCTGCTCTTAAGACATCTCTAAGGTTATTAGCTTTGCTGGCACTTGAGTTCAAGTTACCATAAAAAATCTGACTAGCAGTGAGGTTCTTTTTTCCATATAAACCTTGATTAGGCAACGGATCAAGCGATATTGACGAACCCTTCAAAGAAAGACCCGCAAATAAACCCATACCATCTGAGTAAGAATACACACCTTTATCAAAAACCATATTGGTTCCTACGTCAGTTGCAAGAGGACCAGCCACAATATCCAAGCCCACACCCAATTTCAAATTGCCTTTCAAAATCTTTTCAGCATCGTTACGATCAGTGAACACTAACACAAGCGTTTTAGCTTCGATACCCGCTTGGAAACCCACACTGGCCGCAGACGAAGTGACAAATGCAAGGTTACTCCAGTCTTCACCGTTATTAACAGACATAACACCTGTGCCTGCTTCAATGGCAAAAATAAAGCCACCTTTTTTCGTATTAATAACAGCAAGGGCTTGAGCCTTTTGCATCAGTTCTTTAGGAATTTTCTTGAGGATGGTTTCTAATCCTGTCGTGAAGGCTGAAATTTGCCCATTGAGTTGTTTTGGAGTTGGTATTTCTTCTACAAAAAACTCATCTTCATCATCTCCAAAAGCATAGACAGGACCACTGACCATGCTTAAGACTATAAAAAACGCACTGACATATTTAGTCAATATACCCATTTTTGGGATTCTCCTTAAATGTGTGAAATTGGAAAAAATAAAACAACAGTCAACAAGAAACTATACCAAAAAATTGAATACTTAGGAATTATTTATTTCAATTTTCAATTTTCAATTCATTGATAAACTTTTCTAAGAA
>JAUCGK010000296.1 GCA_030378085.1 Candidatus Parabeggiatoa sp. HSG14
AGCGAAGCTTCTTGACAGTGTGTTCCCAAGTAAAACTTGGGAACAATAAAAGGATTATATATAAGAAGGGATTAAAACATCAGGTTATTGGAATCTCATATTTTAATTGGATTTTGAAAGTTCCTTGATATAATCCTTTTTTCTATACAATCCCTGTAGTTCAAGGTTTTTATGTGTGCTTTTCAAATTCGTTGTACTTGTCTCTGTACTTGTCTCCCTCCCTTAATCAATTAATCATATTTACTCCCTCATTTCGACAACCTTTAACTACAAGGATTGTATATAATAAAGGATTTAAAACATCAGGTTATTGAAGTCCAATACTTTTTAGCTTTAGGTGTGTGTATAAATGTTGAATGTTTTCCGGTATAATCCTTTCTTATATACAATCCTTGTAGTTCAAGGTCTCTTTAGTGAATAGAGTACAACCGTTCATTAATCCTCCTCCAAATTAATCCGTTCAATCCCAAAATCCATTGTACTAAACTATTATGAGCAAACACTACCTAAACCCTCTCTTTTCTCCTAAATCTATCGCTGTATTTGGCGCGAGCAATACGGAGAGTTCCATCGGTTTTTTTGTCTTTCAAAACCTGTTAAAAAGTAATTATAAAGGTGACTTATATCCAATTAATCCTAAATATGAAAAGATTTTAGATCATGTTGCTTACGCCTCTATCAAAGAAATAGGCGGGCAACCCATTGATTTAGCGATTATTGTCACACCTGCCAAGATAGTGCCAGATATTATTGAAGCGTGTGGTGAATATGGTGTTAAAATGGCGGTGATTATATCCGCTGCTTTTAGTGCCAAACAAGAAAAGAAAGTGGTTACTAATGCCAAACGGTATGGTTTGCGTTTTATTGGCACTAACAGTTCAGGGATTATGCACCCCCGTATGGGTTTAAATGCAATGTTTACCGTTGATTGTGCTAAACCCGGTAACTTAGCGTTAGTTTCACAATCTGGTGCATTATGTAGTGCCGTTCTTGATTGGTCATGTTTCAGTGATGTTGGTTTTTCAACTATCGTTTCAATGGGTACTTCTGCGGATTTAGATTTTGGTGAAATTCTTGATTACCTTGTCTCTGATCCACAAACGCAAGGCATTTTGTTGTATATCGAAAATGTTCACCAAGCACGAAGTTTTATGAGTGGTTTACGTGCAGCAGCCCGTATTAAACCTGTAGTGGTTATAAAAACAGGACGACATGGAAATACTTTAAATGCCGTCATGTCGCACAGTGGCACTAAAATCAGCCATGATGATGTTTTTGATGTTGCACTACAACGCGCTGGTGTTGTCAGAGTGTCAACCTTTGGACAATTATTTTCAGCCGCTGAAACATTGGCATTTCGTTATAAAGCACAAGGTAATCGCTTGGCGATTGTGACTAATGGTACTGGGCCAAGCATTATGGCTGTTGACCGTGCAACAGATTTAGGCATTCCGCTGGCCCAGTTATCACAGAAAACGCTGGCCTCCTTAAATAAGGAATTCTCATCTACTTGGTCACAAAATAATCCAATAGATGTTATTGGTGATGCGCCACCAGAATATTATCAGAAAGCCGTTTCTATTTGTTTACAAGACGATAATGTGAATGGCGTAGTGATTATTTTGACACCTAAAGCAATGTCTTCTCCATTAGAAACGGCTAAAGTCATTGTGGAAATAGCAGAAACCTCCCATAAACCCTTATTGGCTTGTTGGATGGGCGGTAAAGAAGTTGAAGAAAGTCACCGGTTATTTGTACAAGCACGTATTCCAGAATTTCACACACCAGAAGCAGCTGTTGATGCATTTTATTATCTTTCCGCTTATCATCAAAATCAGCAATTTCTCTTACAAACTCCCGCCTCATTAGGACATCTTGAAAAGCCTGATGTAGAAGGTGCTCGCATGATCATTGAAAATGTGTTAGCACAACGGCGTAAAGTCTTAACAGAAATGGAATCCAAAGCTTTACTGGGTGCGTTTCGGATTCCAATCATCAATACTGCAATTGCCCACAACGCGAATGAAGCATTGGTATTAGCAGAATCAATGGGTTTTCCCATTGCCATGAAAGTCAATTCCTCTGATATTTTAAAAGATGTCCTACATAAAAGCGATGTTGGAGGTGTTAAGCTAAACCTACAAAATGCCCGTTCTATTGGCGAAGCGTTTAATAGCATTATACAGCAGGTTCAAATCAAATTTCCCAATGCCCGTATTGATGGTGTCACAATAGAACGCATGATTCGCAAACCGAATGGTAGGGAGTTGATGGTTGGCATGATTCGCGATCCGATATTTGGTCCCGTCATTACTTTTGGGGTAGGTGGTACAATGATTGAAGTGATGGATGATATTGCAGTCAGCCTCCCGCCACTAAACCGTTATTTGGCAAATACCATGATTAACAAAACCCGTATTGCTAAATTATTAGACGAATTTCGACAAATGCCATCTGTCAATCGTCAGGCTTTAGAAAACGTTTTGCTACGAGTTTCAGAAATGGTTTGTGAGTTGCCTTGGCTACAAGAAATAGATATTAATCCATTGATTATAGATGAAAATGATGCTGTTGCTGTCGATGCTCGTATTGTCATTGATTACTATACCGCTGTACCTGATCGTTATGCATTTATGGCCATTCATCCTTATCCAACGCATCTCGTTACCCACTGGCATTTGCCCGATGGTACTGATATTACTATTCGTCCTATACGCCCTGAAGATGCGGATTCAGAGAAGAAATTTATTCATAATTTATCGGATGAAGCCAAGTATTTTCGTTTTATGCAAACTTTGCCAGAACTCACGCCAATGATGTTGGTACGCTTTACTCAAATTGATTATGATCGAGAAATGGCTTTAGTTGTTGTCACCGAACAAGATAAACAAGAAATTGAAGTGGGTGCTGCTCGCTATTCCATTAATCCCGATGGTGAAAGCTGTGAATTTGCTCTCGTTATTGCTGATGAATGGCAACATCATGGTATTGCTCATCGCTTGATGAGCTGTCTAATAGATACATCTCGTGCAAGAGGTTTAAAATTCATGCAAGGCGAAGTGTTGACCAATAATCACAATATGCTAAAATTAATGAATAAATTGGAATTTGTGGCAGTAGTCGATGCAGAAGATCGTTCTGTTACATTAGTGACTAAGCATTTGTAACTATAATTTTTCCTTATTATAACGAATTTTGGAGACACCCCCCTAACCCCCCGTACACAGGGGGAAGTCCCAAAATAGAAAAATTAAAGCAAAGTGTCGAATGACGTTTGGTTCCACCCGTGTACGGGGGGTTAGGGGGGTATCCCCAAAATCTGTTACAATCAGAATTTTTCTAATGCAGTAGAGACGCATAGCCATGCGTCTCTACATTGTCACCTATTGATTTTATTATCCACAGAAAACCTTAAAAAAAGAGGAAACTCAAATGAACGATGATATTTCTTTTTATGATCTCTTTGACTTAGACGAGATTCAAAAAATACAGGATGCTTTTGCATCAGCTTGTGATATTGCCTCAATTATTAGTAAACCTGATGGTACTCCCATTACAAAACCAAGCAATTTTTGTCGTTTGTGTATGGATATTATCCGTAACAGTCCAAAAGGTAATTCAAATTGTGTCAAATCGGATGGCATAATAGGGGAGGCTGCTAAAAAAAATTTTACTGGACCAATCATACAACCTTGCTTAAGTGGAGGACTTTGGGATGGAGGTGCAAGTATTAGTGTAAATGGTAAACACATAGCAACATGGTTAGTAGGACAAGTGCGAAATGAAACTCAAAGTGATGAGAAAATGCTTCAATATGCGGATGAAATTGGTGCTGATAGAGAAGAGTTTCGTGCGGCATTAGCCGAAGTACCTCAGATGTCAAAGCAGAGGTTTGAAAATATTTGTCATTCGTTATTTTTGTTTGCGAGTCAACTGTCAAAACAAGCTTTCCAAACCCTTCAAATGCAACGTATGGATAAGCTTAAAGATGAATTTTTAGCAAATACTTCTCATGAACTCAGAACTCCACTCAATGGTATTATTGGTATTGCAGAATCTCTGATAGATGGCGCGACTGGTGAATTAAATGCACAAACTAAAACCAATCTCGCTATGATTGCTAATAGTGGAAAGCGTTTATCATCTTTAGTTAATGATATTCTTGACTTTTCTAAGTTAAAAAATCACGATATAGGTTTACAGTTAAAACCGATTGAATTACGTTCCATCATTGATATGGTACTGATGCTTAGTCAACCATTGATAGCGCAGAAAGAGATAAATTTCGTCAATACTGTTAAATCTGATTTACCTGCTATATTTGCCGATGAAAATCGCTTGCAACAGATTCTACATAATTTGATGGGTAATGCGATTAAATTCACAGAACAAGGGCAGATTACAATTTCGGCTAAAGTTATCAATGAACAGCAAATACAAATCACGGTTTCGGATAAGGGTATTGGCATTCCAGCCGATAAACTAGATAGTATTTTCGAGTCTTTTGAACAAGCAGAAGGCTCTACTTCTAGGAAATATGGGGGTACAGGTTTAGGTTTAGCGGTGACTAAAAAACTGGTGGAATTACACAGTGGTAAAATTTGGGTGGAATCTATATTAGGTGCTGGTTCACAGTTTATTTTTACACTGCCTTCTTCAGAAGAACCCGCAGTGCCTCTCTCCTTAAATCGTCCTCAATTAACGCACACCATTGCCCATACAAATGTTCATACAGAAGAAAATTTTGCAAAACAGCCTGTTACAACTACTTTCAAAGTTCTCATTGTTGATGATGAACCTGTTAATTTACAAGTTTTACATAACTATTTATCTTTGCAAAATTACAGTATCGTCCAAGCAACTTCAGGCCATGAAGCTTTAAAGTTTATAGATGACGGCTTAATACCAGATGTTATTTTATTAGACGTTATGATGCCAAAAATGACGGGTTATGAAGTTACCCATAAACTCAGAGAAAAGTGGCTGGCCATTGAAATGCCCATATTGTTATTGACAGCCAAGAACCAAGTAGAAGATTTAGTACAAGGTTTGGAAGCGGGTGCAAATGATTACATGACGAAACCCATTTCTAAAGAAGAATTGCTGGCAAGAGTAAAAACCCACCTGTCTTTGAAAACGTTGGCAGCCGATAATTTACGTATGAGTGCTGAATTGGATGTCGCCAAGCAACTACAACAAATGGTGCTGCCTAAAGAAGTAGAATTGCAACACATTGAAAGCTTAGATATTGCGGGCTTTATGGAACCGGCTGATGAAGTGGGCGGCGATTATTACGAAGTGCTAAACCATGAGGGACATATTAAAATTGGTATCGGTGATGTGACTGGGCATGGACTCGAAAGTGGTGTGTTAATGTTAATGGTACAAACGGCGGTGCGTACTTTGCTTGTCAGTGAAGTAAGTGATCCAAAAACCTTCTTAAATTTCCTCAATCGTGTTATTCACGATAACGTTAAACGTATTGAGAGCGATAAAAATTTGACGCTATCGTTACTGGATTATCAAAATGGACATTTGCGTGTTGTTGGACAACATGAGGAAGTGTTAGTTGTGCGTAAAGGGGGACAAATAGAACGGATAGACACCACAGATTTAGGTTTTATGGTAGGCATCCTTTCCAATATTACTAAATTTGTTTCACAAAAAGATATTCATTTACAAAAGGGAGATGGCATTGTTCTTTACACTGATGGTATTACGGAAGCACGAAATCTTGAAATGAAACTTTATGGGATGAAACGCTTGTGTGAAATTATCACTCTTAATTGGCATAAAACCGCCAAAGAAATCCAACAAGCCATCGTTACCGATGTTAAGCAATATATCGACACGCAAAAAGTATTTGATGACATTACTTTGCTTGTTTTAAAACAGCAATAACCATAATTACTAAGGATTGAATTTCATCCAATTGAGAAACGCTATTGATTTCTGCTTTAATCCTCATTAAAGGAAAATAACTATGTTAAACAATCCATTAACCAATTTACAAATGGAAATATTGGAACTCTATTCAATGGAGTTACCGGTGGAAGAATTGAATGAGCTAAAAATTATTCTGATTGTAACAGATTTTGGGGACACCCCCTAACCCCCCGTACACGGGTGGAACCAAACATCATTCGACACTTTGCTTTTTCTATTTTGGGACTTCCCCCTGTGTACGGGGGGTTAGGGGGGTGT
>JAUCGK010000297.1 GCA_030378085.1 Candidatus Parabeggiatoa sp. HSG14
GCACACAATGCATCAGAAGCTTTGCTTCGAGTTTTGCCAAGCAAAGCTTGGCAGACAGTGCGTTCCCAAATAAAATTTGGGAACGATATTGAATTAACTCTATTTTTACATCGAACTCAGGTTATTTCTAAGCAACTCATGTTTTTTAAGAATTGACTTACTGACTGAAATAAGTCACAATTTTCAAAAAAATGGCAATTGAGCCAATGTCATTTGTATGAATATAACGTAATACTGGCGTAAAAGGATATTGAAGTTCAAAGCAGAGCCTTGAAAAGAGCAACAAAACTTCACTACACTTTGAACTCTGTTACTACTTATTCGTTATTTGTCTAAATTCCTATTTATAGTAAGTCAATTATAAATTTAAAAAGTTTACAGCATTATTTAACAATTTAAGTATGATGCCATAAACTTTAAAATTATTAGAGGTATATATGTTAAAAAAGTTCATCGTTACATTTGCTTTTGCAATAATATTAATTGGTTGCGCTACATCGTCGTTAGGGCGTAAACAACTTTTGCTGATGCCCGCTGAGCAATTGGATACTATGGGTGCTGAAGCGTTTAATAACATCAAAAAAGAAACACCCGTAGAAACAGAGGAGAGTGTGAAGAATTATGTAACTTGTGTTGCTAATGCGATTACTCAAGTGAGTAATAGCACAATAGAACAATGGGAAGTAGTCGTATTTCAGGATGATTCCGCTAATGCCTTTGCTTTACCGGGGGGCAAAGTGGGAGTGCATACAGGTTTGTTGAAAGTGGCAGAAAATCAACACCAATTAGCGGCTGTTGTTGGACATGAAGTAGCTCATGTTCTTGAAAATCATAGTAATGAAAGGGTTTCTCAAGAACTTGCTGTAGAACAAAGCATGGCTGCTGTTCAATCTCTTAGTAGCCCAGGATCAGCACTAGGGCAAACAGTGATGGGTTTATTAGGGGCGGGTGCACAATATGGTGTTATCTTGCCTTATAGCCGCAAACATGAAAGTGAAGCGGATGAAGTGGGTTTATATTTTATGGCTCGGGCAGGATTTGATCCAAAAGAAAGTGTCAATTTGTGGCGAAATATGAGTCAAGGTAATGGAGAACAACCACCAGAATTTATGTCTACTCATCCTTCACATGAAACGCGCATGGCTCGTTTAAATCAAGCCATGAAACGTGCTATGTCACTTTATAAAGAAGCCCAAGCAAATGGGAAAAATCCACGCTGTGGTTAGGGATATAGTTATTTCGGGAATGGAGCTTCGTTGATTTCCCGAAACCCAAATAATTTTTGATTAAGGAATGAGGATTCAATAAAATACGAAAGTTGAAACCTGACAGGTTTTTAAAACCTGTCAGGTTTAGCACCAAAATTTTGCAAATTATTAAATCCTTATTCCTAAGTTATTTTTGTGTGGAAATTTCCCAAAAAAAAACCTCCCGCCAAAATTACACGACGAGAGGTTCAACCACACATAAGGAGAAGTCATCTTAAATATATACAATATATATGCCAACTTATTAAAAGTACCCCAAAAAAAGCCTCTCAACCAAAAAACTAAGAAGAGAGGCTAAATACATCAATAAGGAGGAATGCACAAGATGAAATGCAATATATATACCAAAAATATTTTCTCGCAATACGAAACCTAGCAGAAACCATTTCAATTTTTAGTTAATAGGCTTAGCATTGTTAGACAATTTAACAATTTTTTTATATTTTTTGTCACCAGGGCAGTAAAGTTGGGAGTAGTGTTTTTCTCCATAATCTTCTTCATTAAGACGAGGTGTGGTGTCTTGTTGTTCATTTTTACCAAATCCTAACAAATCTTTGAAAATTGGTTTAATTGGAAAAATGGCAAAAAATAATAGAAAAAGTAACCATACTATAAATTCAGTATTAACCATTTTAAATTACCCTTATTGAAGTATAATGCCTTCGCCAATTTAAAAATTGATGCTATTTTAGGGTAACATTCATTATGCAGGATTTCCCAAAACAACAAAATTTTGGCACTGGCGAAGGTATTGTTAGTAATTATTATCTAATCTTTATTTTTTAATCCTTATTTAAAATACAATTCTTGATAGTTAATTGTATTTACGCTGAAGTATTTTTCCAATCAATTAAGGCGTAATTTTCGCTTTTTCTAAAATTTATTTTGCATGTAATGTGATATTACCAAGTTAATTATGGTATTTAAAAAATTAAGAGTTTTAACTCAACATTGATTTTGCGAAAAAATATTTCTATTAATTATATTACAGCATTCAATTTTTTTATTTTTAACCTAAATACCTTGTCAATTTTGTTTTGTCGGGTGGAGTACAAACCTTTAGGTTTGTTCGTGTTGCCAAAGCTAAAGCTTTGGACTCCAACAACCTATCAATATCATCTTGACAAAGTACTAATGGCACAACATAAAAATTGGAGTTCTAAATATTATTTTTGATTTTTTTATACAACAAAACTGCCAATGCGTAAAAAGAAAAAACAACCTCAAATTCATTCAATTGAACAATTGCAAACTGAAGCGGCCAACTTCTTAATAGCAGAACACTACAAAGAAGCTATTGATGCTTATAAACAATTACTCAAAAAAGAGCAACGTGAAGAATGGCAAGTTGCATTAACAAACGCTTATCTAGAACGTGCTAAAGTTTTAGCAAATAAAGGAATGTATAAAGAAGCGGCTGTATTATGGGAGAACAGAGCAAATTTATGCAAAGATAAAAAACTCTTCGATCAGTACATACTTTGGCTTATACAAGGAGGCCATCACATCAAAGCAACTCGCCTGTTTACTGATTCTGCTGAACAATTACCAGAAGAAATAAAACGGCAATTGCAAGCCCAATTCGGTGCTTTATTAGTTGCCGGATATCAAGAAGTGGCAGAAGGTTTTTCTGAGGATGCACCCTTTCTTAAACAGTATGTACAAATTGAAGAAGCACTAAAATCCTATTATCAGGGAGATGATAAAGCCACTGAAGAAGCACTCAAAAAAATTCCCTTCCGTTCTCCCTATCGGGATTTTCGTACAATTTTAAAAGCATTGCTTATTATTAATTCTGAGCCAAATACTGCTCATCAATTGTTGAACAAAGTCCCAAAAGAATCCCCTTATGCCCATTTTGCAGAACTAATACTTCTTTACATGCAACAAGACAGCGAAATATTCTTAGAAACTTTTGGTAAACTAAATAGCCATGAACAAGCTTTTATTGCCAATCTTAAAGGGTGGGACAAAAACCAGTTCAAAGTCATTTCCACATTGCAGACAGCCGTTAAACGAGATAGTTATAAAGCACTCATGGAAGTCGTTATTGATAACAGGCGATCTTTTGGTGACACTTATAGTCGTCAGTTTTGTTTTGCTTTACTACCAAGCTATCCTGCTGGCATAAAATTGTATGAGAGAACATTTGGACCATTATCCAAAATTGAAAAATTCCGGATTTCTGCCTTGAATATTGAACGGCAGGAAGAACCTTATCAAGCACGTAACCACTGGCTTATTTGTGTCGATGAACTTGAACAAGATTCAAAAACAAAAGATAATGCACTCAAAGCGGCTTTAATTCTACGTCATTTAGTGGAAATTGCTGAAAGAGGAGGTGACTTTGAGGATGAAGCGGTGGCAGAAGATTTAGCAAATAGCATAGCACTTGATCCAGAGGATAAAGCCAGTTACCAAAAGTTGATTAAATGGTATAAACAGCATGATGATCAAAAAGGTTATCAAAAATGGGTTGATGCTGCTGTCAAACAATTTTCCAAAAACAATGAGATATTGTTTATAGCAATGGAAGCTGCTACTCAAAAGAAAGCATTTAAAAAAGCAGTCGGTTTTGCCAAAAAATTATTAAAAGTAGATCCAATCAATATTAAGGCACGACAAATTGCTCAAGCTTCCCATATCTCCCATGCCCGTAAATTAATCAAGTCAGAAAGATTTGATTTAGCGAGAAAAGAACTCACCGAAGCGATCAGTTTTGAAAAATCAAGCCAGCGTAGTGGTATTGTTCAAATTAATCAAGGTTTACTAGAATTACAAATAGAAGGGTTTGTTAAACCAAAATCAAAAAGCAAAAAAATCGCCAAACCAACTGCCAAAATTAAAGGCTCAAAAGGAATCAGATTACTTCAAGAAGGTCTTCAATTAGCAGGTAGTAACGTTCTTGGAAAATTTCGATTGATAGTAGAAAGTCAAAGCCAGAACCTTGATCCAAATAATATTTTATCTTTGGTATCCAAATTTGAAAAAGACACATTATTGACTCGGCAAGAAGTACTAGATTTAGTCAACTTGATCAATGCTTATTCTGAAGAAGGGGTTACTTTTATTACTGACGCAATCAACCAAGTGAAAGCAACGTTTCAAAAAGCGATAAAACTTGATACTTTTTCTTACGAAGATATGCTCAGTTTATGTGAATGTTTCAAAAAGGCTGCACATTATGAGTTGCTTAAACAATTTGCCGATGATGCGCTTAAACGCTGGTCTCAACATGGTGCTTTTTTCTATTATCAAGTCTACGCCAAAGCTCAAGGCAGTATTTATCATGTTTCTATGCCTGATATGGAACGTCTTAAAGAATCTGTCGAAAAAGCGGAACAACGAGGCGATAAAAGAACTGCGGTCATGATTATAAGTTTTTTGAGTAAATTAAGAGGACCTCTTGTTGAAAGCCCTATTCGATTACCTCCTTTTTTTGATTTAGACTTTGATGATGATGATGATGATGACGATGATTATAGTGATTTTGAGGAAAAACTGGAACGTTTAAATAATTTAAATCCAGATGAGATGAGTCCTATGGATGTGATAAAAATTATCAAACGGCTCGAAGAAATGAAAGACGATTTGGGAATAGAAATACCAGAGTTAAATGATTTTCCATTTCCACAACCTCCATCACGCAAAAAAAATAAACGGAATAAATAATGAAAACCCCTTTTGATATTCTAGGCATTGCTGAAAATGCAACTGATGAAGAAATCAAAAAAGCTTACCTTCAAAAAATACGACAAAACCCGCCAGAACGAGCCCCTGAGCAATTTAAAACCATTCGCGCTGCTTTTGAAGCGATTTCTGATCGGTCTCAGCGTTTAAAATACCAACTGTTTCACCATGAACCACCTAGCCTCAGTGCATTACTGGAATATGGTCTAAAAACAGGTACGCCACAACGCCCAACTGAAGAAATATTTACTCAGGTAGTTACAGAAAGCCTAAATAGACTGGGGAAAACTCAAAATTAAAGTATAAAACCAATAATGATTACGCGATGCTCAATTTTAAATGTAACTACTCAGCCTCTCGTTCCACAGCGAAATCGTTGGAACGCATTTCGTGACGCTCCAGCGTCACTCCTTATAAAAAAGCATTAACATTTATCATGAGACTGAGTAGTTACTTTTAAATTATAACCAATTGATTTTTTTATGTAGGGTTATTAAAGCAATAGTGTATCCACATTCCTAAACTGTGTGGGCTTCGAGAAATCGAAATCCTCCACAAAAATCCGATTTTTTGAAAAAAATCGGATTTCTTTAAGCGGTGAAGAATCTTAAAAGACTGTTGTTGAACTTATCTACAAATTGTATCTTCTCTAAATTCGATGGAAAAAACCTGACAGGTTTTCAAAACCTGTCAGGTTTGGGCAAGTTTACCCACACTTTTTGAGAAGATACTACAAATTCTTAATATACTTGGCACAGGAACAATTTGAACTTTCTACACGCCCTAAATTCCCTCTCAAAAGAGGACTTGTCACTGTTTTATTCCTCTCTTGAGAGGGGTTAGGGGTGTGTCAAAAAAAGCTCAAGTTATGCCCTAGCGCAGTATATAACGATCTTGAGTCTATTAAATATTATATATAGTTAGTGTACCTACAAAAAATCAAAATTAAACATTATTAAACATTGTGTTATTTTATAACCTATTAACTGATGTTACGCACTGCACTCTCAAAAGTGAATATTAAGAATGCAAAATTTATTTTGCGAGGAGTTGCACTTTGGCAAAATAAATTTTGCACTCCAGTTTGGAAGCCATCTGCGTAACATCAGCTATTAATTTATTTACTGATGTTACGCACTGTACTTCAAAAGTGAATACCAGAGTAGTGCAAAATGAAATTTTGCTGATTGTAACAGATTTTGGGGATACCCCCCTAACCCCCCGTACACGGGTGGAACCAAACATC
>JAUCGK010000398.1 GCA_030378085.1 Candidatus Parabeggiatoa sp. HSG14
ATGATGTTTGGTTCCACCCGTGTACGGGGGGTTAGGGGGGTATCCCCAAAATCTGTTACAATCCGCAAAATTTCATTTTGCACTACTCTGGTATTCACTTTTGAAGTACAGTGCGTAACATCAGTTATTCATAAGGAAATAAACAGGATTATGGGTAGTCCCTCCAAGCGTAGAGATTTTTGTATAATTTCAAAAAATCAAATAGTTAAAAAGTTGAGCATTGCGTTTATTATTAACATAACCCAAATGTATTATGGCATAAAATTCGGATTAGTCTCAATAATTTCCAATGCTTGTTCTAAAAAAATACCATATTCCATATTAAACCCGTATCACAGATTTTTTTACAATCTCCCTTACAATTCATTTTCTGATTCCAACGCTCCAATGTTGGAACCCATATCATGACGCTCCAGCGTCATTCTACTTTTGAAATTTGGAAAGCCTAAATCAATCGTGTCGATTAATTCCAATTCACTGTCTCGCACCACAATCATTTCTTCGTGCTGTCCAGTTAGGCGAACTTGTCCAATAAGGCAAACGTTAAGTTTTTGTCGCTGTTCATTCGTTGGACATTGTGATAAATCGTTTCGTTGAGGGCGGTTAAGAACTTTACGGAATCGGTTTCATGATAAACACTTTTAAGTGTGATTTAGAATAGTCGTAAAATACAACTTGATATGAAAAAATATACCATTATAATAGATGGTTTTATTTTGCAGATAATACTGTATTTTTATACGTGCATTTAATCTAAAATAACGGTAATGTTAGTCATGAAATCAAAAACGATGATTAACCCTATTCATGAAGGGACAACAATTCCGGTTCATATGAGTGGCGATTATGTGGTGGTTGACAAGTTGTATGATTTGGCATTTGAAAAATTTGCTTTAAAACCAAGCGAACTGAAAGAAAAAACTTATGTGATTTTCAAAAAGAGAAAAAGTATTAAACGCTTTATGCAAGCGTTAGCGGAAAGCGAAAGCTTGGAAGTAAACAATTTAGAGCAAGGACGAGGTAAAACAAAGAGAATACATCCAGTACTAGCAATTCGCTATTGTTCTTGGTTATCAGCGAAATTTGAAGTGTTTATTTATCACTTCTTTTTGGAAAATTATCCCTCATTACGTGAAATTGGGGGTGATTATTATAATGAACTACGACTGGTTTGGTTGCCTCAATTGTTTTCTGAAGAAAATTTGGTAGGAATAATAATCGAAATGAATGTTTATTTTAAGCAAAAGCTAAAACGAACAACTGATTGGAACACCGGAACTAAGATTGATTACTGCATTAGAAACCATGTCTTTAATAACATTATTACTGATATCAAACTTGGAGAAAAACATTTATCTAGGGAGCTTCCAATTAATTTTCTGAAACGAAAGATTGATTACCATATAAACCGTCATCTTGCTATGGTTGAAATAGATAAAAAGATTTTTGGTAGTAGTAATCAGCGTAGACAAAATAGTTTATCTTGATGCCTTAACACAAGTTCCAAAATAAATTTTGGACTCCAACTTTGGCAATTTCCAAAATACTCGGAGTCCAAATTTTAGTTTGGCATGGTTAATTATTGCTGTTTCAAGACCAACAAAGTAATATCATCAAACACCTTTTGTGTTCCAATGTATGCCTTCACATCACTAACCACCGCTTCTCGAATTTCCAGAGCAGTGCGTTGCCAGTTTTGCTTGACAGCTTCATATAGTCGTTCTAGTCCATATTGGACTTTATCAGAATTGATGGCTTCGGTAATACCATCAGTATAAAGCACCACGACATCTCCCTGATTTAACGAAACTTTGGTTTGTGCAATAAAACCAGCAATGTTTTCTTCTAAACCAATCGGAAAACCTAAATCGACAGTATCTATTAATTCTACTTCACCAGAACGCACCACAATCATTTCTTCATGTTGTCCTGTTAAGCAAATTTGTCCATTTTGGTAATTCAATAAGGCAAAAGTTAAGTTTTTGTCGCTATTCATTCGCTGGACATTGTGGTAAATTGTTTCGTTGAGGGCGGTTAAAAATTTTACAGAATCAGTTTCGTTAATAGATAACAGTGTCTTTACGGCAGTTTGTGTCATTATTGCCAATACACCGCTTTCTAAGCCATGCCCCGTCACATCGCCGATACCACATAGAACGCGATCTCCTTTTTGTTGGACATCATAATAATCTCCCCCAACTTCATCGGCGGGTTCCATAAAACCAGCTATATCTAAACTTTCAATCTGTGAAAGTTCCGTTGAAGGGGGTAATAACATTTGTTGCAAGCGACGCGAAACCTCTAATTCTGCACTCATGCGGATATTTTCTGATTTTAGTTGATCATTGAGAATGGTAATTTCGTGATTAGCTTCTGCCAATTGAATATTAGCATTCGCCAATTGTGCCGTGCGTTCATCCACCTTTTGTTCAAGTGTTCGATATAACAGTGCGTTTTCAATAGAAACAGCGAGCTGTGAAGAAATGACTTGAAGGACTTGCAAGCGATCTGGTGTAAAAGCCTCTGTTGTTAAGTTGTTTTCTAAATACAAAATACCGGTCAGCTTACCTTGATTGACGAGTGGCGTACATAATATGGATTGAGGGCATTGTGAAATAATGTGAACATCATGGGTAAACTGGCTTTTAGCAGTAGCATCATTTAAAACGATATTCTCTTTTGTTCTTGCAACATAGTAAATAATGGTTTTTGCAATGGGTTGATTTTCAAGGGAAAGAGATTGCAATACTTTAATTTTATCACTATAAACATGTCCTGTGGCTTCAATAAACCATTTTTCTTTTTGAGGAAGTAGTAAAAAACCGATTGAAGCCCCTGCATTCTCAATGACAATGTGCATCATTTTGTCTAACAGATGACTCAACATAATTTCTCCAGATAACGTTTGTGATGCTTTCATCACACTGTCTAAATCTAACCAATGGGATGTCGTTTTATGTGAAGTGGATAATGCCAGTTGTGTCACTGATGATAGAGTCACATCTACCTGAATTGGCATTGACACTTTTTGAGTGAAAAATTGGGGGTATCTTTCCTCTAAATCCTTTACTTTTTCCAAAGCTCCCCATTGTTGATAATGGTAATGAGCATCTTTTATATAGAGTTGGGCAAATTTATCCATACCTCGTACCAAATAAAATTCAGCCGCTAATTCATAAGCTAAAGCTTCTTCATGAAGATATTCATTTTCCCTTGCGCCAGTAATCGCTTTTTCATAAAAAGTTTCTGCGTCAAGAAACTGTCCTAAAACTCGTGATTTTTCAGCTTCAACCAGTTCATATTTATGTTGATAATTTGCAGGTATATGACTAGCCCACAGTTTGATTTTCTGTTGGTTGGCTGCCACTTTTTCTAAATATTCAGCTTGCTTATCGCTGGTAGTGTTTGAATAATGAGCGAGAAGGGCTAGAGAAGCATAAAAAGGCAGTTGAGCAACAGGCATTAATGTTACCATGGATTGCTCGTAATTTTCTGCTTGTATAAAATTGGCAATAGCATCTGCGTAATTTTTAAACCAATAATAAAGCATACCTTTTGCTAAATAAACACAAAATAGCGGCGTAAAATTGTTCGCTTCTTGTAAAATAGGTAGCATTTGTGCTTCATTAAACCATTTTCCATTTAAGCAATATTTATCTTCTGCTTCGCCACTGATATTCAGTGCGAATTGCCCCCATACTTTAGCGTAATAGAGAGAATACTCCTGTTTATTTTTTTGAAGTAATTCTATATATTGCTGATGTTCATGACAAACCGTTTCTAACAGTTCTCCCTTTATGAAAATATTAGAACAATAATCCAAAATACTGTAGCCCGAAAATTGAAGATCGCCGATTTCTAAACCGACTTGAATATTATCACGCAACCCACTTATTAACTCTCCCACATATTCTTTCCAATGTCGGATTAATGCATTATATAAATGATGAACCTTACATTTGAGTTTTTGAGCATGAAATTGTTCTAACACCTTTAATGCTAATTTACCAAACTGATAGCCTAATTCGATATTCCCCATACTACACTGTATAACCCCATAAAAAACATAAGCGAAAGCTGCTTGTGGAGAATTACCTCCTTTAACACAGAGATCAACCATAGTAAATACCACCGATGGTATTAGGGATGGTTTAGTAATAACAGCAGGTGCGAAGAAAGAAGCTAATATCTGCAAAGCAGCTAGTTTACTGGATTCCACCATTTCTGGTAGATTATAAAGTTCCTCAATCACTAATTTTTCAGGCGGAGAATCTAATAAGGAAATACCTAACATTTCTAAAACTTGTAGTCCAGTATCTATAGCTTCCTGCATCTGATTTTGGGTAATGTAAAACGGGATTAAAATATTATATATCTTTATCTTATCCAGCAACGTGCTAGCTTGTTGTAAAACAATATTAGAATGCAAGGTTGCTTGTTCATGGTTGCCGTTTATATATTCTGCTTCTACCACTTCTATATAAAGGTTGAGCGTCAATTCATATTCTGTCTTCCAACTATTTTTTACCAAACATTCCAGCCCAGCTATTAAATACTTAATTGCTGCCTCATAAGCCATTGCCGATTTTGCTTTTTGTCCCGCAATTAAATTCAATTGGGCAATTTCATTTCGCTGAGATTGCTCTTTAACAAGTTCAAGGCTAAAATTGAGATGTTCAACAATATCAAATACTTTATCTTCCAACGCCTTTTTTTCAGTATTGAGCAAATACCCTATTTTTAAATGTATTGCTTTTTTCTGGTTGTCATCAATTAATGCATAAGCCGCTTGTTGAACACGATCATGTAAAAACCGAAAATGGCAAATATTAAGATTGTCATCTTCAGTTAATTCAAGTTCTGAAGTAGGCAATACAAATTCTTCTGCTAAAATAGGAGTAAAGTCTTGAAAAGTCTCTGTGGCAGATTTTTTATAGAGGAAAGACAAAATCTCCAAATTAAAACGATTGCCAATACAAGCAGCTAAGTGTAAAACTTGTTGTGCTGATTGTGGTAATTTTTTCAATTTGTTAATCATCAAATCCACCACATTATCAGTAATGTTCATTGCTTCAATTTTGGCAATATCCCAGTGCCAACTAAATGGTAAAACCTCCGAGGTTTTAGAAACCTTGGAGGTTTGAAACGTGAGTAATTCTTCTTCATAAAGTGTATGAAGAAATTGATTGATAAAAAACGGGTTGCCTTCAGTTTTACGCATCACTAAATCCGCTAAAGAAGTCACCATTTTTTGGTTTTGATGCAAGCTATCAGCAATCAACTGTTTAACTTGCAAGAAGGCTAAAGGTTTTAAGGTGATTTGGTTAATAATGACGTTTTCTTTGCTCAGCTTTTCAAGCATCATTGTCAAGGCATGGGTGGGAGTGATTTCATTGTCTCGATATGCCTCTATCAGATAAAGGTGCTTGGTTTCTTTGTCTCCCATTACCAATTCTAATAACTTAAATGTTGCTAAATCTGCCCATTGTAAATCATCCAAAAAAATGACCAATGGATGTTCTGCTTGACAAAAAACACGTAAAAAGCTTTGAAATACTAAATTAAAGCGATTTTGAGATTCAGTCGCTCCCAGTTGTGGTATGGGCGGTTGCTTGCCAATAATTAATTCGATTTCTGGGAGTACGTCTATAATTACTTGTCCGTTTGATCCAAGGGCGGTTAATAATTTATCTTTCCATTGGGTTAATTGGACATCGCTTTCCGTGAGTAGTTGTTGTACTAACTCACTAAAAGCGTTGACGATGGCACTGTAAGGGATATTCCTTTGAAATTGATCAAATTTGCCGGTGATAAAATAACCTTTTTTTTCGGTAAGTGATTTATAAATTTCTTTGACAAGGGCAGACTTACCAATACCAGAATACCCAGCCACCAACATCATTTCGAGTTTTGATTGTGTAGCAACTTTTTCAAAGGTAGCGAGTAAAGTTTCTATTTCATTTTCGCGCCCGTAGAGTTTTTGGGGGATTTGAAAACGATCTGAAATATCTTGTTGTGCTAATTCAAAGTGCAAACCTGCCAGGTTTTGAAAACCTGGCAGGTTTAAGAGACATTTCTCTAAATCAGCTTTAATACCCCAAATACTTTGATAACGATTTTCTGCGGTTTTTTCTAGTAATTTGAGGAGAATGTCTGAAATAATGGGAGGAATGTTGGGATTGATTTGAGTGGGAGATTCTGGTTGTTTAGCAATATGGCAGTGGACTAACTCCATTGCATCCTTACTTTCAAAAGGTAATTGCCCTGTGAACAATTCGTAAAAAGTGACACCCAATGAATAAAAATCGGTGCGATAGTCTAAAACACGATTCATTCGCCCTGTTTGTTCGGGAGACATGTAGGCGAGTGTGCCTTCTAATACATTGGGATTTTTTAACGTAGGATTCTCCCGTGATAATTGGGTAGCAATTCCAAAGTCTATAATTTTGAGTACACCTGTAGAGGGATTAAAAACCAAATTAGCAGGATTGATATCTTTATGAATAATATGATATTTGTGAATTTGTCCTAATATATCAATAGTTTGAATAGAAAACGTAAGCAATTCATTTAGTGTAAATGTACGTTCTGTTAACCAGTGTTTTAAAGATTTGCCGCCAAAATCTTCTAAACACATCACCAATGTGTTCTGATGCTTATCTAGACTGTATGCATTAACAACGCCTTCCATATTCTCTAAACGGCAGGTGATATCATATTCTTGACGATAGCGCGTCAATTCTTTAGGAATGGGGTAGTCTTCTTTTAAGATTTTGAGGATAACAGCTTGATTATCTTCATGTCTAATTGCCCGATAAACAAGAGAATTAGCACTTTGGTAAATTTGCTCCAATACTTTGTAATTGGAAATCATATTTTTTTCCATTGTTAATTTTTTCTTAAAGTTAATAACTGATCTTACACACTGCACTCCAGTTTGGAAGCTGTCTGCGTAACATCAGTTAATAATTTTATTTCAGTCAATCAAATATATATTGTTATTCAAAGTAATAATATAGCGTTTCCCAATTGAATGAAATACAATCTCCCTTAACCTCCTTTTCCTTAATTATTGTTTTGGGAATGAGGTACGATTTTTAGGAAATCCTTATTTTTTAATTTTGTTGTTTCGGGAATGAAATACAATTTTTCCGAAACTCTGATGTAATAAACGAAAAAACTTGTTTTAGCTAATTGTGATATAATTAAAATTAGTATTTTGATAAAAGAAATGGCTTATTTACTGATGTTACGCACAAAGTAGAGACACACGGCCCCGTGTGTCTCTACTCATCGTTATACATAAATACTTAAGTCATTGATTTTAGGGTAGGGTGTATAAGCGTCAGCATCATACACCAAACTCCTAAAAAGGGAGATGACGTGATGCTTATCCACTCAAAATGAAGAACGCAAGGTGGATGACGCTGACGCTTATCCACCCTATATTTCGCAAATTTTGACGGGTGTATAACGATGAGACTTAAGCTTTGAGATAACTCCCCAGGCTAAGAAGTTCAGTGCGTAACATCAGTATTTATTGAAAATCTTTTGGAATCAAAACCTTGGCTTGAGGTTACAAATAATCCACCCTAATATTTGTTTTAAAGAAAGATTAATTGAATAAAGCAAACCGTTATGACAACACCCCTTAAACGTTATCATCAAGACTTACAACGTCCTGGTTTTATTGTTGATACAGCTCAACAAAAGGTTGTGCAACATACCCAACAACTCTATGAACAATTAATAGAAGCCGTTGAAAAACACCAAAATCAAGCTTGGTTAATCAAACTATACCAGAAAATTTTTTTGAGCAAAAAAATACCACCTGTGCAGGGCATTTATTTATGGGGAGGTGTGGGACGAGGTAAAACTTATTTGCTTGACAGTTTTTACCACAGCTTACCTTTTCCGCAAAAAATGCGAATCCATTTTCACCGTTTTATGCGTCAAATTCATCAGGAATTAAAAACGCTCAAAAATACACAAAACCCCTTAACCGTTATCGCAACCGGCTTGGCAAAAAAAGTACGTGTTATTTGTCTGGATGAATTTCATGTCGCAGATATTACCGACGCAATGTTACTCAGCGGTTTACTCAAAGCGTTATTTGAACAACAGGTAACTTTGGTTGCCACTTCTAATATTACCCCTGATGATTTATATAAGAATGGCTTTCAACGAGATCGATTTTTACCAGCCATTGCTTTAATCAAACAACATACAAAAGTCATCAGAGCAGACAGTGAAGTAGATTATCGTTTACGCTCTTTAGAAAAAGCGGAAGTCTATCATTATCCTTTAGGTGATAATGCTGAGAAAAAATTATGGGAAAGTTTTCAAGATATTGCGCCTGATGAGGGAAAACCTAATCTTAAACTTGAAATTAATGGGCGATACATTCCTACCCGATGCTGTGCAGATGGTATAGTTTGGTTTGATTTTCAAGAATTATGCAATATTCCACGTGCGGTGGCTGATTATATTGAACTGGCTCGTTGCTTTAACACTGTCATTATTAGCAATATTATGGCAATGGATGATGAAGATGAAAAAGAGAATATTCTTCGCTTGATTAATTTAGTCGATGAATTTTATGATCGCAACGTTAAACTAATTATTTCATCCGAAGTACTGCCAGAACAACTTTATACTGGACAACGTCACACTCTTCCATTCCAACGCACTGCAAGCCGTTTAAAAGAAATGGGTTCCCATAGCTACTTAGAACAGCCGCATTTACCTTAGAAAGTAGGATAAAATATTAAGAAGATATTGATAATCAGAATAATTTTATTTTAATCAACAAAAAAATATTATTATTCAAAGTGATAATAGAAAATAAAAATATAAAACTTCACTTCGCTTTGAATTCTGGTTGCCTCAACGACATCACAAAAAAAATTTATACGGTTTTCCTGATAAAAAAGTGATGTACATGATTTAAGGAATGCTTATACTGAATATATTATTTTCTTAATATAAATATTGAAGTACATTGTTTTATATTTTGAAATTGTTTACTTCAAAAAAGTGCCGCTTTGCAATTTATCAGCAAATTATTTATCGTAAGAATTTTTTTTATAGACTGCTTTAACTTATCACAAAATTATTTACAGCAAGAAAACATTTACATAAAATACTCTTGACATCCAAAATAAATTTTGGAACAAGCAAGATTTACGCCCTAATTGAAACGTGACATTGTCAAGTTAAAATCATTTTCGTTTTTTGTTCATTTGCTAAATTGTCAAAGGTACTGTTAAATAAATACCATTAATTTATGTTTAATTTTTTAGGATATATTTGTTTTAAATACGGGCATGGTTTAAAAGGGATATTTTTAGGGTAACATTTAAAAAGTGTTGAATTTTAAGGTTTCGCTTTAAAATATTTAAGATAACCTGACATTAAACCATGTTTAAATTAAATTATTTATGTGAAATAGTAGACTAGGCTGTAACATAAAATATATAAGGGATACCTATTAAAATATGTGGCAACAACACATTTTTAAAATAATATTATTCTTCTGTAATATAAGTTTCTTAATAGTTGTTTTTCTTGTTTTTGATTATGTACATGAAAAAAACAAAAGAGTAGAGACTGCTAAAACCAATGTGGACAAAAAAACGCTACAGGCTAAAGATCAAATAGATATGACATTGAGTAAGCTTTCAAAAAAAGCTCATGCTATTGCAGACGACATCAGTTCAGGAAAATTAAAAAAGGAACACATTTTAGAGCGATTAAAAAAGACTATAAAAACAACGCCAAATCTGTTTGGTATAGGAGTTGCTTTTATTCCTTATGTTAATAATCCACAAAAACTGCAACTTTCACCTTATTATGTGAACAGAGAAGATAAATGGTATCCAACACAAGATTTGCTACAAGTTTTTACTATTCCTATCACTTATTTTGATATTGTAAAACAACGTGAAATCACTATTGGCATGGTTTTTGTGGATTATTTATTAAGTAATATAAAGGAATTGATGAGTTCTCTTGAACTTGGCAGAACCGGCTTTGGGTTTATTTTGTCTGAAGAAGGCGTTTTTATTGCTCACCCTATTGAGGACTATGTCAAAAACCACGAAACGATATTCCACTTAGCTGACTTACACCACGATAACGCTTTGCAACGCTTAGCAGAAAAAGTGATTGATGGTGAAAGCGGCGTTCTTGACTATATTGATAAAGCAACGGGACAATCGGCTTGGATATTTTATCAATTTATTCCTTCTACACACTGGTCAATGGCTGTTCTCTTTTATAATGATGTTTTAGAACACACTTTCTTACGACAACAATTGATTTGGATTTGTATTGCGATCATTATTTTTTTAGTATTGTTATCAATGCTCATTTTTCGTATTGATAAAGGAGGAACACACGATTTTTGGCAGGTAGTGATTTTTTCTAGTTTATTATTAATGGCAGGTATAGGATATTTATGGTATCTTACACAAACGGCACCGTTCAATGAAAAACACGGAACGACTATGATTGTCGATGAAACCGGTTTACAAAAATTTTTAGCCTCTCATACCAAACCTAAAGAACATCTATTTCAAGTGCCTACTGGTATTTTTGTAGAATCTGTCAAATTCTCTGAAATCAGCAATGTGACTTTTTCTGGTTATATTTGGCAAAAATACACTGATAATATTCATAAAGATTTATCTCGCGGTTTTATTATATCAGAAGCAGAATCAAGTGAAATAACAGAAGCCTATCGCTTAAAAAAAGAACAAACCGAGGTGATTGGGTGGCATTTTAGAGCCACTGTACGTCATCAATTTTATCATGCAAGATATCCTTTCGATAGAAGGGAGTTAAGTTTACAGATAGCACATAAGGACTTTGATAAAAATGTCATTCTTACACCTGATTTAGAAGCTTATGAGATTACAAATCCTAGTGTACGTCCAGGCATAAAACATGAGGTCGTTTTATCTGGTTGGCGGGTATTAAAAAGTTTTTTTAATTACCATAATCACCATAAAGAAATCAATTTGGGCATCGATAATTTTATTGAACACAGTCGTTTTTCTCATCTTCACTTTACTCTCTTATTAAAAAGAGAATTTTTAGCACCTTTTATTACTAATGTGTTGCCCCTTGTTATTGTTGCAACGATATTATTTTCACTTCAAATGTGGTTAGGAAAAACCACGACATTTATTCGCTCATTAATTGGTTTATTTTTTGGGATTCTATTAGCCCACATTAGATTAAGGGGTTCTATAATAACGCCAGAGCTTATTTATCTTGAATTTTTTTTCTTGGTTGTTTATTGTGGCGTGTTATACACAACATTCAGTTTTTTTCTATATAGATATGAGATAGATGTTGGTTATTATCGCGATGGACTGGTAACAAAATTACTTTTTTGGCCTATAATTCTTATAAGTTGTTTTATAATGACAGTCATTGTATTTTATGATTAATGATATAAGACCTTAATTTATGCGAATTAAGAGTTGGACAACTCATTGAAAAATAACACGATTAAAATTGATGATTTGACATATTTTGCCCTGTTAATTTTCTAACATACTGTTTTTACTAGATATGAAAGTTTTAACCCTTAATTCGCATAATTTAATATTATTAATCAAATCTCCACATTTTAGTATAATTTGTTAAATCTGCATTATTTTATGATGATGAAATGTGGATAATACGGATTATCATCGCTTTTAATATTATTTGAATCAGAAAGATTTGCAAAACTCACGAAACAACAAACATGGGGTTTGTAGCTCACATTGATAATTTCTGATTATAACGAATTTTGGGGACACCCCCCTAACCCCCCGTACACAAACCCCCGTACACAGGGGGAAGTCCCAAAATAGAAAAATTAAAGCAAAGTGTCGAATGATGTTTGGTTCCACCCGTGTACGGGGGGTTAGGGGGGTGTCTCCAAAATCTGTTACAATCAGGATAATTTTAAGTATTAACACAAAAATGCTAATCCAAACTTTTGAACTCAAAATAAAGTAAACTTTAGACTCCAGTGATTAATTTTGTCTTTTGCTGAACTGAAGAGATTAACCATGAAATATCTTTCCTTATTTGTATTTACGTTAGTTGTCAACCTCATTTTACCTCCTATTGGAATGACACTTGAGGTTAAAATTACGCCTGAAATTGAATCTGTAACAGTGATGCACAATGGCAAAGAAATGGTCATTCAACGTGTTCAGGATCAAAATAATTTAGTTAATCCTAAATATGCGAAAACATCACGCCCATGTCCGCCTTTTTGTATTAATCCAATGGTTTTGATACAGGGTGTTCAAACGATTGGTGTATTAGAAGTACTTAACTATCTGAAAAAAAAGGGGGAAGGTGATAACTCTATTTTAGTGATCGATGCACGCCCTGTTGACAGCGTTGTTGAAGCCTCAATTCCTGGAAGCGTCAGTATTCCTTGGGATGTTCTTAGCGGTAAAAAATCTAGCCCACCTCTTGTTAAAAAGCTTTTAGAAAAACAGTTTGGTGTTAATATTGGCAATGAAGATGAAAAGGGAGGTGAAAATGAAAACAGGGGTAATAAAAGCGGAAGTGAAGATCAAAACAAAAGTGAAAGCGAAAATGACAGCGAAAATGACAGCGAAAATGACTATAATTTTGAAAATGCTAAAACCTTGATTTTATTTTGTAATGGTCCTTGGTGTGACAAATCACCTTCTAATATCAGAACACTGTTAAAACTTGGTTATCCACCAGAAAAGTTGAAATGGTATCGTGGTGGCATGCAATCATGGGAATCATTTGGTTTAACGACAGTAACAGATATCCCAATGCCATGGTTTGGCCTTTGATTTATCTAAAATTTTATTTTTCGCAATTCATTAAATATTTTTTTTGAAAGCACCTTAAAGTCATTTCATTATGAAAAGCACTATATTTTATCTTATTATCACAGTTATTTTAATATTGGGATATACCACTTATATTGCTCAAAAAAGAAGCAATGAAATGCTTGAGAGATATAAAAAAGAAGAGATTTATAAAGTTGAACATAATCTCAAAAACTTTGTGGATGTCGCTTACTCAACGATAGATTCCAACTATAAAAATTCTATGGATAAGGAATATCTAGAAAAACATTATGGCTATCGTCTGAAAAATATTATTGATGTTGTGGAAACCATCCTAAAATCCAAAACAGAAGAGGTTAGAAAGGGAAAACTCACCCGCGTTGAGGCTCAAAAAAAAGCCACTGAGGAAATCCAAAAAATCAGATATAATGAAGGCAAGGGATATATATGGATTACTAATACCGATTTGCCTTATCCCAGAATGATTATGCACCCTACAATGTCATCGCTCAACGATCAGACTATGAATGATCCTAAATACAATTGTGCAAAAGGTAAAAAACAAAATCTTTTTGTTGCATTTGTTGAAGTTGTTCAAAAACAAGGGGGGGGATTTGTAGATTATCTGTGGCCCAAATCTATTAAAGAGGATTTAACGATTGATGTACCTAAGCTGTCTTATGTAAGACACTTCCCTGCTTGGGATTGGATTATTGGCACTGATTTCTATATTGATGATGCCATTTTAGATGGTATGGAAAAGAGCAAGGAAGAACTGAGACAAATGAGGTACGACAACGGTATTGGTTTCTTTTGGATAAATAACATGGATGAATCTTCTCCTCAATTCTACATGTACCCCATTGCAGTTTCAATTGAAAATACTGTATTGGCGGGGGGTAGCCTTGATAAACTTGGAACGGTGATTAAAAAATTTATCAAAACCTGCAAAGAATTTGGCAAAGGCTATGTGACATACAAATGGGATAAACCCACTTTAACAGGTTCTGTAGAGGATGTAGAAAAATTATCTTATGTCAAGTTATATGAACCATTGGGTTGGATAATAGGCACCGGTGTTTATATGGATGACATTGATAAATTTATTGTGAAAGAAAGAAAATTTCTAAATAAACAAATTTGGAAATTAATAACCAATATTTCTATTATCTCTTTAATCTTTATTATACTTGTTGCTATATTACGATATTTTGTTACTAAATATCTTTCAAAAATAGATTTAAGATCCATTCTTTTTGCGGAATCAATAGTTCCTCAAAAAAACGAAAAACCGCAGCCAATAGTGAAGCAACCTCTCCTTCTTAAAAAAGCAGAATCAGCGGTTCCAAAGACTACAACTGCTAATAATGACTTAAAAACTGTCTTAGATATCAGCAAAATTATGTTGGCACAAAGCAAGTTATTAGCATTTACTGCAACCCTTCAAGCGACTCAAGAAGAGAGTCTTGCAGATAAATCTAAAACAACAAAAGAAATGGAAAAAATAGCCAATCAGGTTCATGACATTGTTGAAGACATTCAAGAGAGAATTGATACAAAAATTCCCTGATATTCATTGACTCTGTGAATAACAAATTCTCTTGGACCTATAAGTTTCAAATTTATTTAGGAACGAGGATTTTATAAAATCCCAAACTAAGGATTTAATAATGTCCACGTTTAAACCTGACAGGTTTGGTTCAAGCGTTTTTTCAGTTATTAAATCCTCATTCCTTACCATGTATTTTTTTGAAAAGCATAGGTTATTTAAATTTGAGCCAGATTTAATTCTAGCTCTTTATGTGTGTCTACTCTTTTTTCTCAATCTCTGTGGTTTTAAAGCCATATTCTCTAAGTATTTCTTGGCCTTTAGATGACAAAATATACATAGCCAACTGCCATGCTTCATTAGAAGTTCCATTCCTAACTAAAAGTCCATAATTAGCACCCACAGAAAGCTCTTCAGGTATTGTAACTATCTTTAGGTATTGTACTTCTTTTTGAGCCAATACTGCATTGGTGCAATAGGTTAGGAAGATGTCAGCCTTCTTTTCGGACATAACCCATCCATATTTGTTACGCCCTTCGGGAGCCTTAGCACTGTTAACCCCTCCAGTGAGTTGGAGTGCCTTTTCAGAAAGCGTCATAAAACTATCTTTCTTTATCTCGTCTGCCCTTTTAAAAAGCTCCCAAGCATAGTCTCCACTTGGATCTGCATTTGGTGTCGAAGTTCCAACTCTGATTTTCTCATCCATGATGACATCAAAGAGATTATCTGTTGATACCTCTATATCAGGTTGAGCTAATGCACAGAGCTTATTACGAGCAAACAAAACAACTGGACTTCCCCATCCATTTGATGCGAGTTTTTCAGGATGTGCCATATTTGCAGAAGCGAAAACATCGGGATTTTCACCTTCTTCAATAGCCTGCCTCAAAAGACCGCTGGGGCCAAATTTTGTATTAACTTTCATCTTATAGGTTTTTCCATAAGAAACCACTACATCGCCAAGGGCTGCCTTCAAGCTTCCAGCAGCATAAAGCGTTAAGGAATTAGCCAATACAGACATAGGCTTAACACTGTCCATATCTAAATCAAAAGTAAAAGAACCTGTTTGTTGATTCAACATAATATCGTAAATGGTTTTATCACCAAATTGCTCAGAAACAGAAACGCATGGCACATGCAATTGACCAGTGGCGGCATAGTCTGCCATACAATTGCCAGTAGTTGGCATACTATTTATGCCACAAGATGTTGGACTACTGACACACGTTTGTTTGCCCTGTTCAATAGCTTTATCAATATCCACTTGGGTAAAGCTCCCATCATTCAAATCGGCTAATACGGGAAGAGACATCAAACATGACAAACTACATACCAAAGCTATTTTAGCCGGTTTTTTCATAATTTTATTCCTCATTAATGTAAAAGTACCTAACACCGTTCTTTAGTTGCGCGGTGCCTCATCTAGCTGTTTTTAATAAATATACTGTTCTGCAAATCCTGTATATTTTCGCTTATAGGGATATTGAAACCCCAACACAATATCGTCATTTGGCACACCTAATGTTATAAATTCCTTAGCAATACCAAGTTCTGTCCAATTATGTTGAATCCAAATTTTTCCATTTTTAATGCAATCCAATAATCCAAAAATTGTCCTAACGCCTGATGAAAATCAGTCATCATTGAAGTTTCAACAAAATTCTTGATTTTAATCGCAATTTTCTCCTTTCATTGTTTGTGCAAACTTTTTTACACCATAACCATTCATACTCCCTTCTGTAATTGAGACGCTATAGTCAAATGCTATGGTGCTTTCCTTATGTGAAGAATGACTAATGAATTCCAATGTTGCATCGACTGATTCCGCATCAAGATAGTAGCTAACTCCCTCCCATATAAATAGTGTTTTTTTATGGCTTTGATATCCTGCTTCTTCAAGGATGTTTTTTAGTGATCCTTGGTTGAAGTTTATGGGAACAAATGTGACTTGTTGTGGAATACCTATATTCGCCTTTTTCAAGCATTTCTTTTTTCTATCCTGGGTTGGAGCAATATCCAACTCAAATATCTTCGTATCATGAATCAACTTTGCAAAACGATACGCTCTTGAATCGTATCCCGCACCAAGCAGTACAATTTAATGCTTTTGTTAGCTTTTTTGATTTTTATGCACCACTTAAAGCATATAAGTTGTTCTTAAATTCTTTTATTTTAGCTTCTATAGTCTTTCCTGTATCATCTATAGATGATGGTGGACTTGTTATTTCTAAAAGTTCTAGTCTTGATTTAATAGCCATTCTCCCATAAAAGAATCTCCATCTTTGAGCATTTATTTGTGAAGCAAACCACACAAGTTCATTAAAACTCATTTTGTATTTAGGAATAAGGATTCTTACAGCACTACCACCATTACCCCTTGCCATAAACGCCCACGGTTGGACATAAGCCTGACCGAATGCGGTTACAGTAATACCACCTTCATCAAAAATTTCATTACGCTCTGAATCTACAAGCCTTATTATGCTATTTGATGTATCACCACTTGAAATATAGGGCATTTCACCCTCACGATAATTTTTCTCTCCAGTTGATTTACCATTTTGAACCTCAAAAAATTCTTTCACTTGCGATGTTACGCCAAATTCAAAAGAATCTTGTTCTTTCCATACCTTTGTAAAATTGGCTAGAACGACATCAGCCAGATCAGGTAGTGCTGTAACAGCACGGTACAACGACAACCTGATATTATCTTTATATTTTTTTAATTCTTCTTCAGTTTCAAGTGGTTGTGCTAACCATTGTTGTGGACTCCATTCATTTCCGTTTAATATATTTGATGAATTGATTGTTATTGTATTATCGCTGATTGCAGGCTCTCCGACCATAAACGACCTAAACAATGAAACAGTATTTGGTAATTGACTGCCTTCAATTTCAACTCTTTTTCCTTTTAATTTTTCAAATCCATCATTCCATATTCTTGACATAAATATAGACTGATTATTTGGATGAGGAATATGTGCTTTAGCAAGAAGAATAGAAGTTGGTGTTGCTGTTGGGTAGAATAAGTCTTCTGGAAGACTAATCATTCCTAAAACAGTATGATTTCTAGTAAACTCTTTTCGCCATGCCTTGTTGTCACCATCAGCAAAAATTCCAGCTTTAACAACAACTGCTAACAAACCTTCTGGCTTTAATGCAGCCATTGAAGCATCTATAAAATCTCTTTCTGGCTCACCTTCCTGAGAAAAAGGAGGATTAAGAAATGCTTTACTGAAAGTATCTTCAATGTTTTTTATTGAATTTTCATCAAAACAGCTCTGATTTTCTATATGCGTTTTTCCATCACCTCTAAAAAACATATTTAATGTCGCTAATGCCCATATTGTAGGGTTGGTATCAAATCCATATAGACTCTTTTTAACTTTCTGTATGGCCTTTGGTCCGTGTGCCTTTGAAATCATCATATCAAAAGCAGCAACAAGAAAACCTCCTGTACCACAAGCAAGGTCAATTACCTTATCTGTTGGATTTGCTTCAACGAGTTCTGCACAAAATTTTGTAATGTGTCTTGGGGTAAAAACAATACCCAGTGCATTATTATCATAACCATAACGCAAGAATGCTTCATAAAAGAGACCTAAAAAATCAGTATCTGTTTGCAAAACAGCCCGTATATTTAGCCCCCTCAATAAATGCACAATTTTAGCGATATATGGACTTAACCTTTCATAATCTGCACCAAGTAGCTTTAAAGATTCAGTAAGTCTATCTTTCTTTTCTGGTATCAAATCTACTGATTCATTTATCGCTGATGCCAATAATTCATTAATGCTGCTTAAATTCTTATCAAGTGTCTTTTCTACTTCACCTTGATAGAGAGCTAAAGTTAATGCTCCAATAACTTTCGGTCTTAGTAACACTTCAACTTTTGCCTTTCTTAATATCTTGCTTAATTCGATTGCCGCATCAATAAATTCAACTACTGATGGTGCTTCTACATTTGTCGTTGCGTTATCTGCAAGTAAAGCAACATCAATTTCTCGTTTTGATGGAATTGTTGTTATTTCAAATCCATTGGATAAAAGTGGTTTCCATTCATTTTCTTTTAAGTAACGTACCTCTACAATAAAACCATGTGTTTCTTCACCAGCCGCACCAACTGCAATTTTTATATCATACTGGCTGTTTTCATTAATTGTTTCAACATAACCAATAGCTTCATTTATAGCCAGCTCTATCTTATCAGTAGTATTTTTTGCTTCTAAAACTACAATAGGCATTCCATTTACAGCAAATACAAAATCAGGTCGTTCTAACCCAAGACCAATATCCGGAAAATGGTTTATGATTTCCTGTTCTTTTAGGCAATTACCCCCTCTATTTGGATGTTGTAAATTCCATCCACGTTTTTGAGCTTGTTCCCTTATGTAATATTTTGACCTGCTTTCTGCTCTTTTTTTACTCATATTTTACCCTTGTAGAATATGCCTACTGAAAGCTAACACCAATTTTCTCCCATGCGGCTTTTCGCATAGCAAAGATTAGTTAGGCTTTAAGGAAAAGTTTTCCCTATAATCATTGCTTTAGCCTCAGTTTAAAATTCATAAAGGAAAAGTTTTCCCTATAATCATTGCTTTAGCCTCAGTTTAAAATTCATATTTGTTTTATTATGTTACCATACTTTGATATTTTTTACCAAAATAATAAAACATATAACTTAAAAACGCTGATTGTAACAGATTTTGGGGACACCAGACCCCCTAACCCCCCGTACACGGGTGGAACCAAACATCATTCGACACTTTGCTTTAATTTTTCTATTTTGGGACTTCCCCCTGTGTACGGGGGTTAGGGGGGTAAAAAGGGGGGTGTCCCCAAAATTCGTTATAATCAGTAAAAACGTATAGCTTAAAAAATTACTTGAACATCGAGTATAAAGAAAACGTAACTACTCAGTCTCATGATGAGTGTTAATGCTTTTTTATAAGGAGTGATGCTGGATCGTCACGAAATGCGTTCCAACGCTGGAGCGTTGGAACGAGAGGTTGAGTAGTTACGAAAATTTTTGAGTATTATTATTGTAGAAATCCAAGGTTTTTAAAATCTCGAAGGTTTAACGCCAAAAGAAAATTTTTGAGTATTATTGCGGAACAAATTCCCCTGTTTTCCACGAAGGTGCAGCAATCACTTCACCAATATTGGCTTCAATAAGTTTTTCCCTCGCTTCCAATAATCGACCAATTAAACCAGGTTCTGCAGCTGCATAAGCGGCTTCATCTTCTTCTCGCTTGACTACAATGCCCAAAAGTTCAGTAATCGCATTGCCTACTGAATTTTGAGAAATAGTCACAATTAAACGACCTTTATCATCACGATATAGCAGTTGTTTATAAGCAGGACGCCAACGAATTTCATTAGCAAACTGTGGGTCTTGAATGACTTGTTCTCTTAAATCGCGAGCAACACGTTGAAATCGACTACTATCTAATAACACTTCACTGACTTGTTGGGGAAAATTTGCCTGTTCTGGAACTTTTGGATCGCCAGTAGACACTAAAGAGAAAAATGTACGATAAAAATCTAGGAAGCCTAATAACACTTGCTCGTATTCATGCCAAAAATATTGGTTTTTGAGCATATCGACCCCTCCTTTTAACTCCCAACTCGGCAAGCCTTGCGGATATCCGGTTAATTTAATACTAGACTCTGTGGTTGAAATGGGAGACAAAATTTGCAAATCTAATATTTCTAAAAAATCGTGATAAACGCCACTTAAATGGCGTAAGAACAAACTATGATGTCCACTGTCTGTCAAATTTTGATCCGTTGGGTTAGCCTGTTTAGCGGTTTCCAAATCTTGCATTGGAAACACGATAAAATGGTTGTGGATCATACGAATACTTGGAACGCCTGGTTTATTAAGTGGCCAAGTTGCATCCAAACTGGCTTCACCGCAAAGAACGAGATGTTGTGCAGGATCAGAATACTTTTTCAGCATATATTCAAACAGAATCCGAGTCATCTGATTCCAAACTTTCTTTTGAGTACGCGACATTTGGTCACGTCTCACAGGACGACCCAATGGATCTAAGATGTGTTTGGAAGTATCTAAGATGATAGAAGTATCAAATTCGAGACTGTGTCCAATCAATTTGCGATACATCAACAAATTTTCAGGGGTACGAAATAAACCATTTTCTTCTGCTAAATTTTTTAAATTAGTGGGACTATTAAAAAATTCCACAGGTGCCATCCCTTGTGGAATTGTCAAAGACATTTTAGGGCGTGGGGTTATGATTTCCCTTGCGGCTGACTTCATAATTTTGTACCTATTTAATGAAATTTAAGCATACAATAATATTTTAACATAGTTTATAAATAATAACGTGAATTAGGTTTCTTCTAAACTTAAATTGTAACTATTCAGCCCCTTAAAAATGATATAACCCTTTGAAAAATAGCTTATATCTTAAAATATGGATAATATCCATAATAAATAGACTTAAAATATAACGTATTGATTTAATTGAAATAAAATTTTTTTAGATGTTTTAAGCATAAGATGTGCCAATTTATAATTTTTTGAAAGTTATAGAGTTTTATAGGCTGAGTAGTTACCTTAAATTTTTAATAAAATTCATATTATCAGAATCAGGATTTTCAGGATTTAAGGATTTCCAATCGTAAATTGCGTACAAATCAAAGGCATATTGGCGAAAGGTGTATTATATTACAATCTGTGCTTACACGTAGTGCTTTAGAAATTGCCATAAAACAAGCCTGTGGACTCTCCTCCAATATCCAACAAATTGTCCAATAAAACTATGTAGAACTCATCAAGGAATTTGGTTTTACATGTTCCTTTGATAACGCGATGCTCAACTTTTTAACTATTTGATTTTTTGAAATTATACGAAAATCTTTACGCTTGGTGGGACTTATAATCCTGTTTATTTCCTTATGAATAATAATGGAAATCTAAGAATGTCTATAACCCATTGATTTATTGTAGTCAGATTCAAGGCGATATCGTTATTTTGATAGCATGATTTATTATAATTCAATGACTTAAAAAGTTGAGCATCGCGTGGATAAGACCGAAGCAATCAGTGATGTCAAAAACATCTATTGATTCAAAAGCATACGAAACACCAATCCGTCATTTTTCAAAAAGTCACAACTACTCTTAAAATGAGGTAATTTCTTCCTCTCGTTCCAACGCTCCAGCGTCAATGCCATTAACTTAAGGATTTATGTATTTATTATCAATAAGATACATTGTATATTTGGTTATATTTTTCGCTTAAGCAAAAATCACGCCAAGAGAAATATTCCAATAATTTCAATTGATTTTGGGTTACATTATTTCGCTACGTTTGATAAGCTAACCCAATTTACATTATAACTTTTTGATTAACAACACTTATTTTCTTAAGTTAATGGCAGTGACGCACCAGCGTTGGAACGCATTTCGTGACGCTCCAGCGTCACTCCTTATAAAAGCATTAACACTCATTATAAGACTGAGTAGTTACAATTATTTTTTATAAACTTGAATATTGAGTCTCGTAGAAACACTGTGCGTAACATCAGTTATTTATCTGAACATCTATGCGGTTTGTATATTTTCGATTTATTGCACTCGCTTATTTGGTAAATTTTTACGGATTCTTTTCGTCCTTTTACCTGTATTAACCCTTTATCAATTACGTTAATCTCTTCTTGGATGATAACATTCCAAACTTCTGCTGAGATAAGTAACTGCGAATTAAATTGTTTATTCAATTGCTCAATTCGTGATGCTAAATTGACGACATCACCGATGACTGTGTATTCTTTTCGCTGTGCAGATCCAACATTGCCTGTCACTGCTTGCCCTGTGTGAAGTCCAATACCAATACGAATAGGTGGTATTTCATCTTTGAGTATTTTTTGTTTAACGGTTTCTATAATTTCTTGGGCAGCATCAATTGCATGTTGGCTATCTTTACCATCAGATAAGGGTGCACCAAAAATCGCCATAAAACCATCTCCTAAAAATTTGTTAATGACTCCCTGATGACGATTTACAATTTCAATCATTGGTTCAAACAAGATGTTTAAAAAATTGACGATTTCTTCAGGGGGATGTTTTTCTGAAAAGGTAGTAAAATCTCGAATATCCAAAAACATAACACACACATGGCGTATTTCTGTACTCATTTCTGTAGGTTGATGCAAAAGTTTTTCGACAACGGCTGGGGAGACATGTTGACCAAAAATGTTGGCAATATCATTGCGTTCTTGGACAGAACGAAAGGAATGAATAATTTGTCTTCTCAGTTGTAATGTAATCAAACCTGTGACAAGCCCAGTTATAAATAAAACAATTGCCTTAACTACATGAGGAGGCAAGCTTGTTAGAAGCGTTGCATGAGTGGATTCACTGATAGATGAGCTAAAGAGCAAAGCTAATAGAAAATATTCAATAGCAGCAACGGTTCCTGTAAAGAGACACAATTTGAAGTCTAAGCGTAATGATGCAAGTATGATAAAAATAAAGTAAAAAAAACTGGGTGGTGCGACTAATGCTAAAGCAGGATCAATTGCTTGGGCAACCAAAAAAATAATCACAGTGGGTAAACTGGTTTCCACAAAAACATTAATGTAACGAAGAAAATCAGAAATTTGTTCTCCCTTTTTTATGGCATTATTAATAAAAATTCGTATAAGCCATTCATAAGCCGCACTAGCAACCAGTAAAAGATTTATCCAGTTCCAAAGCTGCAAACCATATAATTTATCTAAAAATTCTTTTGGAAAAAAATCTGGGAAATAAAAAGAAATCGTAAAAACTTCTAACGCCATGAGGCTAAGAATCACGGCTAAAATTGTCACACGCTTTCTTTCACTGATCAGTATTTGTTTTGCCAACTGTTGTTCAAAAGCGTCTATAGTATTCATGTCATTTTTATTGGCGAAGAAGCTATTCATATCGTAAAATGAATCCTCATATAATTTTTTTCATTTCCATTCATTCCTATTCCCAATCAATATAAATCCCATCAAAAAACAGGAATAGGTAATTTTCGTATCTTCTCAAAAAGTGTGGGAAAACTCGTCCAAACCTGACAGGTTTTGGAAACCTGTCAGGTTTTTTCCACAGAATGATGATTTGTTGTTGCTTTTTGTCTTTAACAAGGATATCAACGTGATTAAATTTTTCATCTACAAAAAAAAGCCCCTGGCTTATGCCTTGGGGCTTTTTTATAATCTACGTTTTCAATGAAATCAGTACTTTTGTTCCAAGGGTTATACTCAGAACGTTCAAGTTTTCGGATTATGAGAATAGACTAAAAAACGCCAACCAAACCAGACAGGTTTTGAAAACCTGTCAGGTATTAAATCCGAAAACTTGAACACTCGAAGTATATCTTGGACTCCTTTAACGATGCAAAATCAATTCAAGTACTAATTTACTACCAAAATAACCCAGCATCAGTACAACGAAACCACTAAGACTCCATCGTATAGCCGTTTTACCACGCCATCCATAATGCCAATGTCCCCATAGTAGCATTGCAAACACACACCATGCGACTATTGACAAAACGGTTTTATGTACTAAATGTTGGGAAAAAATGTCTTCTAAAAAGAAAGTGCCACTGATAAGGCTAATACTGAGTAACACAAATCCCAATGCAATCATTTGAAATAATAGCGTTTCCATCACTTGCAAAGGTGGCAATTTTTTCATAACCCAACCAGGATGTTTGTGATGTAATTGATAATCTTGAAAAGCTAAAAACAAGGCTTGAAGTGCAGAAATACTCAGCAAGCTATAAGCAATAATGGAAGATAGAATATGAAGTGTGACTCCAAATTTAGTATCAAGTGATAAAATGTGTTCTGAATGGAAAAAATTTTCTAAACCAAGAGTAAGTGCTGCAATAGGAAACAATACAGTCGTCAGATTTTCTACTGGTTGACGTGGTAGGCTTATTAATAATAACACGACAATCATCCAAGACATTAAGGAAGCTGCATTAAAAATGCCTAAATTTAAACCAGATGGTGTAATTAAGTTTAGATATAACACCAATGCATGTAAAATCACTGCTAATCCACCTAATAACAATAAAAGGTATTTGGAGGAAATATTGCCGAGTTGATAAATTCGTAAAATGGTAGCTACAAGGTATAAAATAATGGCAGACAAACTAAGGAAAAATATATTCATAACAATATTTCCATTGGATTTGAGAGTAGAGAACAGGGAATAGAAAAGAGGAATCAAGATGTGAAAATTATTTTTTGCTTTTTCTTCAAAAAAAAAGGGTAAGGTTTTCTCCCTTACCCTTTACAAAATATTACACACAATTTTTTGTACCATTAATAATTAAGTAGTGATGAAGTTCAAAGAGAAGCGTTGTAAGTGATTTATACAAAACTTTGCTTTGAACTCCAAGAACACTACTTTCCAAAATTTAACCAGAAAAAGAAGAACCACATCCACAAGTAGTCACCGCATTAGGATTGCGAATGACAAATTGGGAGCCTTCCAAACCTTCGCTATAATCAATTTCAGCACCTACTAAATATTGGTAACTCATGGGATCTATCAATAACTTAACTCCCTGATTTTCAACAATGGTATCGTCTTCTTGAACTTTTTCATCAAAGGTAAAACCATATTGGAAACCAGAACATCCGCCGCCTTGAATAAATACACGCAACATAAGATCTTCATTATCTTCTTCTTTAATCAGTTCTTGTACTTTAGTTGCAGCACTGTCAGTAAACAATAAAGGTGATGGGATTTCTGCGTCCGAAGTAGGGGTTCCTGCGTCAACTGCATTCATAACTCAAATCTCCAAAAAAGTAAATTTAAACTAAATCATAAATAGCCTATTAATAATGAATCTAAAATCAACCATATCAACAGAATATTTTTGATAATTAACCTGAGTTCGATGTAAAAATAGAGTTAATTCAATATCGTTCCCAAATTTCATTTGGGAACGCACTGTCTGCCAAGCTTTGCTTGGCAAAACTCGAAACAAAGCTTCTGATGCATTGTGTTCCCAAATAAAATGGGGACACAATTGTCACAATTATCAGTGTATTATATAACAAATACAATTAGTTATATTCATCAACTTATATCGAACTCAGGTTAATATGACATAATAACCATCTTATTTAGTAAGATAATTGGCGAAGGTATTGAAATAAAGCAGTTATATGTTTTGAGTTTAAGCATCGAAGC
>JAUCGK010000482.1 GCA_030378085.1 Candidatus Parabeggiatoa sp. HSG14
ATTTTTTAGAAACTTGAGCATTGAGTCTTGTAAAAACACTGTGCGTAACATCAGGTATTAAGTGACATCTGAATTCCTATTTTCAGTTGTATTTGGTGACAGAAAAATGATACAATTTTATTCTTTAAAAGTCTACTAAAAATTGAAGATTTTCATCACCCCAGTGCACTCCTTTTGTGCCATAGAAATCGGACGCAACTTGGGCGTGATTTGGGCATAAAAAAATCGCAAGTCTGACAGGGTGCGATGTCCGCTGATTATTTTGGTGTGTTCTAAGCACCGATGACTATTATACTACAACTGTAAGAAATTGCAAGACTTTTCTAATCTTTTACTTGATATTATTCTTTTGTTGAAATACGATAACAATACTTTATTTAAGGATAAAATATAATGTCCCAATCTATGGCACTGGAGTCGTTAAATGGTTTTTTTTTAAAATCAATACTATTCAATGCCTGTTTGACAAACTTCTAGTTCTTGATGTATTTTATTACGAGTTTTCTGATTATAGCGTTTCCCGATTGCGTCAGGTACAAGTCTCCTCTTTAATAATTAAGGAGGGGATTTATGGGAGGTTGTACTTTATCCAATCGGAAAACGCTATATTTTTTTAATTTGCAATTCATTCATGAGGAATATCAGGTAAACTAAAGCTTGTACTAATTATAAATGTTATAACTTACGTTATGTTTCATCTCATGAATTTAATTAACAACTAATGTTACGCACAGTGTTTTTACAAGACTCAATGCTCAAGTTTCTAAAAAATAATGACTTGCTATAAATAATTCTATGATAATGTTGTAGAGACGCGAGTACTGCATCTCTACAAATCTAATGCTTGCATTTCTAAATGCTTGACAGTTACGGCACGAACCGAGACGCGAGCATCGCATCTCTACAAATCTATCGCGAATTACCACTCTTTTTTTTAAGAATTAGCTTTAAAACGTGACAGCAGGATTACAAACCTCGCCCTACTCCAGCACTGAAGAAGCGTTGTGCGTAACATCAGTTAATAAGAAAGCACAGAGTGTAAGATCAGCAAGTTATCAATGTAAATTTTAAAAACATTGGGCAAAATAAGGAATTTAATATGTTTACTTACTTAATTGCTATGGGAATTATTTTATTGGTTTTATTGGGCTGGGTTGTTGTACAACATTTTGCACGTCTTTTTGCAGCAAAATATCCGGAACTTGGTCCAGCGCGTGAGGAAGGAGGGGGTTGTGGCAAAAACTGTAATTGTATTGGAAGTCATTGCGCTAGGGATAAGAATAACAAAGTATCCAAGGATACTAAACATAAGTATGATGTGCTTGAGCAAAAGATGTTCAGTTAAATACGTTATAGTGCATTCAATCTGAAATCTTCAGACTATGTTGTTTCAGGAAATCCACACAATTCCAAAAACAGCAAAGTTTAGGTAATCCCGAAATTTCAAATTGAATGTACTAAGACTTTCGAGGTTTTGGAAATCCCGAAGCTCTTTAGGAACGAAGATTTTATAAAATCCCAAACTAAAGATTTAATAATGTCCACGTTTAAACCTGACAGGTTTTGAAAACCTGTCAGGTTTGGTTCAAGCATTTTTTCAGTTATTAAATCCTCATTCCTTAAGTAAAATTACTGATTGTAACAGATTTTGGGGATATCTTTTTAATCTTTTGTACACGGGTGGAACCAAACATCATTCGACACTTTGCTTTAATTTTTTATTTTGGGATTTTTTTTGTGTATGGGGGGTTAGGGGGGGTGTCCCCAAAATTCGTTATAATCAGTAAAATTATTTATCTGAGTATCTACGCACCCGTTCTAAATCATCTTCTGTATCAACAGAAATGGGAGAATGATCTGTAATAAAAGTAAAAATACTTTTACCTGCCTGTAGAAAACGCAATTGTTCTAATTTTTCGACCTCTTCTAATTGGCTTTTGGGAAGTGTGTGATATTCTTCAAGCACTTGCCGCTGATAGCCATAAATACCAACATGTCCCCAAAATGGGGTAGATTTAGACCAATTTGAAGGAACAACATCGCGGATATAAGGAATTGGGTGACGGGAAAAGTAAAGGGCATAGCCATCATGTCGTCGTGTTACTTTTACAAGATTGGGATCAAAAATGTTGTTTTCTTGAATAGCATAAATAGGTGTCACAATATCTGGTAGTGGGGTAGTTTTTTCAAAAATTGAAATCAGTTGATTAATGAGCACTGGTTCAATAAATGGTTGATCACCTTGCACATTGACAATAATATCAGCCTCTAATTTATCTAAAATAGCAACAATGCGTTCTGTTCCAGAGACACAACTTGAATTTGTCATCCACACTTTTCCGCCCCAACTTTGTACTGCCTTGGAAACCTTTTCAGAATCGGTGGCGATATGTATTTCGCTAACCTTTGATGCTTGTAGGCAACGCTGATAAATATGCCAAAGCATGGGATGTCCTCCAATATCAGCAAGTACTTTATTAGGTAAACGAGAGGAAGCAAGACGAGCAGGAATAACAACAATAGCTTTTAAATTCTTCATCTTTCATTTAATCCAAATTGTTGGACTTCCAATATTTATATTTACTTCCAAACTATAAAGTTTGGATGCCTGAGGGAATCCAATATAAAAAAAGTTTAGATGCCTTTCACTTGATGTTCAAGCTTCTGGAAAATAATTACTTGCTGTTAATAATTTTATGATGACGTTGTAGAGACGCGATGCTCGCGTCTCTGGAAGCGTCTTCTAGGTTTGAGGTACATAGCCGGACAATTTACCGCAAGAATTTTTGTCGAAGGAAGCTACTGATAAGGTTTACATGTTATTTATAATTGAAAATTCCATGATTATTGGAAACGTTTGGAGACGCGATCATCGCGTCTCTACAAATCTATCGGGTTACCAATTATTGAAAATTCCATGATTATTGGAGACGTTTGGAGACGCGATCATCGCGTCTCTACAAATCTATCGGGTTACCAATTCTTGATAAAAAAAACTTGAACATCAAGTTTTAATGGCTTGTACTGCCTAAATTTAAGCCCACCACACCCATAATAATAAGACAGAGAGAAAGAAGTTTTACCACTGTAAAGGGTTCTTTAAACCACACAAATCCCACAATAGCTATCAATGCGGTTCCTAAACCAGACCATACCGCATAAGCAACACTCACTTCTATTGTTTTTAAGCTTAAAGCTAAGAGACTTAAACCAAATGCGTAAAAAGTCAACATAGCTATTATTGGTACTATTTTGGTGAATCCATCTGACAATTTCATTGATATCGTGCCAGAAACTTCCAAAACAATGGCAACAATAAGTATAATCCAACTTATTACTTTTAAGTCATAATTCACTTGAATCTTCCTCAGCACTTAATTCACTTGATTCTTCCTCAGTACTTAATTCACTTGATTCTTCCTCAGTACTTAATTCCAAAATTTTATCTAACCCAACCAGTTGTTCTTCCTCCCTCAAACGAATCAATTTAACACCTTGCGTATTACGGCTGACAATAGAAATACCTTCAACGGGAGTGCGTACTAGGGTACCACGATTACTAATGAGCATAATATGATCATCGTCTTCAACCTGTACTGCGCTGACAACTTTACCATTACGTTCAGAAGTCTTAATGGCTATCACTCCTTTACCGCCTCGTCCTTTTACTGGATAAGCATCAACGGGTGTGCGTTTGCCAAAACCGTTGACAGTCGCAGTCAGAACAGTACCACCTGTGTAAGTAATAATAAGAGAAATCACTTTATCTTCAGGTGCTAATGTAATCCCACGCACACCACGAGCGGTTCTTCCCACAGAACGTACTTTTGTTTCACTGAAGCGCACCGCTTTGCCACCTTTGCTAAACAACATGACATCCTGTTGTCCATCCGTAATATCCACGCCGATAAGTTTATCATCTTCATCTAAACCAACAGCTATAATACCATTACTACGGGGACGCGAGAACTTAGTGAGTGCCGTTTTTTTCACTGTCCCTTTAGCAGTTGCCATGAAAACAAATTTATCTTCGGCAAATTCACGCACGGGTAATATTGTATTAACGCGCTCATTTTCTTCTAGTGCCAGCAGATTAACAATCGGTTTGCCTCGTGATATGCGACTGGCTTGCGGCAATTGATAAACTTTTAACCAATAGACTCTACCTAAACTGGTGAAACATAAAATCGTATCATGAGTGCTGGCAACAAATAATTTATCAATAAAATCTTCTTCTTTCATTTGAGTGGCAGATTTACCTTTACCACCGCGCTTTTGAGCTGCATAACTACTCACTACCTGTGCCTTGACATAACCTTCATGGGACAATGTCACCATGACATCTTCTTCCGTGATTAAATCTTCCATGCTCAGGTTAGCATCATCAATAACGATTTGAGTACGCCGTTCATCACCATATTCATCACGCACTGCCAGCAATTCCGCACGTATCACCTCCATGAGACGATCTGTACTATTGAGAATTTCCAGCAATTCCATAATACGGGTTAACAAGATTTTAAACTCTCCCATAATTTTATCTTGTTCTAAACCCGTTAAACGGTGTAAACGCAATTCTAAAATGGCGTGTACTTGTGCATCTGATAAACGATAGTCTTTTTCCGCTAAACCAAATTCTGGGGTCAGTTCATCGGGACGAGAAGTTTGTTCATCCACCCCTTGTAACATTTCTATAACTATATCCGATTTCCAATTTTGGCCTAATAAACTTTGTCGTGCTTCCTGCGGATTTTTTGCCGATTTAATCAACACAATCATTGCATCAATATTGCTTAACGCAACGGCTAAACCTTCTAAAACGTGTGTTCTTTCTTTCGCTTTGCGTAATTCAAACACAGTACGCCGTGTCACCACTTCGCGTCGATGACGAATAAATAACTCAATCAATTGTTTTAGGTTAAGTGTTCGGGGTTGCCCATCAACTAATGCCACAACATTAATACCAAACACCGATTGCATCTGGGTATGTTGATAAAGATTATTCAACACTACATCCGCAATTTCACCGCGCCGCAACTCAACAACAACCCGAATCCCATCTTTATCAGATTCATCACGTAATGCAGTGATGCCTTCAATTTTTTTATCTTTGATTAACTCTGCAATTTTTTCAATTAAACGTGCTTTGTTAACCTGGTAAGGTAACTCCGTAGCAACGATTTTTTGTTTACCATTTTCTTCTTCCTCAATTTCTGTATGAGCGCGAACATAAATACGTCCTCGCCCAGTACGATACGCCTCTAAAATGCCTTTGGTACCATGAATAATGGCCGCAGTAGGAAAATCAGGGCCTGGCACGATTTTCATCAATGCCTCAATCGTTAAATCTGGCTCATCAATCAATGCCACACATGCATTAACGACTTCCCGTAAATTATGGGGTGGAATATTGGTTGCCATTCCAACTGCAATTCCACTGGAACCATTAACCAGTAAATTAGGAATGCGTGCTGGAAAAACAGTCGGTTCTATCTCTGATTCATCATAATTTGGAACAAAATCAACCGTTTCTTTATCAATATCTGCCAGCATTTCATGAGCGATTTTTGCCATGCGGATTTCAGTGTAACGCATTGCAGCAGGTGCATCGTTATCAATCGATCCAAAATTTCCTTGCCCATCAACCAACATATAACGCAAAGAAAAAGGTTGCGCCATACGCACAATCGTGTCATAGACTGCTACATCACCGTGCGGATGGAAACGCCCTAAAACTTCACCGACAATTCTTGCGGATTTTTTATAAGGTTTATTCCATGCATTACCTAATTCATGCATGGCATATAATGAACGTCTATGCACTGGCTTAAGCCCATCACGCACATCAGGCAAGGCTCTACCTACAATCACGCTCATCGCGTAATCAAGGTAGGATTTTTTCATCTCGTCTTCAATACTGACTGGCAGGATTTCTTTAGCAAATTGAACCATTTAGCTCTTATATATCCTTAGTTTAACAGTAAAATTAATATTGCTTAAAAACTCACATAATTATATCACATTTATATGCTTTTTACTGTATTAAATTTAATTTTTTATTTATTAGACATTATACCGATTATATTTTAAGTACTTGATTTTATTACCTTTCCTAAAATAGGAATATCAATAAAATCAACCAGTTATCTTAAATCG
>JAUCGK010000483.1 GCA_030378085.1 Candidatus Parabeggiatoa sp. HSG14
AAGCAATGAAATGCAGACATATAAATGTTTAGTACTTCTTTCAACAGAACCTTTTCTATTTTGATGGAAGATAAATATATGTTTTGCAATCAATTAGTTACAAACCACGCAAATTACCAGAGAGCCTCTTTTTTTTAAGGATTAGCTTTAAAACATTACAATGGGTTGTTCCCCACCCTGCTTCCAGCACTGAAAAAGCGTTGTGCATAACATGAGTAAGTAACATCAGTTCCAATAAACAAAAACTACGAAAGATTTAAAAGTTTTCCGGAGTTTTCAGTATCTGACACTGGGGTCGTTGACTGGGATTGATTAAAATTGATAAATAACATCAGGGCAACCATATCGGTATGCCCCTACAAACAACCACATCACGTAGGGGCAATCCGTTACTCCTGCCCTTGTGTGAAGCATTCCCATTTAAGGACCCCAGTGCCAAAGACGCATTACATCTCTAAATAAGTATAGCCCACCAATCCTGCTTCTAATTCACGTAAATACAATTGCCGTTGTTCTTTTGTCAAGGAATAAGCCGCTTGTAAACGTTTACGATAAGTATTTCGTAAGAATCCTGTATCAAAATTCACATAATTTAACATGGTTTGTACCGTATCACCTTCATGGGGAGCAATTAATTCGTAGTTGCCAGAAGGGGTAATATGGACATTAACAGAATAAGTATCTCCAAATAAATTGTGCATATCGCCTAAAATTTCTTGGTAAGCCCCCACTAAGAAAATACCTAACAAGTATGATTCATCAGGATTGGGAACATGTAAAGGCAAACTGCTATCTACTTCATTATTACTGACATAGTGTTTAAATTGCCCATCAGAATCGCAGGTTAAATCCTGTAAAGTGGCACGACGATCCGGATATTCATTAAGGCGATGCAACGGAATAATGGGAAATAATTGATTTATTGCCCACGCATCCGGTACAGATTGAAATAAAGAAAAATTACAAAAATATTTATCGACCAATTTTTCATTGAGTTCGTCAAGTACTTCTTGATAGGTGCGCGAGTGAGGGCGTGCTTGTAATAAGGTACGAACTTGCCAACAAGTGGCGTAATATAATTGTTCAGCACGGGCGCGTTGAGTAAGACTGAGTACACCATGTGTAAACATCGAATAAACTTCACTGAGCCAATAAACGGCATCGTGATAGGCTTCAAGGGCAGAACGTTGGCTAAGATTGGTTAAACCATGCCATAAATCTTGAATGAGGGGATGTTCATTAGTAGAGAGAGGAGTAGGTGGCACAATACCGGGGGATGATTCGACATCAATGACATTAGTAACGAGTACTGCGTGGTGCGCTGTCATGGCGCGTCCCGATTCCGTAATGATGTCAGGTTGTGGTAAATTTAAGGCATTGCAAATGGAAAAAAATTCATGGACAACATTATTGGCATATTCTTGGATGCTGTAATTGATTGAACAAGCCATGCATGATCGTGTTCCATCATAATCAATTCCTAAACCACCGCCGACATCAATGGTTTGAATTGGTATGCCTAATGTCCTTAACTCTGCATAATAACGAGCCGCCTCACTGAGTGCTTTTTGAATATCACGAATATTAGCCACTTGTGAGCCAATATGAAAGTGCATTAATTGCAACGATTCGGTAAAACCGGCTTCATTAATGCGGCTGATGACTTCTTGCACTTGTGCAGCTGATAATCCAAATTTTCCTCTTTCGCCTCCCGTATTTTGCCATTTACCTTTACCAATAGAAGCTAACCGTACTCGCATTCCTAAACGAGGTATCACATTAAGAAGATGTGATTCTTCGATAATCAGGTTTAATTCTGAAATTTTTTCAATGACTAAATAGGGACACAAACCTATTTGTTGACCAATGAGTGCTAACCGTATGTATTCTCTATCTTTATAGCCATTACAAATAACAATACCATTGTTGGGAGGAGCGAGTGCTAATACTGCCATTAATTCTGATTTACTACCCGCTTCTAAGCCAACACACCCTTGTCCTGAACTCAAAATTTCTTTAATAACATGATGTTGTTGATTGACTTTAATAGGATAAATAGCAGTATATTTAGCTTGATAATCTTTTTGTTGCATAGCATAGCTAAAAGCTTGGCACAATGTATCCACGCGATGATGCAAAATGTTGGGAAAGCGAACTAAGACGGGTAAAGATAAACCATTAGCCGTGAAACTTTGAGCCAATTCGTAGAGATTGATTGTTTGTTGTTTAGGGAGAGGAGAGACAGTTACTTCACCTTTTTCATTAATATCAAAATACCCTTCACTCCAATGTTCAATATTATAAAGTGTTCGTGATTGAGCCACATCCCATTTTTGTTTTGTCATAGATAATAATAGAGAATAAAATAAGTTAAGCAAAGAGCAACCTTCCTACTTTGCTTTGGAATCCAAAATACAAAGTATTGCTCTGGATTCCAAAAATGACCATTTATAATATTTATTCCACTCTTCTAAAGTATGCAATACATAACTTATTGCCTGTCATCCATAACTTGCTATCGGCACAATCCTTATGTCCTCCCCACCCTATGAAAGTTGATCCTTTATCGGGAGTGGCTGTGAGATTGAGATGGGTTGTTGTGTCAAAACGGTATGAACAATAGTTATCATCACATGCCATGCCTGTTGGGTCTTTTTTGTAACTGATTCTTTTACAATGCTTTGAGGCACAGTTAATACCAAAAAGATCGCTGCGAACTTTACCATTCCCTGAACCTGCAATTTCTATAAAAATACCCATAGTGGGTGGTAAAGGTTCCATTCCAGGTAAGGAAGGTGCTATTTCATCGTCATTAATAGTGATAAATGCTTGATTGGTTCCTATATTGGCACTACCTGCGGTATTAGATAACATAACTCTAAAATGCTCATTACCTTCAAAATGATTATCATCCATGATATTGATGGTAAAAGTTTTATGAGCTACATCACCATTGCCCCAACTGAGTCTACCATTATTACCTGTGTAATCACTACCATTGTTTGCTGAACCATTAACGGTAGTATAATTGACTGATATTGTACCATCACTACCGCCGGTACGAATTACTGAAATCATGATTGAACCACTGTTTTCATTGACACTATAACTCATAGTGGAAAATTGTAAACGGCCCGGTGACGCTGGTAAGGGTGGTATTTCATCATCAAGAATAGTCACTGTTGCTGGTGTTCCAACACTGGTTCCACCAGTAGGATTAGACAAAGTAATTTGAAAATTTTCGTCACCTTCAAAATTACTATCATCCGTAATATTGATGATAAAAGTTTTATCAGTGGTTTCAGTATCAATCCAATTAAGTGTATTACTCACAGAACTGTAATCACTATCTGCGGTAGTTGCTAAACCATCAGAAGTTGCATAGTCTACCGATATTGCGCCATCACTGCCACCCGTTCGAGTGACTGCAATTGTAAGTGAAGTACCGTTTTCGCTGACATTATAAGCAGTGGTGGAAAACTGTAACGTGCCAGGAGACGGTGGCGGTGGATCATCATTGGTGATAGTAACAGTCGCAGGATTTGAGGTTCCTAAGCCAGCACCTCCAGTAGGATTAGACAAAGTGATTTGAAAATTTTCGTCACCTTCAAAATTACTATCATTCGTAATATTGACGATAAAAGTTTTATCAGTTGTCTCAGCATCAATCCAATTAAGTGTATCACTAACAGAAGTGTAATCACTATCTGCGGTAGTTGCTGAACCATCAGAGGTTGCATAATCTACCGATATTGCGCCATCGCCGCCACCAGTTCTGGTTACCGAAATTGTAATTGAGACACCGTTTTCGCTGACACTATAAGCAGTGGTGGAAAATTGCAAAGTACCAGGTACGACTGAAGGATCATCATTGACAACTGTTAAGGTTGCTGGATTATTAGGCTCTAAACAAACGCCTGTTGCATTTGATAAGTTTAAGGTGATGGTTTCATCACTTTCAATATCGTTTTCATTGGTGATATTGACCGTAAATGTTTTATCTGCTGTATCGCCATCATTCCAAGTGAGTGTACCACTAGTGCTTGTGTAATCACTACCCGCGGTGGCAGTGCCATCTGCTGTGGCATAATCCACATTAACTATACCGTAGCTACCACCTGTGCGAGTGACATTAATAGTTATCGAATTCCCGTTTTCATTCACGCTGTAATTTGCAGCCGAGAACTGGAGCGTTTGACGTGCCATATTAACCGCATTAAGTGCATCAATCCGTGGAAAAGAGAGACCATTTTTAGAATCTGTCACATTGGTGCCCGTATTTTTTAAAATTGTTTTAATACAAGTAGGGGTTAACGAGGAATTGGCTTCTAACATCAATGCTGCAACACCAGCTGCTGTTGGTGCTGCTTGAGAAGTACCACCTAATACCATACTCATAGGACTTGTAACACTTGTACCAAAATTATCAGAAGATGCAATCATTGCCCCTGGTGCCACGATATCGACTAAGCTATTGCTGTTACTGAAACAAGCAATCTGATCAATATTTGCGCCTGAATCATCACAGTTATTAGCAGAACTCCAAGGAGGTAGAGTAGGATAACTGTTTTCATAAGTTGCCCCTACTGCAATCGTATTGTTTATACAAGCAGGACTCATTATATTGGTTGACTCGCCACTATTTCCTGAAGCTGCAAAGACAGTGACTCCCGTTCCCACTAATAGATCAATTGCATCAGCACGCCCTTGATCACTGGTATCACAGACACTATTATAAGTACCTCCTCCCAAACTCATGTTCACAATTTGAACCGGTTGTGTTCCCAAATTGGCGTGTACCCAGTTCAAACCAGCAATTGAATCAGAAAGATCACAACTGCCAGACCAATCACAAACTTTTACAGCAATAATCTTAGCATCTGGTGCGACACCAAGTGGTGAAGTAATAATACCAGCAACATGACTACCATGCCCACCCCCATTATGATCATCCTCGGCATTTAAACTTTCAGCACTGTAAGAAGAAGAAGGAGGAATAGGGGGACACCAATTTTGAGTATAACATTTTTGATCCACAATAGTACCTACTGGAAAATCTTGATGATCGGTATCAATACCTGTGTCTAAAACTGCAATTGTAATGCCTTGTCCTGTATAAGGCGTTGGTATGAGCGCGTGTACTTGATCAGCTTTTATCAGTGGAACACTATCAGCCAATTGTATCTTTTCTTTCCTATCCCAATAAACCGAAAAAACTTGAGGGTGGTTTTCGAGGACATTTAGCGCAGCTTGAGTAATAATTCCAGCCAGTGCAGGCACATGGCTGTATTGATGTTTCAATTCAAAACTACCAGCGGGTAAATTACGGAAAACATAGTCCTGAGCAATCGCAACGGCAGCAACGCGCCCTACCGTACAATTTTTATCGTCCTTAACCTGGTACATGCTGTCAATCTGATGAGACTCAACATCACAGTCCGAAAAATTAGGCGCATCAATAGGCACCGGATCGTGCAAAGAAATAATGACTTGTGCTTGCCCTGTTGTTGTGATTTTATCAAGCACTTCAGTAGCGATTTCAGCGGCTTGTAATGGTTGCCCTGCTAGGATTAAAACGGCAAATATCGTGATAAAATCTATGAAGCGAGCCGTGCGTGAGAAAAAATTGCCGTGTCTTTTGACAATTTTAAAATGGGGTTTTGAGGGAGGTTTTAATAAGTGAGGTATCATGATTGGTTCTCCTACCTAATGTAACTTGTTGAAACAGTTATCTATTTGTATTATTTTGTCAATTTAAAAATAATACGTATGATCTGATGTTGATTTAATTTCTATTTTAAAGTTTAGCACAATATTATAGTACAACGGATTAACGAAATAAACGGATTTTTTATTGGCGTAATGCGACATGGTTTTTTAAAATGAGTTAAGGAAAATTTGTTGGAGTCCAAACCTTCAGGTTTGGATTATTTATATTAAAATTAAACACTTCCAAACCTAAAGGTTTGGACTCCTTCCAAACCTAAAGGTTTGGAGTCCAAGGCTTAAGTTAAATAACTGATGTTACGCAGATAGCTTTCAAACTGGAGTGCAAAATTGAGGACACCCCCCTAACCCCCCGTACACAGGGGGAAGTCCCAAAATAGAAAAATTAAAGCAAAGTGTCAAATGATGTT
>JAUCGK010000298.1 GCA_030378085.1 Candidatus Parabeggiatoa sp. HSG14
ATAATGGAAATCTAAGAATGTCTATAACCCATTGATTTATTGTAGTCAGATTCAAGGCGATATCGTTATTTTGATAGCATGATTTATTATAATTCAATGACTTAAAAAGTTGAGCATCGCGTTATTTTGAGTTAAGAACAAATTCTGCCTCAATATTGATTTGTCAATACGTGAGTCCTAACTCCTCACATTATACCAATTTAAGTTAAGATGATTTTATTATAATTATCAAAATAATAATTTAAAATAAATCAATAACATTTTTTTCAACATAATAAATTCTGATTGTAACAGATTTTGGGAACACCCCCCTAACCCCCCGTACACGGGTGGAACCAAACATCATTCGACACTTTGCTTTAATTTTTCTATTTTTGGACTTCCCCCTGTGTACGGGGGGTTAGGGGGGTGTCCCCAAAATTCGTTATAATCAGCATAAATTTCCAAATCTATGGAAGAAATCCGATTTTTTGAAAACATCCAATTTTTTTGATGTTAGGATGATCTTAAAACTGACATTTTATTACACTAATCGTTAACAACATATTGAATATGATAAGAAATTTTATTTTTCCAAAAAATCAGATTTCTTTGTGATCAAACTAAAATTTTTAAAAAATCTAAAGCTTATAATCAGTTTATCAAAAATCGTACCATTGGAGAACAATAGAATGGAACAACTTAATAAAATCAGTTCAAATATAACCCAGCCCAAATCACAAGGGGCATCTCAAGCTATGCTGTATGGCACAGGTTTGACTGAAGAAGACATGAATAAGGCGCAAGTGGGTATTGCCAGTGTTTGGTATGAAGGCAATACTTGCAATATGCATTTATTCGATTTAGCCACTCAGGTTAAAAAAGGGGTGGTAGCTGCTGGCATGGTGGGTATGCGATTTAATACCATTGGTGTCAGTGATGGCATTTCAATGGGTACACCTGGGATGAGTTTTTCCTTGCAATCCCGTGATTTAATCGCGGACTCCATTGAAACAGTCATGGGCGCACAATGGTATGATGCTAACATTTCTTTGCCAGGTTGTGATAAAAATATGCCAGGCTGTATTATGGCAATGGCACGACTCAATCGCCCCTCTCTTATGATTTATGGCGGTACGATTAAGCCTGGCTACGATAAAAACAACAATACATTAGATATTGTTTCTGCTTTTCAGTCTTACGGGCAATGTCTTGCAGGCACATTAAATGAAGAAGAACGGCAAGAAGTGGTAAAACATGCTTGTCCTGGGGCAGGAGCTTGTGGTGGAATGTACACCGCTAATACAATGGCTTCTGCCATTGAAGCTTTGGGTATGAGTTTGCCTTATAGTTCTTCTATGCCCGCTGAGGAACCTGGTAAAATGGAAGAATGTTTTCGTGCCGGTGCTGCTATTCGCAATTTATTAGAAAAAAATATCAAGCCCCGCGATATTATGACTCGTGCTGCCTTTGAAAATGCAATAGTTATTGTGATGGCATTAGGCGGTTCTACTAATGCGGTATTACACCTTATTGCTATGGCAAGGGCGGTGGATATTGAGTTAACCATTGATGATTTTCAAAAAGTCAGTGAAAATGTACCATTTTTAGCAGATTTAAAGCCGAGTGGACAATATGTGATGGAAGATATCCACAATATCGGTGGTATACCGGCTGTGATGAAATATCTGTTGGAAAGAGAGTTGCTCAATGGTGACTGTTTGACGGTGACAGGCGAAACTATCGCCGAAAACTTAGCAAGACTTCCTCGACTTAAAGAAGGTCAACAAATCATCCGTCCATTAGAAGACCCTATTAAAGCCACAGGACATATTCAGATTCTTAAAGGTAATCTCGCTCCTGAGGGTGCAGTTGCAAAAATCACGGGTAAAGAAGGCTTAATTTTTACAGGCCCTGCAAAAGTCTATGATTGTGAAGAAGATATGCTCAGTGCGTTAGAGCGTAAAGAAATTATTAAAGGTGATGTTGTTGTCATTCGTTATGAAGGGCCAAAAGGAGGACCTGGAATGCCAGAAATGTTGACACCGACTTCGGCGATTGTTGGTGCGGGTTTAGCCAAAGATGTGGCTTTACTGACAGATGGACGATTTTCAGGAGGATCACATGGATTTATCGTTGGACATATCGTTCCAGAAGCCCAAGAAGGTGGTCCCTTGGCATTGATAAAAGATGGCGATATCATCACTGTTGATGCACAAAACACATCGTTAAGTGTGGCTCTCAGCGATGAAGAAATGCTACAACGCAAAGCGCAATGGACAATGCCTCCCTATAAGGCAATGCGAGGCACATTGTATAAATACATTAAAAATGTTAAAAATGCGTCTGAAGGTTGTGTCACTGACGAATAAAGTTAAATTGGTTAAAGTCGACTAAACAAAACCTGCCAGGTTTCCAAAACCTGGCAGGTTTGATCGAGAAATTATTTTTCTGAACATCTATCGACATGGAAACATAATTAAAATTTATAACACTTTCTTAATATTGTCCTCTATTTTTAAGGGACGTTTTACATGATTTAGCCCTGTTATCCAACCCATACCTTTGCATAAGAAAAGTGAAGTCATCGTATCAAACTCTAAAAAGAAAACACCTAAAACATTAGTTATGCCAGGAATAAGCGTTAACGTAAAACTTTTCTGTAAATTAGCCTCTAAATTTTTGGAAATATTAAATAAAATATCCAAAGAAACCAAATCACTATTCATCAAAACAATCTGAGCAACATCAGTGGCAATTGACGAAGCACCCTTTAAGGAAATGGAAACATTTGCCTTTTTCATGGCAATCGTATCATTAATACCATCCCCAATAAAACAAACTGATTTACCTTGTTTTTGGAATTTTGTAACAATTTTGGCCTTATCTTGTGGCAAGATATCGTAAAAATAGCTATCCATGCCTAAATATTCTGCTAATTTTTTAGTGGGTTGTTCATGATCGCCAGAAACAATGGAGAGATGCTTACCTTGTAGTCGTAAATCATTTATAATCCCTTTTACTTCTGGGCGTATTGTGGGCTGCATTTCAATCGCACCACATACTTGACGATTAATGGCAACTATGACAAGAGAATGTCCCTCATTATGAGAATGAGTCAGTGCGTTTTCTATTTTGTCTGGAATAACAATCCCTTCTGTTGTCATAAAACGAACACTACCTACAGCGATAACTTTGTCTTCAACTTCAGCCGTCATACCATAACCCATCTGATATTTAGAATCTTCTATTTCTGGCAAAATTAATTTGGATTCTTCAGCTTTTTTAAGAATTGCTTGAGCAATAGGATGTGTTAATTTCCCCTCAACAGCCGCTGCGTATGTTAAAATTTCATCCTCCCCATACTCGTTACAAACAATAATTTGTCCAACTTTGGGTTGAGCGGTCGTCAAAGTCCCCGTTTTATCAAAAATGATGGTATCCACATCTTTGAGCAATTCTAAGGAACGTCCATCTTTAATCAAAATACCTTCATTAGCTGCTAACTTAAGATGATTAAGCACATTAAGTGGTGCCAATACACTAATACGGTTTCCAAAACCACTACAAAGAATAGGAATAACAGCATCTGGTCCTACGAGAGGTATAGATACAGCAGCTATAGCCATAAGAGGGAGTGCTGATTTATCAGCCCATTCTTCTCCTTTTGATTGGACTCCAGACTTAAAATCAACTGAACGATTCAGAATGTTGCCAATTTTACAAATCGTAGTCTCCTTCCCCGCTTTTTCAATTTTGACATTTATTTTTCCCCCAATGACTACCGTTGAAGCAAATACCTTATCACCCACTTTCTTTTCAGCAGGTTGCGATTCCCCCGTCAAAGCGTATTGCTCAATCATCGCCTGTCCCTCAATAATAATGCCATCAATCATAATTAGTTCACCAGTATTGATAATGACGATATCATTGACTTCCACCTCTTCCAACGGTATTTCAATCTCCACATTGTTTTTTAAAACCCATACGGTGAGAGAATCTTTCTCAAAGAGATTAGTCACCATTTTTTGGGAATCGTCTTGGGTTTTTGCTAAGAGCTTTTTGCCAAGGTAATGAAAAAAACCAACCAAGGAGGCCGCAAAATATTGATTAGTTCCCACGCATAAAGAAATGAGAACGGTTTTAAGAATATCATCCCCAATTTTCTGTTTTCTGATAGATTTTTCTGCCAGTTTAAAAATTGGGAGACTGGTATAAGTTATTACACCGAGTGTTAACAGGTTTAAAGGAGGATAAGCACTTCTCATTGCTGTTAAAGCCGCAGAAACAAGCGTTGCTTTTAAAAAATGGTTATATTCTTTCTCCTTTTCACTAAAATTCTTTTTGCTTGTATCTTTCTGAGAGTTTTTTTGTTTATCAACAGGTTGAAGCGAGGTATTTTTCTGAATAACAATACCAGTACGCGCTTTTTTAGTTGTACGCGCTTTCTTAGATACATTATTAGATGAATGAGTTGCTTGAGTCGTTATTGTTTGAATAACTTCAGTTGCTTTTTTCTCCTTAAATTTTTCAAAAAGTCGATATCCGGTGTAAGCAGCCGCCAAAAAAATAAGTTCTTTCATACGAGTAATATTCCAAATAAACCAATTTTTAGATTTAAAGTCTGTCCAATTTGGGAATGGAAAAAAAACAGTCACTGCCATCGAATATAAGAAGATGGTAGTACACTGTTACCTAAAAAGAGAGGATACGCCATTATCAGAATAAGACAAAGTCAAGTGAATAAAGCATATCCAGATGATTATATTAATAATTCATTGTTATTATAGAGTTCAAACGTATCTTCCCAAAAAGTGTGGGTAAACTTACTCAAACCTGACAGGTTTTGGAAACCTGTCAGGTTTTTTTCCACGGAATTTAGAGAAGATACGTTCAAACTTTAGTTTTGTTTATTTTTAGTTCACGCATTATTAGATGGCTAACAATCAATTATGAGTCTTTTTTTGCCAATAACGCTTTTAACAGGGTAATTTCAGCTTCGGCAACTTCAGCTTGTTGTTCAGCTACGTTAGCACGAGTAGTTTCTTCTTCATGAGAAGTAAAACGTTTCCCGTCTGGATGATAAAGCATTAATTCCTTACCAGAACGCTCAAAACGGATTCCTAACCGAGGACTTATCCATCCGTCCATCGGTACTATGGAGAGCAAATGGTTTCCTCCCCGAATCCAACCTTTTAAATGACCTTTGTCTGGATCATACAGATAATATTCTTCAACTTGATAGTTTTGGTAAAATTGAAATTTTTCCTCCATTTCTGAATCTTTGTTACAGGGCGAACGAATTTCAAAGACTACTTGAGGTGCGATATCATCTTCCAACCACTGTTTATAAGAGCTTCTATGGTATTTAGTTCTCCCAAATACCACCATTGCATCAGGGGTTTTTATTTGTTTATTATTACCTTCAACGGGATACCAAAGTAAATCCCCCGCCACAAACCACTTTTTCATGTTGGAAAAGCGTTCGTAGATTCTGCACAATATTGGTTATCCAATCAAATTTGTTTGGTGTTATCTGCCATTGGTTTGCCATCACTTTCCGGATAAATAATTTCCACAATTTGTGGTGCTTTAAGGCTAACACTCATAATTTTTCTCCTTTACCCGTTATTATTTCGTGAGGATTGATATGTACTATAAGACATAACAGATAATAAATTTCAGAAATAAATTTCAAGGCTAAAAGCTAAAGTTTGCTAAAGCAGACTAAATATAGTCTAGTTTGAGCCGGGAGGGTTTCCAAAATAAATTTTGGATTCCGAAAACGGCTTGTTTGGAGTCCAAAATTTATTTTGGATTTTTTTATAACTATTTGATTTTAAATAATTATATATTTTAAGCAAAATTTATACCAAAAAAATATCATTGTATAAAATTGGGTTACAAAAACCCGTAAAATGACTGTATAATATTTGGTAAAATTTACAGTAAGAATTATTTTAATCTGAAAATACATTTCCTTATATAGTTTTTCACATAAATAACTGATGTTACGCAGATAGCTTTCAAACTGGAGTGCAAAATTGAGGACACCCCCCTAACCCCCCGTACACAGGGGGAAGTCCCAAAATAGAAAAAGCAAAGTGTCAAATGATGTTTGGTTC
>JAUCGK010000484.1 GCA_030378085.1 Candidatus Parabeggiatoa sp. HSG14
AAATGATGTTTGGTTCCACCCGTGTACGGGGGGTTAGGGGGGTATCCCCAAAATCTGTTACAATCAGCAAAATTTCATTTTGCACTACTCTGGTATTCACTTTTGAAGTACAGTGCGTAACATCAGTCAATAAATTAAAAAAATAAGCATCGCATTAATGTATACAATTCTTTATTAACAGATATATAGCATTTCCCGATTGCGTCAGGTACAAGTCCCCTCTTTAATTTAAGGAGGGGATTTAGGGGAGGTTGTACTTTATCCAATCGGGAAACACTATAACACTTACATAAAAAATCGGTAGAACTTTATAAATATAGATTATTATGTCAAAAAACCTAAATCTCGCAAAAGAACTGATTAGCCGTCCCTCTATCACACCTAATGATGCTGGGTGTCAAGCTTTTATTGCTGAACGTTTGCAAGCGATTGATTTCACAATTGAACATTTACGTTTTGGTGAAGTAGATAATTTATGGGCGCGGCATGGGAATACAGCTCCGTTATTTGTGTTTGCTGGACATACTGACGTTGTGCCAACTGGCCCTGAAAATCATTGGCAGTTCCCTCCCTTTACACCAACTTTACACGATGGTTTTTTGTATGGGAGAGGGGCAGCTGATATGAAAAGCAGCGTTGCTGCAATGATGACAGCCTGTGAACGTTTTATTGCTATTCATCCAAATCATCTTGGTTCAATTGCTTTTTTGTTAACCAGTGATGAAGAAGGTCCCGCTGTCAATGGAACAGTTAAAGTTGTCGATTATTTACAGCAAAAAGGGGAAAAAATAGACTGGTGTTTAGTAGGTGAGCCTTCTAGTGAAGAGCGTTTGTGTGATGTGATAAAAAATGGGCGGCGTGGTTCTTTAAATGGACTACTGACTATACATGGTGTGCAGGGTCATGCCGCCTATCCGCATTTAGCGAATAATCCAATTCATTGTTTTGCCCCCCTTTTAAAAACGCTATGCGAAACAGAATGGGATCAAGGTAATGAATTTTTTCCAAAAACAAGTTTTCAAATTACAAATATCAATGCAGGTACGGGAGCCGAAAATGTCATTCCTGGAGATTTGGAACTTTTATTTAACTTTCGTTATAGTACTGAAGTCACTCATACTCAATTGCAAAAACAGATTACAGCGTTATTAGACAAACATCATCTTAAATATACGCTAAATTGGCGACACTCAGGCCCCCCTTTTATCACCACGCCCGATATTTTAATCACGGCTACTCAAAAAGCTATTTATGAAGTATGTGGTTATGAAACGATATTATCGACAGGGGGAGGAACATCCGATGGACGATTTATCGCACCTACGGGCGCACAAGTGATTGAAGTTGGGCCACTCAATGCCACTATCCACAAAATCAATGAATGTGTCAGTGCTGAGGATATTGATACTTTATCCACTATTTATCAGAGGATTTTGGAAAAACTGTTGACATAACTACAAGGATTGCATGTAACCAAGGATAAAGCCAGCTAATTCTGGTTCCAACGCTCCAGGGTTGGAACGAGAAAACTGAACCAATGCCCATAGTTATCTTATTCCGACAATTTATCGGGATCAATTCCCATCGCGCGTAGTTGGGAGGCTAAACGCTCAACATGTTGTTGGGCTTGTTCTTTAGCTAAGCGTTCTTGCTTCGCTTGTTGTTGGGCTTGTTCTTTAGCCATGCATTCTTGCTCCGCTTGTTTTTGAGCTTGTTCTTTAGCTAAACACTCTTGTTCTGCTTGTTTTTGAGCTTTTTCTTTGGCTATGCGTTGTTTTTCACTGTTTTCAGCCCCAGTCAAAACTAATTGGCTCTCAGAATCACACCAGCGAAGCCAAATATCGTGTTTATCTTCAAAATAGCCTTCCCAAAGGGCTAAGCCTAAATTAATCTCTGATAACCAATTATCTGTTTTTTCAACATAATCTTTATTATGCAACTCATAGACACGGAGTACCCCTTTTTTTAATTGGTTTTCGGGGTCAAAAATCACGTAATAACGAACTTTAGCGGTCGCATAGTCTTTGAATTTAGTCCCCGTTTCTTTCCCCTTTAGGTTGGAGACAATTTCAATAGCCACTTCAGGCGGTTTACCATACTTGGACACAAAATAACAACGATTCGATTTTCGCCAAACATCATGCGGCATTTTCACATCCAAACTGACTAAAACATCAGGTACAATAGCTGGTTTATTAAGTGCGTAAAAAACTCCAACATTCGCTAAGGTTAAAAAAGGTTTATCTTGTCCAAGCTTTTCCCGCGAGCTATACAAACTTTCAGTTAACAAACGTTGTTGTTTTTCAGAAAAGATGTTATCCACCGGTTCATCATCCTCCGTCACTAAGGAATCAAAATTAGGCCAATTTTCAGGCAAAGTGTGTAAAGCATCACCCATCACCGGATTCACTCGCCATTTATCACCCGGGTAAAAAACGGGAGAAATATTTTGTTTAGGAGATATAAGAGGCATACTATCCTCCAATGTTTTTTAAGTTGGTCATTAATTTTTTAAATTTTGTACGATGCTGATTATTCAGATGATATTATAAAATTTTAAATCTGGTTTTACAATTTGAAATTCCTATTAGACATTATCGGAAATAAGAATATTTTGATTTCTAATCAAACAAAAACAATGATTTATGTATCAAGCGGCTTATTGACGATAATAAAATAAAATAAACACTAATAAAATAAAATAAACACTTTTAGATAAATAGATAACTTATTACTAATAAAGTCTATTGAAATTCCTATTATCAGAGGATTTTGGAAAAACTGTTGACGTAGAGAAAGTTCAAGACCTGACAGGTTTTTAAAACCTGGCAGGTATTTGGATTACCACTTTTTGGAAGTTACCTTAATCACGGCTGATTAAAGAATATCCAAAAAAAAGACCTGCCAGGTTTCAAAAACCTGGCAGGTCTACCATACTACTAAGCTTGCCGGAACTTAGCTAAGTTTTTTAGTTTTGTCCCGTGTAGAGATAGTAACGCTTTACTTTTCTACAGTGGTTGGTTCTGTTTCCTTAGCTTCTAGAACAACAGGAATACCTGATGCCTTAACTCCAATAAGTAAAGAATGTGTCCCATTTTCCAAATTATCGTTTACCAGCACATCAATAGCGAATTTAGCACAATGGCGGCCTTTTAACTTATAATTAAACTCTCCAGTTAATGTTTTTCCTGTCGTCTTCCTTGTATTTCTTATTCCTTGATAACTATTATCAAGCGCGAAATCCCGCCATTCTTGCACGTAACCTCTTCCGGCTAATTTATCAATACGGTCAAATTTCACGGAATAAATATCAACACCTTTGGCGGATGGTGAAGGTAATGCTCCATCAGAACCTTTCACCAAAGCACCTGTGAAGGAAAACTTAAAAGCACTATTTTCATCGCCAAGAGGTTTGACTTGGTTACAAACTGTTAGGATGTATCTTATAGTATTATCCTCAACATCAGGACGAAAAGGATTATCATTAAGGTCGATCATTTCAACCACCATGGCATAGTTGATGCTTGATCTTGTTTTTGCCACCTTGTCACAGTCACAATCAGACTTAGCTTCAACACGAACTGTAGCTGAACCCTTAGCTTGCTCTAATTGTTGTGTCACTGTAAAGGTTTTTTCTTCGAGTGGTCCCAATTGAGGTACTGTCCAAATTTTCCGATTTTGATTTCGGCGACCATCCAAGGAAAATCCCACTCTTCCCGAACTAGAAAAGTTTGCTACCACATCTACATTTTTTGCTGCACGCTTGCCTCGATTCTCTACCTTAATTGTCCATGAAATGTTCCGCTTACCTGTCCCAAGTGCAGGAGCTTCAGCAGAGACAACCAAATCAGGATTGGTAATATTGACTTTAGGAGTATTGCTCTCCACATTAAGCACTGGATTTTCCGATCTAGCTTGAGCAGAAGTACCTACGTTATTATCTGAACACTCAGCACGTAATTTACGGGTCACTGGAACACTTGTTCCTCCCCGACTTAGAGTACGAGGGGTCAAAAACTCAGGACCAATTTTATTACTTCCTCTTCTATCATGGATAGTCAATTGATTAGCTAACGTATCTGTCAGATTGATGTTAGAAATAGCCGCTGTACCTGTATTTTTTGCCCAAATTTTAACACCAAAGGTACAAAGTTCAGGGTTTTTAGGACGACAATTTAAGCACTCTGTTTTTGCGAGACAACCAGGCAAGTTCTCTGTACAAAGCTTGGGATATCTAGGTACGTCACCACCCTGGGGAACCTCATTACCATTCTTGAAGAGAAATTTCTTAATCAGCTCTAACTTTGCTTTTGTGATTCCTTTACAAAAGCCCATGATGTAGTGAGCGGCAGTACAAAAGCGAAGAGAAAATAATTCATTTACTTGATCTGGATTAGAAAGAGTTTGTTTCACCTTTCCTGTTATTGTAATTTTCCGAGATTCCCCTGCTTTAAATATGCGGTCATCATCCCAACGGAAGGTCAAAATACGACTGTCTATAGACGATCCGCCTTTTGTCTTAGGTTTATCCAAGTCATTAAAAAACACAGGATCAGTGATAGGGCGAGGAGTAGCACTCAAATAATCAAAGTTTTTGCTGGAAGGAAGAATCTCATACACAACCGCATCCAAAATAATGCGATTTTTAGTGATGTTAGTCACTTCAATAGTGTAAGTCAATGTCTCTCCAGCTTCAACTTTGTCTGGAAGACCTCTTTTTTCTATTTTAAGAACACTACCCATATCCTGGTTAGTGGGCAGCAACAATTGTTCAGCATAAATCGGTTGGGTAACGAAAGCCACTAAACCCAAGGCAATAAGCCAAAAGCGTAGGGCAAACATTAGAGGATTAAACATAAAATAAGAACTCCGTTTTATGAAGATTATGTTATTGTGACAGTTATTTGTTCCATAAGACAAACTTAAACATAACAGTAGGCAAACCAAAAAAAGTTGTTATCACTTATCAATATTTATGACAACTTTAGTCAGTTTTATTCAAAAATAACTACAAATCAATTATACATTTGTGAGTGGCGACTACTATTACATCTCTGTCGTCAAATTGAACCCCTAAAAGGTAAAGCCATTGCGATTTTTTATTATTGGTTTCCTTGGATTTCTATAAATTTTTTCTGCAACGAGTAAAAATCGGTTCCTTGGAGGCTGTAAATCACTAATTCACCATTTGGCCCATCCACAGAGCTTTTCTGTATTGGCAAGTCAGCCACCGGGGTATCCAGTAAATCAGGACTCGAAAATACATAAAAACGGCGGCTGGGACTGTTTACTAACCGCTGAACATAAAAACCCTTCTTTGGTTTAACTTTCCCTTGATATAGTTGATACACACCAGTGGACTCTGCTGAACTATCTTCGGGTACACCCACCAATACCATAGATGTTTGCCCCAAATTGACCGCTTTACCACTGGGCAACTCCCCATTTTTCAGATAATCCTGGTAACGAGAACTATCGGTAAAGACATACATTTTACCAGAGTTAGGGTCTTCTACCTCCAACAAATATTTTGGGGAGGAAGATTGTGAACCTGTTGTAAAATCTTTTGGTATAACGCGAGAATTCTTTTGCGCGTCCTGATCTGGAGTAGGTGGCCCCAAACTGCAATTGGTCAACAGTAAGCCAGCAATAAAGAATACAACAAAGTTAAATAATTTACTATTGAACATGATTTTAAACAACCAATAGTTATTTATCAATAATGATCGGAATATAAATCTTGCCTAAATAAAAAATTTATTTTCTACAAGATTAATCCTCCCTATAAAGTATATTTAATTTGGCAAATAACCCCCGCCGAATTAAAAATCCGATTTTTCAAAAAATTGGCCTTTTTTGACATGAAAAAACTTTTAAGTAACAATAAATTAGTGATTTAAGCAAAAATTGTTCCAATTCATTATTGTATTTTAATAGGATTATAAATGAAAATTGATAATTTATAATCTATAAAATTAAAGGTTAGGATGTACAAAATATCATCTTTAAAAAAATAATGATGAAATCCGAAAAGTCATACCATTAAAAATAAATTTATGCAACGCTACTTAAACTCAATTTGAGTGGCGCATAGACATCTA
>JAUCGK010000485.1 GCA_030378085.1 Candidatus Parabeggiatoa sp. HSG14
TGATGTTATGCACTGTACTTCCAAAAAGTGAATATCTGTGTGCAAAATTTATTTTGCAAGGAGTTGCACTCTAGTTGGCAAAATGAATTTGAAACGAAAGTTTGGAAGCTATCTGCGTGACATCAGTTAATCATTTTACTTTCTTGCATTGCTGATCTCATTAGAAAATTATTCCCAATTCTTAACCTCCATAGTATTAAGTACACATAAATCTTTTTTAACATTTTTGAAAAAATGAAAAACCCTTTAAAAAAATCGGACTTTAATTATACTCAATGTTCAAGTTCTTTTCCAAAATCAGTCTATGAACTACACGGATTATTTATAATGAAGGATTAAATCAAAGTCATCAAAAGAAAATGACCTCATTTTAAGAATACTTGTTTTTTTGAATCGTTATGGCTTGGTGTTTCGTATACTCTTTACTTAATAAATATTTTTGACCTTACCGATTGCCTTGATCTTATCCTTTATTATAAATAATCCTTGTAGTTATATAAAAAATCGAAAACTTGATCATCAAGTTATAAGCAGAATGTTAAAAAAATTTTGTTGAGCTACTTAAATATAATGCCGTGTGCAACTTATTTTGCTATAAACGTTCAGAAAAATAACTTCCAAAAACCTGACAGGTTTCCGAAACCTGTCAGGTTTGATGCGTGAAATTATTTACCTGAAAAACTATTAAGTCATTGATTATACAATAACGCAATTCTAAAAATTGAGAAGAATGAATTTTTTAGCCATGTAAAATCAACAACTTAAAAAAATTGCACACGCTGTTAAACATAGTAAAAAATAGTGAAAGCAATGAACAAAAACCAAAAACCATTGATTTTAATTGTGGATGACAATACACACAACCTTCAAGTTTTAGGAAGTGTACTTAAGAAAAATAATTATAGTCCAGCACTGGCTCAAAATGGAGCAGGTGCATTGGATTTTGTCAAAAAGAAACTCCCTGCTCTGATTTTGTTGGATATTATGATGCCTGAAATGGACGGTTTTGCGGTTTGCAAAAAATTAAAACAAGAAACTGCAACTAAGGAAATTCCGGTTATTTTTCTAAGTGCCCGCTCGGAAAAAGAGGATATTATCAAAGGTTTGGAGTTGGGTGCTGTAGATTATGTGTCTAAACCTTTCAATCTCAAAGAGTTAATTGCTCGTGTCCAGACTCATATTGAACTAAAAACAGCAAAAGAGGCTCTTAATCAAAAAATTGAAGAACTAAAGCAAGCTAATGCCTCAAAAGACAAATTTTTTTCCATTATTGCACATGACTTAATAAATCCCTTTAATTCATTAATAGGTTTGCTTGAATTATTAGCTCATCAAAATGAACAATTGAGTGAGGAAGATAAAGATAAATTTATTCAGATTATTCTAAATTCATCAAAGAAAAGCTATGATTTATTAAAAAATTTGCTAGAATGGTCAAGAGCGCAAACTGGCAGAATCAAAGTTAATCCCGTTACATTTAATTTAAAAGAAATGATTGACAGGAATATTGAATTATTAGAACACCAAGCGAGTGCTAAAAATATCAATCTCTTTTCTTATATTGAAGCCAACTCGGTTTTTGCTGATGAACAAATGCTTGACACTGTCATTAGAAATTTACTTTCAAATGCGGTTAAATTCACCCCAATAAATGGGAAAGTATCAATATTGTCTAAAAAGAGAGGGAATGAAGTTGAAATATCAATTTCGGATACGGGCGTTGGCATAGAAGATATTGATAAGCTTTTCCGAATTGATGTAACATATACAACTGAAGGAACTGAAAAAGAAAAAGGCAGTGGTTTAGGTTTGATTTTATGTAAAGAATTTGTAGAAAAAAATAGGGGTTCGATATGGGTTGAAAGTGAAAAAGGAAAAGGGAGTATATTTCATATTAACTTGCCTTTTTTATAATGTTCAAATTTTTTAAATAATCCTATAATACCTTGGAGTTCAAGCAATACTTTGTACTAAGAAAGGAATATTTTTAGGTATGCTCTGAATGTTCAAGTTTTCGGATTTTAGACCTGCCAGGTTTTGAAAACCTGGCAGGTATTTCTAACTCAGTTATTCAGTTTACTTATTTTTTTGAGGAAATTATGGTACTAAAACGTATTATCACCTTATTTTGTTTGATATGCACTCTGTTTATCCCAATAATTGCAAAAACAGAAGTCATTGATTATATTGTTGTTGTCGTAAACGATGATGTCATTGTTAATACTGAATTGCAACAATCGCTTTTTTTTATTCTAAAACAATGGCATGAAAAAACAGATCGTCTTCCCCCACTCAACGACTTAGAAAAACAAGTTTTAGAACGCTTGATTATGACCAAGTTGCAGTTGCAATTAGCAGAACGTACAGGTATTCAAGTAGATAATAGCCGTTTAAATGATAAATTACGTCAGATTGCCGCAAAAGAACAGCATAAAGATTTGCAAAGTTTTCGTAATCAATTGGAAAAAGAAGGTTACAGCTATAAATATGTGCGGGAACAAGTTCGTCATCAGATGATTCTAAAGCTTTTACAACAGCGGCAAGTAGTGAACCGTATCAATATCACTGACCGTGAAATTGATAATTTTTTAGCAAATCAAGTAAAACAAGGTACTGTGAATCATGCGTATCTTTTATGGCATATTTTAATAGCCACACCTCAAGCACCATCGCCAGAAGATATTGAAGAAAAACAGCAACAAGCTAAAGAAGTATTGGCAAAACTTAAACAAGAAGGTGCTGATTTTCAGGCAATGGCTGTTGCTGTATCAGATAGTCGTCAAGCCCTTGAAGGGGGTGACTTAGGCTGGTTAAAAATGGGTGAAATGCCGACCTTATTTAATAAGATTGTCAATAAGATGAGCATTGGAGAGGTTTATGGTCCTCTCCGTGATACCAGTGGTTTTCATATTATCAAGCTTGTTGATAAGCGTGGTGATGAAAAATCTATTGTGACTCAAACGAAAGCACGGCATATTTTGCTTAAGACAAATGAATTGGTTTCTGATTTAGAGGCAAAATTTCGTTTAGAAGAACTCAAATATCGGATTGAACAAGGTGATGATTTTACTGAATTAGCACGCGCCCATTCTGAAGATAGCGGTTCCGCGGCTGATGGAGGACTCTTGGATTGGATGAGTCCTGGTGAATTGGTACCTGAATTTGAAGAAGTGATGAATGATTTGCCTAAAAAGAGAGTGAGTGAACCATTTAAATCGCGTTATGGTTGGCATATTTTACAGGTGTTAGAACGTCGCGAGCATGATAACACCGAAAAGGCTTTACGTACTCGGGCTGCCCAACAAATTCATCAACGCAAAATTGAAGAAGAATTACAGGCATGGCAGCGACAATTGCGCGATGAAGCTTACATTGAATATCGTTCAAAATTTAAAGATGACACAAATTATGAGAATGAAATGGATGATGAAATGGAATAGGAATCATAATTTTGGATTTCAAAACTTGAAATCCAAGACGAAACTTTGAACATGATTAAAACACAAAATCTTCCCCGTATTGCTATAACCACTGGAGAACCTGCTGGGATAGGACCTGATGTTGTTTTACAATTGGCACAAAAAACCATTCCAGCCTGTTTAGTTGTCTTTGCTGATCCAGATTTATTAGCACAACGAGCAGCACAGTTAGGTTTGGCTATTCAATTGCAAGTACTTTCTTACCCTCCTACCAAGAAACAATGGCTATATTCAAAACATCAACCTGGTCATTTAGAGGTTGTAGCTATTCCTTTATCACAACCAATAAAATGTGGGCAATTAAATCCTGCCAATGCCTCTTATGTATTAGAAACTTTGCAACAAGCATGTCAAGGTTGTATAGAAAAACATTTTGATGCGTTAGTCACAGCACCTGTTCATAAAGGTATAATTAATGAAGCTAATGAAACAGGCATTCCGTTCAGTGGACATACCGAATTTCTAGCTGCACAGACTGGTGTAAAAAATGTCGTTATGATGTTGGCAACCCCTGATTTACGAGTAGCATTAGTCACTACACATCTACCGTTATCACAAATCAATACTGCAATAACACCTGCACATTTAGAAACGGTCATCAGAATTTTACATTTTGATTTACAAAAAAAATTTGGTTTAAATAAACCACGTATTTTAGTATGTGGTTTAAACCCCCATGCGGGAGAAGGGGGATATTTAGGTCAAGAAGAAATCCTCACTATTATTCCCACTCTTCATAAACTTCGTCTTGAAGGTATATGTTTAATTGGTCCGGTGTCTGCTGATACTGCTTTTACACCCAACTCATTGTCTGGAGTCGATGTCGTTTTAACCATGTATCACGATCAAGGTTTACCTGTTTTAAAACAACGCGGTTTTGGTAAATCCGTAAATATTACTTTAGGACTACCTATCATACGCACCTCCGTCGATCATGGCACAGCCTTAGAATTAGCAGGGACAGGAAAAGCTTCAAGCGGGAGTTTGTTTTATGCTGTAGAAACAGCATTGGAGCAAATTAATTCTCTCACTTAAATCCTTCCAACTCCCACTTTTAACCTATATTTCGCACCCAGCAACTGATACCAATTCGCGTTCAATAAAAGTACTAACTTGCTTCCTTATTAAAGTTGAAAAGGAATCGTCATAATCTTTCATTTATGAGAAATTATGAAGCCAACTAAAAAATCTTTTCCAGCTAATATATAAGAGCGTATGGAAACACTATTAAGTTCGATTCGTAGAGAATCCTGTTTGAGAAATTGACACAAATGAGAGAAGCAAATTTTACAAGGTTAATACTTGTTTTGAACGCGAATTGGTATGAGTTTTTTAGAATATCATTTCCAAATAATTCAATCCATGATAAAATAAATCACGATTAACTTAAGTATTTCATTTAAATAATCAATTACTTGTTTAATGTTGTCAATTAGGCGAGAGAGTGTTTTTTCCCCGAGTTTGCTTCTCATTTTTACAAACCCCTACTGATTTAAATCTCAAAATAACATGAAATCTCAAATAAAATAGATACTTTACCGCTTGCCAAGTATTACATGATAGAACTTGGGGTTTATGACTTGTTCCAAGAATTTGTACCCAAAGGCAATACTCTAAAGTTCGGCTTTATTTTTCAGTATATTACAACAATATATATATTAATCAATTAGTTGTATTCAATTAATTGAAAATACTGAATTATTTTATATAATAACATACTTTTTATAATGTTTTGTACTATAAATTAATGTTTTATAATGTTTAATCTTATCTTAAAATAAATCATAATTTTTATAAGGATTATAAAATGGATATTACACTTTTCTGTGATATTGATGATTTTTGTTAGCAAACTCTCGAATCTTACAAGAAACAATTTCCTCAACAGCCTATACCCCTTTGGCCATCTAAATTATCTTTAAGCGAGATAATGACAATAACGATACTTTTTCATGAGACGAGAGGTTTCAGTCATTTTAAATATTTCTACAAATTTTATATTAACTCGAAAACAACAGGTATAGTAACTCTTTTTCCTGATTTAGTAAGCTATAACCGCTTTGTGGAACTTATGCGATTAGTGGTTATTCCTCTGACTTACTTTTTAAGTACCCGTTTTGATTATAATACTGGAATATCTTTCATTGATTCCACCAAAATTGTTGTTTGTCATAACAAACGTATTAATTCCCACAAAATATTTGCTGAGGTAGCGAAAATGGGTAAAGGAACTATGGGTTGGTTCTAGGGTGTTAAATTTGACGTAGTTTTCGGAGTATTTTTCACCCTAATTTTATTCCGTTTTAGAAAAGGCTTTTCTTCTTTTTGACAAACTAGATTGACCAATGGATTCATCAATCCAATTATTAACATCTTAAATCCAATTATTAACATCTTATTGACGAGTCGATTCAAGTGCCTATTTAATATTCTGTGGAGTAATATTTCCCAAAAATGCTGGAATAGTTAATACTAATTTACCAATTTCAGTAAACTCTTTAACAAATACTTTGAATTTACCAAATAAAGATTCAATAACATCTGAGGTA
>JAUCGK010000299.1 GCA_030378085.1 Candidatus Parabeggiatoa sp. HSG14
GAGGTTGTACTTTATCCAATCGGGAAACGCTATATCTTCGTGCCAAATTTATTTTGCAAAGGGTTGCACTCTAAGTTGGCAAAATGAATTTTGCACTCCAGTTTGGAAGCTGTCTGCGTAACATCAATTATTTAAGTTAAACCTCGCATTATAATAAATCTCGCTAAATTTTTTAGAGTTTTTTTAATTCCTCAGTGTCTTGATAAAACTGTTCAAAGCTATTTGGGCAGTTTTTTCGGAGATTATCAATGTCATTGTGGCGAACAATGCTTTTAAAAACTTTTGTATTACTTTCAGAATTACAATTTTTTAAAATACGCTTAAGATAATGCTTGGGATAATTACTTTCTGGGTTGTGAATGTCTCCCCAAATAAATTCAGGCTTTTTTGGTAATTTAGGTTTTTGAGGAAAACAACCTATACTTTCAAAGCCTTTTATATCTCCAAGTAGCCAACATTCTAAAATCCTAATAGGCATCATCAAAATACAATGGAGATTAAAATGTTTTTCTACGACAGCAAAACCTTCTTCTATATAATTTCTTCTTTCCTTATATTGCTTTTTTGCCTCTTTTTCTGAAGCTTTTTCACCTTGTGTTTTATCGGTGTCCGAAAAAAATACCAGTACATCAAAATCAATTTTTTGTTTTTGATAATGCATTAAAAAATACATTAATTTTTTAGCGGGACCCTTGAATTGTATTTTAGAATAACTGCCAGATCGTGTTGTTCGGATTGCTTTCGCCTCTCCTTTGCTTATCTCAATAGGCATAAATTCTAAGTCAAACTCACTACCTAATAGTTGTTCCAGGTAATCAGACATGATGCCAAATCGCCAACCACCATAACCATCAGTAATACCCACATCATTGGCACCTTCTCCCATCAGTCCTATTTTTAGTTTCCTCATATTTGGAATAATTGGAATAACCATTTAGTGCAGATTGTTTCAATGAGATGTACTGACAATACTCTCTTTATCAAAATTTATCCAAATCTCACCGGGATTCATGTAATCAAGATTGTTGATAACAGTTGAACTATCAGAAAACCGTTTAGCTCGTACTTGTCCACTTTCTTTATTTCTGTATAATAAATAGATACCTTCTATGAGCATCCAATCTAAAATCAATGGATTATGAGTAGTGAGTATGAATTGTTTTACTTCTGATTGGGCAATATTCATCAATGTTTCTACAATTTTTTCTATCAAGTAAGGATTGATACCATCTTCAATTTCTTCTATCATCATAGTGTTGGCTTTTTCTCCCATTAAAGACAGGGAGATAATTGCCAATATTCGCATCACACCATCACTCAAATAATTAGCCTTTATAAAATGGCTATTGAAACATTCTTGTATATCCAGTTCAATTGCACCTGAGTGTTTTTTCTTTATTCTAATATTTTTCATGAATGGAATGTAATCAGCCAATTTTTTGGATAATTCTGCTAAAACAGTTTTAGGTTGGTGATATAAAAAAGCAGTCAGATATTCTCCAAACTTGCCTATAATTGGTTCATTATTAATATGTCCAGAAGATTTAAGTTTATCTGTACCTGAAAAATCGAATAAATAAATGTTATTCAAGTATTGTTTCAATGCAATCAATTCTGAGAAATCTTTTTGGTGACTATTTTCATTCAAAAAACTCAAGCCTGAACTGAGAAAAGAAACATCGGGAATAGTTGGTATACATGTTCCATCCTTATTGACTATTTTTGTTTCTCCGCTTTTTCTGAATAACCACTCATGCCCTGTTTTATCTCTTATCCATTCAGTCACTAAGGAAAGTTTATGGTTTATGATTTTGAACGTTATATGCCATTGATACAAATTGTTGGATATTGCAATGTCTAACTGAAAAGTGATCAATTGCTTACGGCTTAAAGTAGATTTTATTTCCTTCGCTGCCCAACCGTTACTTGATAGGTAATTATCAATCGTTCCATATTTTGTCACTTGTGTAAAATAAGAAAGTAATTCTAAAGCTTGCAAAACCGTAGACTTGCCAACGCTATTTTCTCCAATCAAAACCGTCACTGGCTCAAAATTGAGTCGAAAATCATTTAATATTTTAAAATTGTCTATGTAGATACTTTTTATCATAATCTAATAATCTTAAATGACTGTTATTTATTATACAATATTAGCTGTAGTTTCTCTTTGGGTTAGTTGAGAATTATCAAATAAGAGTTTAGTTCATTAGATCATATTGTGCCACAAGCTCCAGTTTCATTGAGTTTAAAAAGTACTGGTATCGCATTAGGATGTTTCTGACATAATTTTTTTGTAGCAATTTGTTCATCTTTTTCGATAACATACTCTTCGCTATTTGGCTCAATAGCAATAAACCAATTGTAGTGAGTTTTTATGAATTGGGATTTAACTCGTTCAAAAATCACCCGACAATGTTGATAAATCGCTTGATTTTCAGCTTTACTTTGGGCTATTTTTTCTAACGACCATTGAATTTCAGGAAATAATCTTCCCCGATAAGCCTTTCGAGTGTTGTTTTCTGGTTGCATTTTTGATTCTCCTTAACATCGAATAAGTCTGTTTACCAACATTTTTTCAGAGATTTTTCCTTAGTTTTTCCATTTCAGAAAGCGATTTATCATCCATTTTGTGTCTGTCTCTCATTAAAATTTTTTGTATCAATATTTAAACTTTCGATTTTTTCCTTTTCACGAAATGCCATGAGCGTCTCCCAAGGTGAAAGCTTTGGTTTGGTTAAATCATCATATTCGTGTTTGGATAGTAAAATAGCTACTGTTTTATCATTTTGTGTAAGTTCAACTGGTGTACCTGTTTTTTTCCATCATAAGCATTACTGCAGATAAATTATTATTTATCTCAGTCATAGAATACTTTTGCATAATAATAACCTCACTTGTTATAAAGTTTATGGTGATGTTGACTGATACTATCCCAAAACGGGATAGCATCAATTAATGATATCGTTACCTATCAATTTCTCCAAAAACAATATCCTGCGTTCCAATAATAGCAACAACATCAGCGAGCATGTGGCCTTTTGCCATTTCGTTCATTGAAGCGATATGGGCAAAGCCGGGGGCGCGAATCTTTAAACGGTAAGGTTTGTTTGCACCATCGGAGACTAAATAAATACCAAATTCGCCTTTTGGATGTTCAATGGCTTGGTAGACTTCGCCTTCTGGTACACAGTAGCCCTCAGTAAAAAGTTTGAAATGATGAATAAGTCCTTCCATTTCACCTTTCATGGTTTCGCGTTTAGGTGGAGCGATTTTGTGATCATCCACCATAACGGGACCAGGGTTTTTACGAAGCCAATCAACACATTGCTTGATAATTTCATTGGATTGGCGAAATTCTTCTATGCGAACTAAGTAGCGATCATAACAATCGCCATTGACTCCCACAGGAATTTGAAAGTCCATTTTGTCATAGACTTCATAAGGTTGCTTTTTGCGTAAATCCCATTCTATGCCAGAGCCACGTAGCATCGGTCCTGAAAAACCGAGTTGTTGCGCTCGTTCAGGGGAGACAACTCCAATACCAACGGTGCGTTGTTTCCAAATCCGATTTTCAGTTAGCAAGGTTTCATATTCATCAACATATTTAGGAAAACGCTTGGTGAAGTCTTCGATAAAGTCAAGTAATGAACCTTGCCGATTTTCATTGAGACTGTTGACTTCCTTTTCATTATGCCATTTAGAAGTTTCATATTGTGGCATACGGTTTGGTAAATCCCGATATACGCCTCCCACCCGATAATAGGCAGCATGAAGCCTTGCTCCCGATGCGGCTTCATAGCAATCCATTAAATCTTCACGTTCACGAAACGCATAAAGAAACATGGTCATCGCGCCAACATCTAGCGAATGACTACCTATCCAAAGTAAATGATTGAGAATACGAGTAATTTCATCAAACATCACACGGATATATTGGGCGCGAATTGGGGGAGCAATCCCCAGTAATTTTTCGATAGCCAGTACATAAGCGTGTTCATTACACATCATGGAAACATAATCCAATCTGTCCATGTAAGGAACGCTTTGATTAAATGGCTTACTTTCAGCGAGCTTTTCTGTACCACGGTGTAATAATCCAACATGTGGATCGGCCCTTTCAATCACTTCACCGTCTAATTCCAACACCATGCGTAACACGCCGTGCGCTGCGGGATGTTGGGGGCCAAAATTCATTGTATAGTTGCGAATTTCAGGCATTTATTATTCCTTTAGTTGGCATAACGGTTATCGTGACGTATCACTTTCGGTACGAGTGTCCGAGGATCAATACTTACCGGTTCATAAATAACCCTTTGTTTCTCAGGGTCATAACGCATTTCAACATTACCTGTGAGTGGGAAATCTTTGCGGAAAGGATGTCCTATAAAACCATAATCGGTAAAAATACGGCGCAAATCAGGATGGCCTTCAAATACAATTCCAAATAAATCAAAGGCTTCTCTTTCAAACCAATCTGCACCACTCCAAATACTTATTACTGAGTCTATAAGTGGTGGTTCACCTTCGGTAAAGGCGCGTACTCTAATGCGTTGATTGCGTTTGATGGAGAGTAGATGATAGACAACTGCAAAACGTTGTGTTTCCACTTCTTCTTTATAGATACCTTTGCTGACACCACGACTAAAGCCAGTACTGCTTGCTTGTTTGGTTTCCCAATCGGCTTGTCCATATTGAGAATAATCAACGCCACATAAATCCATTAATTGAGAAAAATCAAACCGGTTACGTAATGCTTGGCATACATTAAAGACGTGTGCGGTTGGTACTTCTAGTGTGAGTTCGTTATAGGCGATATCAGCCTTAATAGAAATATCGGCAAATCGATCCTGTAATTCAGCACGTAATGTTTCAAGAGAATTAGCCATATTTTTTTCAGTTTTCAGTTTTCAGTTAGAGAAATAATGGCACTTTGGAGTCCAAAACTTTAGCTCTCATCGTTATACATAAGTCAAAATGTAGAGTGGGTAGAGGTACGCAACTACGTTTCAGAACGTTCAACCCACCAATTTCAAGGGTTCGGTGGGTTTCGTACCTCTACCCACCCTACAAAAAAACATTTTAAATCATATAGTTAAACATTTAGGTATAACGGTGAGAGCTTTAGCTTTGGGCAAGTACCAAAGCTGAAGCTTTGGATTTCATGTCTATTTTTAGTTAGTTAGCCGAGTTTGGCGATGGTGTTGGTACGTTTGATTTTGTTTTGTAGTTGTAATATACCATATAACAAGGCTTCTGCGGTGGGCGGACAACCTGGTACATAAATGTCTACAGGTATAATCCGGTCACAACCCCGTACCACTGAGTAAGAATAATGGTAGTAACCACCACCATTAGCACAGGAACCCATAGAAATAACCCAACGTGGATTTGGCATTTGATCGTAAACTTTACGCAGAGCGGGTGCCATTTTATTAGTTAATGTCCCAGCGACAATCATGACATCGGATTGACGCGGGCTAGGTCTAAACACGATACCAAAGCGATCAAGGTCATAACGCGATGCGCCAGCTTGCATCATTTCTACCGCACAACAAGCTAAGCCAAATGTCACAGGCCACATAGAGCCGGTTCGCGCCCAGTTAATAAGTGAGTCGGCGGTGGTTGTTACAAAACCTTTTTCTAGTAAGTTTTCTATTCCCATTCTAATGCTCCCTTTTTCCATTCATAAGCAAAGCCAATAACCAATATTGCCAAAAATATCATCATAGCAATAAATCCAAACATGCCAATGTCTTTGAATACCACCGCCCATGGAAATAAAAAGGCGATTTCTAAGTCAAAGATGATAAACAAAATGGCAATTAAATAATAACGCACATCAAATTTCATTCGTGCGTCTTCAAAGGCTTCAAAACCACATTCATAAGGTGAATTTTTTTCGGGATATGGCTTACGAGGGCCAAACAAAAAACCTAATATAGGCAAAGCAGTACCTAACGCTAAGCCAATAATAATAAACATAAGTATAGGAAAATAATTTTCTAACATA
>JAUCGK010000039.1 GCA_030378085.1 Candidatus Parabeggiatoa sp. HSG14
TGAGGAATAACGCTGGAGCGTTACAATATCGGTTCCAACGCTGGAGCGTTGGAACGAGAAAAAACGAGAAAAATTTCGTTTACCAAAATCGAATAAAAATTTAAGTTTTCTATTAATTTTTAAGAATTATCCGTATCTTCTCTAAATTCGGTGGAAAAAACCTGACAGGTTTTGGAAACCTGTCAGGTTTGGGCAAGTTTACCCACACTTTTTGAGAAGATACAATTATCCTTATTCGGTGGAAAAAAACCTGACAGGTTTCCAAAAACTGTCAGGTTTGGGCAAGTTTACCCACACTTTTTGAGAAGATACAATTATCCTTATTCGGTGGAAAAAACCTGACAGGTTTTGGAAACCTGTCAGGTTTGGGCAAGTTTACCCACACTTTTTGAGAAGATACAATTATCCTTATTCGGTGGAAAAAAAACCTGACAGGTTTCCAAAAACTGTCAGGTTTGGGCAAGTTTACCCACACTTTTTGAGAAGATACAATTATCCTTTTACAAAAAATTTCTGATTGTAATGGATTTTAGATCAGAAAATTTTGATATCAATATCAATTTATCATTGCCCTCATTATTAATAACAAATAACATGAAAAAATGGTTACCCCGTTTTTCTTCCACATCAACGCCTCTCAACGAGACAGTTAATCGTAGCCTTGATAAACAAGTCAAATTGGCTGTCACCGGTTTAAGTCGCAGTGGTAAAACTGTTTTTATTACTTCGCTTGTACATCAACTATTACATGGGCTAGGAACTACAACACATTTGCCCTTTTTTCAAATAGCCAGTAGTGGGCGATTACGTGGTACTAAAGCAATGCCACAACCAGATATGCATATCCCATCATTTCTATATGACAGTGCGATTGAACAATTATGTGGTGATCCACCCACTTGGCCAAAACCAACTAACGGGATCAGTGAAATTAGACTTGCCATTCGCTATCTTTCTGATAATCCTTTTTTTAAGCATCTCTCTCCTATCAGTACGTTATATGTCGATATTATCGATTATCCAGGGGAGTGGCTTTTGGATTTACCTCTGCTAGAATTAGAGTATGAGCAATGGTCTGAACAAATAGCGCGTGCTTGTGAGATAGAACCCCGTCTTTCTTTATCTAAAGAATGGCGAATATTTCTCAATAACCTTAATCTTGCGGATGAAGCAGATGAAACCGTTATGCGACAAGCCGCTAATCTTTACACAGATTTTTTGCATCAATGTAAACAACATGGACTCAGCCTTTTACAGCCTGGGCGATTTACGATGCCAGGAGATGATTTAAAAGATGCCCCGTTACTGAAATTTTGTCCATTGCTTGAAATACCACAAATACCACAAAATACTTATAATGAAAATAGTCTTTTTGCTGAGATGAAAAAACGCTATAATTCATATAAGGAACATTTGGTCAAAAAATTCTATGAGGAACATTTTTCTAGTTTTGATCGTCAAATTATACTGGCTGATGTACTGAGTGCCTTTAATAATGGCCATGCTACATTTGTAGATATGCGCGATGCTATTAATATGGTGTTAAAAAGTTTTCATTATGGCAAATCGGGATTATTCAATAAACTTTTTGGCGGTTTAAAAATTGATAAAATGTTGTTTGCAACGACTAAAGCGGATCATGTCACGCCTGATCAATTGCCTCATTTGGAAACCTTTTTCCAAAATATGTTAGCAACCTCTCATAATAATGCAATTTTTGAAGGCGTACAGACTGAAACTTTAGCATTAGCCGCAGTGAAATGTACTCAAGCGGCTTACACAATGTTTGAAGGCAAAAAGATATCTTGTATTAAAGGTGTACCTCTTAAGTCAGATAAACCTGTTGCCTTATTTCCCGGAGAAGTGCCTCCCAATGTGCCTATGCCTGAAGAATGGGTGAAAGGACGTTTTCATTTTGTTGAATTTAAACCACCACGTTTAGCCAATGTACATGGTGGTGGACTTCCTCACATTCGTCTTGATCGTGCATTGGAATTTTTACTGGGAGATAAATTTTAGAGGAGAAATTTATGACTGCTGAAACTATGACCGCAGAAATGTGGACAAAACCCCTCTTTTTTGATTTAGATAAGGTGGAAAATATCGCTGAAGAAGAAGCAGCTATCACCTTAGATTATACGCCACCAGTAATACTACCAGAAGATAGCAAACTAGAAACCAATAGTTTGTTAGAAGCACATGAACCAGAACCGGTGACATTACCCAAAATTAGCCCTATTGCACAAAAGAAATCATCGCCTCCCATGACGATGTCACCCTTTTTATGGTTGCTTGGCTCATTAGGGCTGTTATTTATTTTGATGTTGTTAGTGGATGCCTACAATTTTGTAGTGCTGCAATATACCAGCAGTATTTTCCTTGGGACACTATTTTTAAGTGTGATACTCGTTATCAGTGGTACTGTTTTTATATTGGGTTGGCGATCTTATCAAAGTATAAAGGCATTACGAACTGTCGAAAAGCTCCAAAAAGAAGGCCAACTGTTGATGGAGGCTAACGGTTACGGGGAAACAATTCACTATGCTAATCGGGTAGCGAATTTTTATGCGGATCGCCCTGATGTTAAAACACGTCTTGAGCGTTTTTATCTAACCTTGACTGATACTCATCATGATCGTGAAGCATGTGCTTTGTTTTCTGATATCGTTTTGAAAGATATGGATCAACAAGCTTATCGTATTGTGACTCAACGTTCCAAGGAAACCGCATTGATGGTGATGATAAGCCCGATTGCATGGTTAGATATGCTGCTCACATTATGGCGTAATGTTCGTATGATTCGGGACATTGCCACATTATATGGTGGACGACCTGGTTTTCTGGGTTCAATGAGCTTGATAACTGCTGTACTACAAAACTTGATTTATGCTGATGTCAGTGAACTCGTTGCCGAAAGTGTTGCTGAAATTTTGGGTGGTTCTATGTTATCAATCATGTCAGCCCAAGCAGCGCAAGGATTAGGCAGTGGTGTCATGACAGCGCGTGTTGGTTTACAAGCTATAAAAGCATGTCGTCCTTTACCGTTTTCTGAAGAGGAAAAACCCCGTTTAAGGGATATACGTAGGGAAGTTGTAAAATCGTTAAAAGGCATTTTTGAGACAAAAGAGGCTCAAGTTAAAACTGCTTAGGAACGTGTATGAAATAAACTCGGATCGAAGCAAAAGTTTCGGAGAAACTTTTGCCTCGATCACCAAACCGGTTTTAAAAACCTGTCAGGTTTGACTCAGCTTATGGGTAAATTATTTTATGCATGTTCTTTAGTACGAGAAAATGGAAATCTTCAAAAAATGAGATCGAGGTTTCGGGAAATCGTCCCTCATTTCACACAAAAAGAGAGGAGATTATGAATGGTTGGATTTTAAGGCCTTACCCTCATGGCATTAATAGAATGACTCAATTTTTGGAAGAAAACTTTATTGCTGTAGGATGGCCAGGTATTGGGAATTTGTATTCCTGTAACAGAAGTTGTGTTTATCAAAAAGTGGTTGAGTTTTATATTGAAGACTATGGTGATGAGTTTTGTCGTGAATCTTCCAATATCATTACAAGATTTAATGATAAAATGCGTATTGGTGAGCTTGTATTGGTTATACCTCGAAAGGAGGACAGCTTAGAAGTGGCGGTTGGCTTGATAGATTCTTCTTATTTTTTTGACAGAAAATATGATGAAACGGGAAGTTTAGATACTGGTTATAATGGTTTTTCTCATCGCAGAAAAGTGATTTGGCTAGAGAAGAAATTCCCCAAAAGACTTTTACCAGATACCGTCAAAAAAACCTTGATAAAACCTTCTCTCGAAAATGAAGCTTTATTTCAGATGGATTTAGAAGGATGTCATCGTCTCGTCGATTTATTGGAATCGAACGGCTATAACTTACAAAGGTGGGAAATGTCTCAACACAGAAAACAATTAATAAAGTCGAGTATAAAAGTAATACTCGAAACGATGAACCAAAAAACACCTGAGTTAACCAAAATTGTTGAAAAAATAGCTCTGGATATATTTCAAATTTTCCAAGAAACGGAGTCTCCCCATTTTGATTTGCTGAGAAACAAGCTTGTTCATCTTGCAACAGGCGCAGCCGCTTCTGTTATTCCAATTGACGTTAACTTGCCTTGCCAGAAGCATTGTCTTTCTTTGGCGTTACATGGATGGCATGAGAAAGAAGGTTTTTGTGAAGTCGCCAAACAGACAATGACTTATTGGCTAGAATGTTTGAATGAAAATACGGGTACTATTTTCTTTACATCGGCATGGGATGAAGTTGACTTTATTGCTCACTACAAATCTCAGTTTGACGCTTATGCTAAAAAGCATGATGTTGTTGTTATTTTGGTGACGGCCAATGGTTTTTTGATTACTTATATATAATCCCTTCTTTTTTTATTAAGGGCATTATTCAATTCAAGAATTGAGAATGGAGCCCAAACCTTTAGGTTTAGAAATCGCTTTGGACTCCATTTTCAAAATCATACGCTTCCAAACCTGAAGGTTTGGACTCCACCAAGCATTTTCAAAATCATACGCTTCCAAACCTAAAGGTTTGGACTCCACTAAGCATTTTCAAAATCATACGCTTCCAAACCTAAAGGTTTGGACTCCACCAACTATTTTCAAAATCATACACAGAAACCAATACCTTTTTTTCACAAGGCGTTTGTTTGATTATTGGTTCAATTTCTGAGCATTTTCCTCCTGCCATAGAACCTCCCCTAAATCCCCTCCTTAATTAACTAACCTTTACCCACAAGTAGGTAAACCTATTGAAATCAATAGGTTTTTGTTATAGGGAGATATCACTAATGAAATTGGCAAAAATTTGTCCTCTCGTTGTGTTTGGGTTTCATGGGTGTTACGATTCTCTATAACCTTACTATTTATACGATTAAATAATTTTTGGGTACTTGTGGGTAAAGGTTAGCCTTAATTAAGGAGGGGATTTGGGGATTTAGGGGAGGTTGTACTTTATTCAATCGGGAAACGCTATAATACCATTACATTTAAGCACAAAATATGAACAACAAGATAAAAATTTGTTCAGAATAGACTTGCATGAGAACCTTTTATAGAAGTGTCAACGTACCGATATAGCATTTCCCGATTGCGTCAGATACAAGTCCCCTCCTTAATTTAAGGAGGAGATTTAGGGGAGGTTGTACTTTATTCCAATCGGGAAACGCTATATATTAATTGTTTATAAAAATAACCGGTATCTGATTGATTTGTAAAACCAAGTGTAGGGGGATTTTTTTTGTTTTTTAATAACATCTATGACACAAGTAAAAAGTTATGTTACAAAGAAAAAATTCAGAAGAAGAAAACACTCATCTACGAGACAATCATCAAAGAGGTACGGTTGGTGCTTTTCTTCAAGAAAATATCGCAGCCGGTTCAAGCCTGTCAATTGTCTCTGCTTATTTTACGATCTATGCCTTTGCCGAATTAAAATCAAAACTGATTAATATTGAGGGTATGCGATTTCTGTTTGGTGAACCTCACTTTATTAAGTCTATTGATCCCAGCAAAACGGAAATCAAAGCCTTTCGGATTGAAGAAGATGGCTTAAAACGCCTCAAAGATAGTCTCAAACAAAGTCCGATTGCCAAGGATTGCGCTGATTGGATTAAACAAAAAGTCCAAATTAAATCCATTCGGCAGTCCAATTTTTTGCATGGCAAAATGTATCTTATGAACGACAATGACGTTGCCATTTTAGGCAGTTCTAATTTTACCCTACGGGGTTTGGGTTTATCTAATACGCCCAATCTTGAACTTAACATCATCATTGATAGTGAGCAGGATCGCCGTGACTTAAAAGCCTGGTTTGATGCGCTTTGGGATGATGAAAAATGGGTTAAAGACGTGACAGCAGATGTTTTAGAATATTTAGAACAATTGTATTTGCCGACAGCACCAGAATTTGTCTATTACAAAACCCTGTATCATCTATTTAAAAAATTCCTTGAAGAACAAGCCAATATGGGTATTCTTGAAGCAAGAACCCATTTTTATGATACACAGATTTGGAATAAATTATATGATTTTCAACAAGAGGGGGTAAAAATTGCTCTCGCAAAATTGAATAAACATAATGGTTGCATTATTGCCGATAGTGTCGGTTTGGGAAAAACCTTTGAAGCCCTTGCCGTTATCAAGCATTTTGAATCACTTAATTATAATGTACTCGTTCTTTGCCCTAAGAAACTCAGACAAAATTGGACAAAATATAACAACACCAGCGATAAACGTAATCCTTTTACCCAAGATCGTTTTCGTTATACCGTCTTATCTCATACCGATTTGAGCCGTGACAGTGGCAAGGTGGGAGATATTGACTTAAAAACGATTGATTGGGGAGCTTTTGATTTAGTTGTGATCGATGAATCACACAATTTTAGAAATAACACTGCCGATAAAAAAGATGAATTGGGTCAAGTTATTCGTAAAAGCCGCTATAACCGCTTGTTGGATGACATTATTAAAAAAGAAGGCGTTGCAAAAACCAAAGTATTGCTGCTTTCTGCTACGCCCGTTAATACGGATTTAAAAGATTTACGCAATCAGCTTGCTTTTTTTACGGAAGGGCAAGACAATGCTTTTCAAGAAAGTTTAGGTATTCAGAGTATTAAAAGTACTTTGGATAACGCACAAAAGTGTTTTAAAGAGTGGGCAGAACCTCGTGGTGCGCGTCATAAAAATGTGTTGTTAGAAAAACTGGGTTCTGATTTTTTTAAATTATTGGATGAGTTGACGATTGCCCGTTCCAGAAAACATCTTGAACAGTATTTTCAGGCGACAATCCTCAAATTGGGACAATTTCCAGAACGGCTGCCACCGATTGCGATTTTTTCTGAGATAGATGTACAAAAGCAATTTCTATCTTATCAAGCGTTGAATGAAATGATTTCAAAGTACAAATTGGCGGTTTTTAATCCTTCGGCTTATGTCAGAGCAGAATATCAGGATCATTATAAAATCAAACAATCTCGGCAACAAGAGCATTATTTGATTGGTATGATGAAAGTCAATTTTTTGAAACGCTTGGAAAGTGCCGTTTATGCCTTTGCCCTCACTATGGAACGCACGGTGATAAAAATTGAAGCATTGGAACAAAAAATAACCCGTTTTAAAACAGCGCAATCGGAAAACCCAAGTTTTGATTTTGCTGAATTAAATCCTGAGAAGCTGGATGATGAGGAATTAAAAGAAGCCTTACAAATTGGTCAAAAACTCGTTTTCAAATTTGCTCATCTTGATGTTGATGCTTGGCTCGATGATTTACAGGAAGATAAGGCTCAATTGCAATCACTCCATGACGCTGCCAAAACCATTACGATTGAAAGGGATGCTAAACTGGCTAAACTAAAACAGTTGATTGCTAATAAGGTACGCCAACCAACGACGGATAAAGACAATAAAGCTAACCGTAAAATATTAGTGTTTACGGCGTTTGCTGACACTGCCATTTATCTTTATGAGGCTTTAGAAACATGGGCGACTAAAGAGTTAAGTATCCATATTGCGATGGTATCCGGGCATACCCATAAAACCACGTTTGGCAAACATGATTTTGAAGATATCCTGATGCACTTTTCGCCACGTTCAAAAGAACGGGATAGCTTTGATAATATAGATAAAAGTCAAGAAATTGATTTACTGATTGCCACCGACTGTATTTCTGAAGGGCAAAATTTGCAAGACTGTGATTACCTGATTAATTATGATATTCACTGGAATCCGGTGCGGATTATTCAACGCTTTGGGCGCATTGATCGGCTTAATAGTCGTAACCAAACGGTGCAATTAGTCAATTTTTGGCCCACCGAAGATTTAGAGGATTACATTAATTTGAAAGATAGGGTAGAAGCACGGATGGCTTTAGTGGATATTGCCGCGACTTCTAAGGATAATCTCCTCACACCAGAAGAAGCCCAAGAAGAACTCAGTTTTCGGGATCAACAACTTAAACGACTCAAAACGGAAATATTGGATTTAGAAGATTTTGATGAGGGAGTGACTTTAAATGAATTTACCTTGGACGATTTTCGGGTTGAGTTAAACCATTATCTTGAACAAAAAAAGCGGCAATTAGAACAAGCCCCTTATGGTTTATATGCGATTGTGCCACCTTATCATGAAATAAGCCCCTGCGTTATTTTTTGCTTAGAATACAAAGCAAAACAGTTGACTCAAAAAAAGAGTCAATCTGAAAATATCAATCCATTGCACCCTTTCTTTTTGGTTTATGTGCTTGATAATGGCTCGGTAAAATATAACTTTACTCGCCCCAAAGAAACCCTGCTTATCTTCCAAAAACTTTGCGTTGGCAAAACAGAAGCTTATCAAGACTTATGTCGCTTGTTTGATAGGGAGACAAAAGAGGGTGCTTCGATGGAACTTTACAATAACTTACTTGAACAAGCCGTTGCCTCAATCGTGCGCTTGTTTAAAAAACGTCATTCTGGTAATCTATTTGCAGGGCGGGGTGGAAAATTACTTGATGCCCAACAACAGATAAAAAATACCGAAGATTTTGAATTGATTTCTTGGCTAATAGTAACAAGGAGTCCAAACCTTTAGGTTTGGGCTTCTGGCTAAACTTTTGGGAGATTGAAAAATGCAAGTACCGTTAGAAGTTTGTCGTGAATTTGGACAATTCGCTTTTCAAGATGAACAGAAAGGCGTTGAAGCCATTGATAGTATTCAGGGTTTTATGGAGGAATATCAGGATGATGCTGTTGCTGGTGATGGATCACAGGCAAAAGCAAGAGCAGTGACAATTGAGCGTAATCAAGCGGGTATTATTACTGCCGCGAAAAGCGTTAAATTGTTGCCGAATGTGCAGATTAATTTGAAAACGTTAATCCAAGATACTTTGGAGCGTTTACAAGAAACGGTTAATTTCAGTACCATTGTGATTGGTGGGCCTTTAACCACCGATTCATGGCTTATTGACGTAGGGGCTGCTTTATACCTGTTGAAATTTGCAGTAGATTTGAAGACTGTTGAGTTGAAACAAGAGCAGGCTGGGGTTTTAGTCGCTTTGCATCATTTATCTCGTAGCGGTGAGTTGCAGTTGGAAATTCCTTTGCAAGAATTACAAACCCGAATGCAACAGAACAATTTCAATTTAAGTGCTGGGAAATTGGATGACGTTTTGGAAGATTTGGTTGATTTGCGCTGTGTTAGTCGTCAGCAAGATGTTATATACTTGACAGAGAAGGTTATTTTGAAAGATAATTAAAATTGTAAGGTGGGTAACGCGGTTTATCGTTGCCTACCCTAGAGTCGATTATTTATTCATTCTTGAACCCATTTTTGAGAAAACTTATATACCAGACTGTGTTTTTTTATGACAGGAGTTAAATAATGATTTTACATGCTGAAGTAAATCAAGACGGGACTTTAAGTGCTATGCTCCCTGCATTTTTGTGGGGAAAAAAAGTAACCGTTTCTATCACCCCTTCGGTAGAATCGAAATCTTCTTGGGAAAAAATATCTGAAATATTTAAAGAATCGGATGCACTTGATTTTCCACGAAAGACTCACGAAGAAATTTTGAGTGAGTTAAGAACCGTTAGAGAAACGCAATGAAAAGCTGCGTATTCCCAATTTTTTATAAGGAGTGACGCAGAGCGTCACTTCATTCCTTCCCAACGTAGACGTTGGGAGCGAGAATCAAATAAGAGGATATCATGCAAGCGATTACGTTAGAAATTCCAGAATCAGTTGTTGCCAGTTATTCATCTTTAGGATTGCTTAAACAAATCATTTATGAAGATTTTGTGGCGAGCGAATACCAAAAAGGTGCTATTTCTCTGCGCGAAGGGGCGCAAATGTTGGGTTTAACTTATGAAACTTTTATGGTGGATTTTTTGGGAAATCGTAAAATTTCATTTATTAATGGTAGTCGTAAGGAACTTGAGTTGGAAGAGCAACAAGAAGAAGCGTGGCTGGATGAAATGTTGGGTGATAAAAAATGATCGTGATTTCTAACACAAGCCCATTAATAGCACTTGCTAGAGTAGATCATTTATTCATTCTTGAATCTATTTTTGGTCAAATTTATATACCAAACAGTGTTTTTCAGGAAGCTGTTTTGCAAAGTAATGTGGAAATTCAAACTAAAAATATATTACAAGCTATTGATAATTATATTTTTGTTGTTAAACCTCAGACCGTTCATCTGTTCAAACGAAAATTAGATTTTGGTGAGCAAGGCGTTATCAATTTAGCAATTGATAAACAGGCAGATTTTTTGTTAATGGATGATAAAAAAGCAAGAAAAGAAGCGCGAGGATTAGGATTTAAAACTTTAAAAACCTCAATACTTCTGAAACGTGCTGAAAAATTAGGTATTATCAAATCATATTCGGATGTGATTAAAAAACTTGAAAAAATAAAAATTTATTTAGCAACCTAAAGGATTTTTCCAATGCCCCAAGAACTAAATTTAAATTTCAAAAATTCCCAGCAAGTCACCATCAACTTGGCACAACATTCCCCGGTGACGGTTGATTTTGCTATACCACTTACTGCCCAAGATAGGGAGGCGATTCGGCATTATTTAGAAGTCTATGCCGCGCAGTACGTGATGGATATTGATGATACCGAAGCCAAGCGAGTCTCTGTGCAATTATCGCAATGGGGGCAAAGTTTATTTGATGCGGTATTTAATAATGTGGCTGCTCAACAATTATTTGCTCAGTTTATCAATACGCCCAGTGATAAATATTTGGTAACAATTACCGCCCAAACTCCAGAAATTTTATCGTTACCGTGGGAGTTGTTGCATGAAGCTGGGCAGTTTTTGTTTGCGTTTCAGCCTTCGATTACGATTTTACGGCGGATTCCACCCAAAACTACTTTTCCGGTTTATGCGAGTCAGTCGAGTTTGCGGATGTTATTTGTTATCAGTCGCCCACAAGGGGCTGGTTTTATTGATCCACGTACCGATGCTCAAGCGGTGTTAAAAGCGATTGCCAATTATCCGGCTATCACGGTGGAGTTTTTACAGCCGGCGACATTGGAAAATTTATGGCAACGTTTGCAAAATTCTGAGTTACCGCGTGTTGATGTCATTCATTTTGATGGGCATGGTTATTTTGATAAAACTGGTGATTTAGCCCATACCACAATGACGCAATTAAGTAGTGTATCACGAGATTTGCGTAAACAGTTGCGTGATTTAAAGACTGGCGCGAATACCGGTTATTTGTTATTTGAACAGGCTGGTAATTATGGCAATAGAGGTTTGTTTTATGTACCCACTTCTTGGTTAGCCTATTTATTATCAGAATCCTCGGTACGTTTGATGGTGTTATCGGCTTGTCAATCGGCGATGGTAGCGCATGATGAGGAGGAGACAGAGGAGGAACCTATCGGGAGTATCGCGGTTGGTTTGGTGGCAAGCAGTGTGCCGTCTGTGTTAGCCATGAGTTATTCGGTGATGGTGCGGGCAACTGAATTGTTGTTTGGTGGGTTTTATCGGGAAATCGCACTGGGGAAAAGTGTTGGGGTGGCTTTGGATAAGGCGCGTCAGGCTTTATTGCAAGATCGAAAACGCCGCGATTTGCAACGGGGGCAAGAGCGCGTTGAGATTGAAGTGAGTGATTGGTTTTTACCCACTTTGTATCAGGCGGGTGAAGATAACCCGTTGTTACTAGAGATAGAAAAAACCACGCTGGAAGAAACTCGGTTTCTGTCGAATTTGCCCGAATTACAAGAAGCCGGTTTTGTGGGGCGCAAATATGAGTTATGGATTATTGAACGCGCCTTCGTGCAGTCCACGCGCCGTTTAACGTTGTCGGGTTTTGGGGGGCAAGGCAAAACTTATTTGGCTATCGAAGCCGGGCAGTGGTTATGCCAGACGGGAATGTTTGAGGCGGTTTGTTTTATCAACTATGCGAGTTTTCAAGGGATGGATGCGGTGGGACTTGCAGTGAGTACTTTGGCGACGGTGTTGGAGGTGAGTTTAATTGATGCTAAGGCGGCGACTTTGGTATTAGCCAAACAACCGCTGTTGCTGATTTTTGATAATTTGGAGACGCTTGCTAAAGAGCCGTTGCGGGAGTTATTAGACGTTGCCGAAATTTGGTCGCAAACCGGTAAGTGTCGGGTATTGCTGACGACGCGCTCGCCCGATTTTCACCATCCGGCGTATCCTAGCGAGGGTAGTTTAAAACATCTGACGTTGTCTTTGCAAGGTTTAACCAAAGTCGATGCATTGGATTATTTCCAAAAGTTGTTGGAGTTGCCGCCGGCTCCAAGGGTGGATTTACCTAAACGCGAGGTGATTTTAGAGTTATTTGAGCAAGTGGGTTTTCATCCGTTGTCTATTGGTTTGTTGGGTAAGCAATTAAAACTCCGCCGCCCGGCAGAATTGGGGTTGCGGTTGGAGAAGTTTATTGCGGAAACGCCGGATAATCCGTTATTGGCTTCGTTGAATTTGTCGTTGGATAAAATAGATGAGGAGGCTAAACGGTGGTTGCCGAGGTTGGGAGTGTTTCAGGGTGGCGCGATGGAACCTGATTTGCTGGATATTACTGAATTGTCTGAAGAACAATGGCAAACTCTCCACACCGCTTTGGAAACCACTGGCTTAATTCAAACTGAACTTATGCCGGGTGTCACTGTACCTTATATTCGCTTCCACCCCACCTTAGCTCCGGCACTTAAAACTCGTCTCGCTGCTGAGGAACTGGAACAATTGCTCGCCCGCCATCAAGAATGTTATTATCAACTATCGGGTTATTTGTATCATGAAGATCAAAAAAATCCCCATCAAGCCCGTGCCATCGTTCTGCGAGAATTGCCTAATTTATTGTATGCTGTCAAGAGTGCGTTAGCGGCAAAAGCAGACAATGCGGTGGAGTTTGTTGAGACAGTCAACTGGTTTCTCAAGTACTTTGGACTCAACCGTGACCGTGCTGACTTAACCCAACAGGCTGAACAGATTGGTGGGTATCTTGCTCTGGCCAATAAAGGGAAACTTTTATGGCTCTCTGGTAATTTGCGTGGTTTGTAACTAATTGATTGCAAAACATATATTTATCTTCCATCAAAATAGAAAAGGTTCTGTTGAAAGAAGTACTAAACATTTATATGTCTGCATTTCATTGCTTTTTCACTATTATCCGAAGAACGAAAAAATTGGAGAAGCCTGAGTTTAATTCAAAGAATCAAAATCTGTCATGATTCCCTTATTTGCTTCCGTTAGTTATAATATTATGTTTTTACTATTGTTTTTTACAACGCAAATTACCAGAGAGCCACTTTTATTCAGCCAAGGGCAATATCAAGCTGCGGCACAAGTGTTCAATGAGATACTCACGAGTTTAGGGGAACAGCCCAGTCATAAGCGTTGTCGTGCTTTGGAACTGTTAGGACAATGCTTGGCAGAACAAGGTCAAACAGAACAAGCTATCACCCATTATCGGCAAGGCTTGGCAGTAGCAGAACAGTTGGAACAGTCTAGAATTGTGAAGCAACAGATGGGTATTTTACACGGAAATTTAGCGAGTGTGCTGCTGCGTGATAAGAGAGATTTTGATGAAGCCAAAAAAGCTTATGAGGCTGCTCTTTCTCTTATGAAAGAAATTGATGATCAACGCTCTATAGCTGTAATTAATGGGCAATTCGGCACCCTAGCCCTTGAGCAAAACAATCTCCAAGAAGCCGCAGAACGTTATCATGAAGCACTGGCAATTTTTCAGCGATTAAATGAACCAGAATCAGAAGCGGTGTTGCATTATCAACTGGGCAGGGTGTATGAAAGAGCTAAACAGTGGGATGCCGCAGAGCAGGCTTATCGAGAAGCGGCACGGATTGATGAATCTCAAGGTAATCTAACTGGTGCAGCCGCGATTTGGAATCAATTAGCCCTCGTCAATAAAGGGGCTGGCAAATTTGAAGCGGCAGATGGTTGGTCTCGTAAGGCAATTGAGGGAGCAAAATCTGTTGGAGATTTGGTACAAGTAGCGAGATCACTTAACAATCTTGCCGACTTACTTCAAACCAACTACCCCGACCGCCTACCAGAAGCACGGCAACTGGCGGAAGAGGCTTTGGCTATCAGGAAAACCCAAGACCCGGCTGTATCTGATATTTGGCAAACCTATAGCGTCTTGGCAGAAATTGCTGAACAAGAGGGCGATGGTGGGAAGGCGGAGGAATATCGGCGGTTGATGGAGTTGAATAAATAGAAATAGGATTTAACGGATAAAGTCAAAGTCAACACCTTGAACTACAAGGATTGTATATAAGAAAGGATTAAAACCGTTAACTACAAGGATTGTATATAATAAAGGATTTAAAAAAACCAAAAACGATAGAGATTATATATCAAATAAGGTATTGAATTGAGGCTATCTTCTGTTTAAAATCCCTTCTTATATACAATCCTTGTAGTTGAAGGTTTTTAAATCCGTTTAATCTTGTTCAAATGCTTTTAATGGATTGACAGGATTTTTGACAATAACTACCAAAAACCTTTAACTACAAGGATTGTATATAATAAAGGATTTAAAAAAACCAATAAAAACCGTTAACTACAAGGATTGTATATAAAAAAGGATTTAAAAAAACCAAAAACGATAGGGATTATATAATTGAATTGAGGCTATCTCCCGTTTAAAATCCCTTATTATATACAATCCTTGTAGTTGAAGGTCTTTAAATCCGTTAAATTTTGTTCAACTTAAAATCCCTTCTTATATACAATCCTTGTAGTTGAAGGTCTTTAAAAACACACTAATGAACACAACCAAAAATTTAATTTTAACCGCATTAAAAAACTTCCAAAACGGCTCGCTTAAAAATAATGCCATTGCTTTTTTTAATGCCTTGGGCTACGACAGCCAAAAACGTATAGATTGCGATACGCCCGATGAATTTATCGACTTGCTTGATGGGCAAACATTTCATCAAACCAATGCACTATTTAAGGAATGGCTGTCAGTCTCCCTACTCTTTCAATTAACCGATGAAGAAATGTCTGCATCGGGTGATTTATTTAGTATCAATCAAAAAATTGATAACACGATCATCGAATCTTATTTATTTTTTGCCATCACTTTACAAGAAAAAAGCTATAGTCGTACCGCTTTATCTAAAATTACCAGAGAAATCAATAAATTATTTCATAAACCCGTTTTGGTATTATTTAAACATGGCGAAACGTTAACGCTTGCCATTATCAATCGGCGGCTGCATAAACGCGACGAATCCAAAGATGTTCTTGAAAAAGTCACTCTAATTAAAGACATTCGTTTTAATCAGCCGCACCGCGCCCATGTTGAAATTCTCCATGATTTTTCGTTGGAAGTCTTACGCACCCGTCAAAAAATTGATAACTTTGTCGCACTCCATCAGGCTTGGGAAAAAGTGTTGGATACTTCTGAACTCAATAAACGCTTTTTCAAAGAAATTGCGGATTGGTATTTTTGGGCAGTGCAATCGGTTACTTTTCCTTTTGATGCGGGAGATGATGAAACGCGCAATCATATCAGTGTGATTCGTCTCATTACGCGCCTCATTTTTGTTTGGTTTCTCAAAGAGCGAGAACTCATACCCGTCACATTATTTGATAAAAGTCTCTTGGATGAAATCCTTTATTATAAGGATGCGAAAGGCAGTACCTATTATAAAGCGATTTTACAAAATCTGTTTTTTGCGACTTTAAATCAAGAAATGAATACCTCTAAAAAACCTGATAATCGCAAATTTAGGGGTTTGGGTAAAAACGGACAACGAGATCAACATTATATGACGCATAACGTTTATCGTTATGAAGGGTATTTTAGAAATGCTAAAGATGCCTTTGATGTATTTTTTGCCAGTATTCCATTTCTCAATGGCGGGCTGTTTGAATGCTTGGATAAAATAATTAAAGTCAATGGCAAAAAAACGATATTACGCATTGACGGTTTTTCCAATCGAAGTGATAACGTGTTGTGTGTGCCGGATTTTCTGTTTTTCACTGAAAAACCACAAAGCATTGATTTAAACGTGGCTTATGGGACTAAAAATAAAAAATACCAAGTACAAGGCATTATCAATATTTTCAATCGCTATAAATTCACCATCGCTGAAAGTACCCCGATTGAAGAAGAAATCGCCCTTGATCCGGAATTATTGGGCAAAGTCTTTGAAAATCTCTTAGCCGCTTATAATCCAGAAACCGGTACCACTGCCCGTAAACAAACCGGCTCTTTTTATACGCCTCGTGAAATCGTCAACTATATGGTTGATGAATCTCTCATTGCCTATCTGGAAACCCAATTGGGCAAGGATTCAAAAAACCAGCAACTCAATACACAACTCCGCACCTTGGTTGGCTACAATGAAGAAAATCAGGGCTTTAATGAAGACGAAGTACAACAATTAATAACGGCTATAGATCAGATAAAAATGTTGGATCCCGCTTGTGGTTCTGGCGCGTTTCCAATGGGTGGCTTGCATAAATTAGTCTATATTTTGAGTAAACTTGATCCCAATAATGCACGTTGGAAAGAACAACAAATCGCCAAAGCCAATGAAATTCCCGATAGCACCTTTCGGGATAAAGCGATTGAGGATATTGAACAAGCTTTCTCTCGCAATGAATTAGACTACGGGCGCAAACTTTATCTGATTCAAAACAGCATTTTTGGTATTGATATTCAACCGATTGCGGTACAAATTGCCAAATTACGTTTTTTCATTTCGCTACTGGTGGATCAAAAAATTAATGAGAGTCGGGAAAATCGCGGGGTGCGCCCGTTACCCAATCTTGAAACGAAATTTGTTGCTGCCAATACGTTGATTGGATTGGAAAAAACCAAACAAGCCACGCTTCGCAATCTTAAAATTGAAGCAAAGGAAAAAGAACTGGCTAAAGTGCGAGCACGCCATTTCACGGCGCGAACATCTAAAACCAAAAACAAATATCGTGAACGTGATGAACAAATCCGCGCTGAGATTAGCGAATTACTCTTAAAAGACGGCTTTCCCCGTGATACAACGGAACGCTTGGCAAAGTGGAATCCTTATGATCAAAATGCGTTGGCGGATTTTTTTGATGCGGAGTGGATGTTTGGTGTTAGTGATGGGTTTGATGTTGTTATTGGGAATCCGCCTTATGTCAGGCAAGAAAAAATTAGAGAATTAAAGCCAATATTCCAAAAGCAATACAGTTGTTATACTGGTGTAGCTGATTTATATGTTTATTTTTATGAGCGTGGTTTCCAATTCTTGAAGGAAAACGGTTTATTAACTTTTATTTCTTCAAACAAATATTTTCGTGCGGGTTATGGTAAAAAATTACGTGCCTTTTTAGGCAGTCAAACCACAGTACATCAATTAATTGATTTCGGTGATGCGCCGGTTTTTACAGCCATTGCCTACCCAAGTATTGTTATTTTAGAAAAATCAAAACCTAACGAACATCATTCCCGCACTTTAAGTTGGAAAACAGGACAATCTATTGAAAATTTTGACACTGAATTTCAAACCAATAGTTTTCTTATTGCCCAAAAAGAATTAACAGCAGATGGATGGCGATTGGAATTACCGACGGTTTTGCGTTTACTCGAAAAGCTACGCAGGGCAGGTAAGCCGCTAGGTGAATATGTAAATGGGCGGTTTTATAGAGGTGTTTTAACAGGATTTAACGAAGCCTTTGTCGTAAATCGTACCACTCGTGATCAGTTAATTGCTGAACATCCTTCATCGGCTGAATTGTTAAAACCCTTTTTGCGTGGGAGAGATGTTAAGCGGTGGATAATTGAGAATCCTGATTTATGGCTTATTTTTACGCGACGTGGAATTGATATAGAAAAATATCCAGCTATTCATAATCATCTTCATCAATACAAAGAAAGACTTACTCCAGGCATTGTAGGTGGTAGAAAGGCTGGTAGTTATAAATGGTATGAAATTCAAGATAATATCGCGTATTGGCAAGAATTTGAACAGCCAAAGATTGTTTATCAAGAAATTGCTACTAATCAGGCATTTTCATGGGAAGAGTCTAATATGTATCTAAGTAAAACAACTTTTTTTATTCCGATTCAAAACTTTTTTTTACTAGCATTACTCAACTCAAAAATAACTTGGTTTTTTCTTGGTAAAATTGTATCAACATTACAGGGAGGAGCTTTTACCATGCAGGCATCTTATATCTCCCAAATTCCAATTTCATGTATTTCAAAATTAGAACAACAACCTTTCATCACTTTGGTTGACAAAATCCTAACCACCAAACGCACCAACCCAAAAGCCGACACATCCGCCCTAGAAGCAGAAATAGATCAACTCGTCTATCAACTCTACGGATTGACAGAGGAAGAAATTAAGATTGTGGAAGAACAGTGATGAATCAATCAGTCAATTATTATTACCTGTCAAATTAGCCATCATTCATGCGGAATTTTAGGCATTATATCCTTCGATGAAATCAGTGAAACTTGTCAGGTTTTTTTCGGAAACTACTTTTTTAGCATTAAGAAACGTGCATAAAATAACTTCGACAACTAAACCTGACAGGTTTTAAAAACCTGTCAGGTTTGCCCCAACATTTGGGTAAATTATTTCATGCACATTAACTCAATGGTAGTGACGCTGGAGCATTGGAACGAGAATTTAATCTGTTGTATTTACGAGATACTGATAGATTGTAAGACTTTTCAGCCGACTGTATTTTTGGTTTTACTGTTGTTTTACCGTTCTACGACGAGTTTTTGTTTTCTTAGTTATCTTTCCTGCCTTTTCTGATAACATCGTTTTCAAGAACTGCCCCGTATAAGACTGTTTTTGTGCCGCGACATTTTCTGGGGTTCCCGTTGCAATAATATATCCGCCTCCATCACCTCCTTCTGGCCCCAAATCAATTATCCAATCTGCTGTTTTTATCACATCTAAATTATGTTCTATGACAACTACAGTATTACCATGATCACGAAGGCGATGCAAAACACTGAGTAGTTGTTCTATATCATGGAAATGTAAGCCGGTGGTTGGTTCATCAAGAATGTATAGCGTATTGCCAGTATCGCGTTTTGAAAGTTCTCGCGACAGTTTGATGCGTTGTGCTTCCCCACCTGATAAGGTGACTGCATTTTGTCCAAGCGTAAGATAAGATAATCCCACATCCATAAGCGTTTGAAGCTTTCGAGCTAAGACGGGTACCGCATCAAAAAAATCCCGTGCTTTTTCTACTGTCATAGAAAGTATGTCATGGATAGTTTTGCCTTTATATTTGATGTCTAAGGTTTCGCGATTATAACGTTGCCCTTTGCACACATCGCAGGTTACATAAATATCGGGCAAAAAGTGCATTTCTACTTTAATGACACCATCTCCTTGACAAGCTTCACAACGTCCTCCTTTAACATTAAAACTAAAACGCCCTGACTTATAACCGCGTGAACGTGCTTCGGGGGTTGCTGAAAAGAGTTCTCTAATCGGTGTAAAAACGCCTGTGTAAGTTGCTGGATTAGAACGCGGGGTGCGACCTATTGGTCCTTGGTCAATATCAACGACTTTATCTAATAAATCAATACCTTCAATAGAATCATGGGGAGCTGCATCCAAACTGGCACGATTTAATTCGTTTGCAGCAATGGGATATAAAGTATCATTAATCAGTGTTGATTTTCCAGAACCAGAAACACCAGTAATACAAGTCATTAAACCTATGGGCAGTTCTAGTGTGATGGATTTTAAATTGTGGCCTTGTGCTTCTTTTAAATATAAAAATCTTTTTTTATCAGCAGTTTGTCGTTTTTTTGGTACAGCAATTTGTCGTTTTTTGGCTAAATATCGTCCTGTTACTGATTCCGGATTTTTTAAAATGGTTGACAGTTTTCCTTGTGCGACTACTTGCCCACCATGTACACCCGCTCCAGGGCCTATATCAACTATATGATCAGCAGCTCGTATCGCTTCTTCATCATGTTCTACTACAATCACAGTGTTGCCTAAATCGCGTAAACGAACTAGCGTATTCAAAAGGCGTTGATTATCACGTTGATGTAAACCGATGGAAGGTTCATCTAAAATGTACATAACGCCGACTAAACCTGCACCAATTTGGCTGGCAAGACGAATGCGTTGTGCTTCGCCCCCCGATAAACTGTCTGCACTACGATTTAAGGTAAGATATTCAAGGCCCACATTCACCAAAAACTGTAATCGTTCAACCACTTCTTTAAGAATTTTAGCGGCAATTTCTCCCCGTTTACCCGGTAACTGCAACGCTTGAAAAAAGGTTTGAGCGCGTCCAATTGGTAACGCAGTTAATTGTGGCAAGTTATAACCTTCAATAAAAACATGACGAGCCGCTTCAATTAAGCGAGTACCTTCACAATCTCCACAAGGTTGCTGACTTAAATACTTGGTTAATTCTTCACGCACAGCATTGGATTCTGTTTCCCTGTAACGCCGTTCCATATTAGGAATGACACCTTCAAATGGTTTACTGCGCGAAAAGGTTGTGCCGGTTTCCGTATTATAATTAACAAAATCAATTTTTATTGTGCCGCTGCCATATAAAATGACATCACGAATTTTTTTAGAAAGCTTCTCAAAGGGTGTATTTATTTTAAATTTATAGTGATGGCTTAATGATTCAAGCATTTGAAAATAAAAGCCATTTTTTTTATCCCAACCACGTACAGCACCTTCCGATAAGGCTACTGTAGAATCAGTAATCACTTTAGCGGGATCAAAAAATTGCTTCACGCCTAAACCATCACAAACAGGACAGGCACCAACAGGATTATTAAAGGAGAATAAGCGAGGCTCTAATTCGCTGAGGCTATAATTACATTCAGGACAAGCAAATTTTGACGAGAAAGTGATATCAGAAAACTCTTCTTGGCGTGTTTCCTTTTTTCCTTTTCGCGTTCTCCCTTTAGTTTTATCCTCCATAAAACTGATTTTTGCTAAACCTTCTCCCAGTTTCAAGGCGGTTTCAAACGATTCTGCCAAACGTAATTGAATATCATCACGCACTTTAAAACGATCTACTATGACTTCTATGGTATGTTTTTTATATAAATCTAATTCGGGCGGATCATCTAACATGATGATTTCCCCATCAATTCGTGCGCGAATAAATCCTTGCTTTTGGAGAGAATCCAATAATTGTCGATGTTCACCTTTGCGTTCTTTGACAACAGGAGCAAGTAACATTAAGCGACTACTTTTAGGTAATACCAATACTTGATCAACCATTTGCGTGACAGTTTGTGCTTGTAAACAATTGCCATGTTCAGGACAATAAGCTTCGCCAACCCGTGCAAATAATAATCGTAAATAATCATAAATCTCCGTTACAGTACCAACGGTGGAACGGGGATTATGAGAAGTGGATTTTTGCTCAATAGAAATCGCTGGCGACAAACCTTCAATATGCTCAACATCTGGTTTTTCCATCATAGATAAAAACTGCCGAGCATACGCCGATAATGATTCGACATACCGCCGTTGTCCTTCCGCATAAATAGTATCAAACGCCAAAGACGATTTACCCGAACCCGATAATCCGGTAATCACAATCAGTTTATCGCGTGGTAAATCCAAATCAATATTTTTTAAATTATGAGTACGCACGCCGCGTAAATGAATAGTATCCATTAAAAACTGTAGAAGTCAATTATGATGTTGTAAAAATTTAAAGTGTCAAAAAAATCTGATTTTTTGAAGCACAAAAAAAACAAAAATTTATCTGGACAACTTTGAAATTAAGAACTGATGTTACGCAGATAGCTTTCAAACTGGAGTGCAAAATTGAGGACACCCCCCTAACCCCCCGTACACAGGGGGAAGTCCCAAAATAGAAAAATTAAAAAAGCAAAGTGTCAAATGATGTTTGGTTCCACCCGTGTACGGGGGGTTAGGGGGGTATCCCCAAAATCTGTTACAATCAGCAAAATTTCATTTTGCACTACTCTGGTATTCACTTTTGAAGTACAGTGCGTAACATCAGTTAAGAATCTCCCGTATCTTCCCTAAATTCTGTGGAAAAACCTGACAGGTTTCCAAAACCTGTCAGGTTTGGGCGAATTTACCCACACTTTTTAAGAAGATACAATCTCCCAATAGATTTTCTATAATTTTCAATAAGTTTTTAGGACTAACCGGCTTGTTTAAATATTTATTAGCACCTAAGGCTAAACAACGTTCACAATCTCCTGGTAGGGCTAGTGCAGTTAGAGCAATAATGGGTGTTGTTTGAAATTCTTTGAAAGCACGAATTCGCTCAATCGCTTCTAAGCCATTCACAACAGGCATTTGGATATCCATTAAAATAATATCAGGGGGTGTTTCTTGAATGCGGATGATAGCTTCTGAACCATCTCTAGCAGTGATTACCTGATAATTCTTAGCTTCTAAATAAGATGAAAAAAATGAAAGGCTCTCTTCATTGTCTTCTGCTAATAACACTATTGGAAATTCAGCATGATTACTCTGAACAGTTTCTTTAGGTAACCCAGATATAAGTTTATCGTATTCATTTTGCTGTGGTTCATCTGTTGTCTTCAATGAAACAAACATAATTTCTTCTGGTTTTTGTTTTTTTACAACAGGTATTTCATAACACGGCAAAGAAACAGTAAAACGACTTCCCTTATCAAGGGTACTATCTAAACTAAGACTTCCACCATGCAATTCTGTCAAGTGTTGTGCCAATGTAAGCCCTAGCCCGATGCCTTCATACTTGCGTGCTAATCGACTATCAGCTTGAATAAAGGGTTGAAATAAGCGTTCCATATCTTCAGAAGCAATACCGATACCTGTATCTGAAACAATAAAATGAATCACTTGATCCGCTTCATTTGTTTTGACTTCTAAATCAATAGAACCCCCATTAGGGGTAAATTTGACCGCATTATTTAGCAAGTTAACTAAAATCTGTTTCAATCGCTGTGGATCTGCATTTAGTGATATATTTTTTGTATGATCAAGAGTCAATGTCACTTGAAGGTTCTTTTTTTGTACGCTTCGTTGTCGAATAAAGTGCAAACTTTTATGACACAATTCTATTATTTGAACTTGTTCTCGTTCCAATTCCATTTTTCCTGCCCCAATTCTGGAAAGATCGAGAACATCATTGATCAAAGATAACAAATGTTGTCCACTCCCTTCGATTGTCTGTAAGGATTTTATTTGCTTCTTATTTAACGAACCATAAATGCCTTCCAACAACAGTTCAGTATTTCCCAGTACAGAAGCTAAAGGTGTCCGTAATTCATGGCTCATACTTGCAAGAAATTCATCTTTGAGACGGACAGCGCGGGCTAAATCAAGATTGGTTTTATTCAGTGCTATGGTACGTTCTGCTACCCGCTGAGTGAGTAATAGACGTTCCTCAACCAGAGATTTTTCAACGTGTTGACGTTGAATGACCTGTTGAATAATAAAAAGGAGATGCTCCAAGTCAAGTGGTTTAGTTTCATAGGAAACGACACGTTCCCGCTTCACAGCTTCAATCGCACTATTAAGCAAAGCATGTCCTGTTATGTAGATAAAATCGGTTGATAGAGATATCTTGGCTATTTTATCAACCAATTCTGGTCCCTGAATATCAGGGAGACAAATGTCAACTAGAATGATGTTATATTGATTTTTCCGGCAAAAAGATATAGCTTGTTCACCATTAATAACAGTATCAACAAGATAGCCATTTATACTAAGAAGGGTTTCAATATTGACACAAATATCAGTATTGTCATCCACAACAAGTATTCGTGATTGTGTTTTCATCTGATTTGATTTCCATCTTTTATGTTTTAAAGTATATCTGATGTAATTCTGATCTAAATGGTGGGTTGAACATCACAAGCTTTGGAATGCAATTGCTGCTCTACCCACCCTACTTTTGACAATTTTTGATTTATGTATTAACGATGAGTGTGCTAGGACATTAAATTCTTTCGTGAGAAGGAATTGTTATTCTTTAGAGTGCTTTGGGAAAGTAAGGTGCTAATGCTTGTATTCTCCGTCGGCGTAATTCTTCTTTTATTTCAGCACCATGAAATCCATCCGCTTGTATAGCAAAAACTTTTACTTGATGGGCAATCTCAAAAGCTTGACGAAACATATCAGCTTGAGGATAAGGTTGTTCAGAAAAACCATCGCGTCCACGTGAATCTGCTTCTGAAGCCAATAAAAATTGCTCAAATCGTTGGGGACGACGAAAAGCGTCTAAACTTTCCAAAGCATTAAGTAAGATTTCGGGCGTAAGTTCAGCGATATGGTGACAATGTTCATGATAGCGTGCAACGAGTATTGCTAAAAAACGGTGTTGACTGGGGACGCGGTAACGTTGACATAAGGTTTCTACAAGCTCAATGCCATGTTCTTCATAATTTGAATGATAGGGCCATTCATCAGGTGGTGTAGTTCCTTTGCCTAAATCATGGGTTAATACTGCAAAGAGTACTTGGCTATCATTTGTTTTACGTCGTGCTTGTTGTAAGCTCAACATAACATGTACCCCTGTATCAATTTCTGGGTGAGGTTTCAATAATTGAGGGACACCAAAAAGGTTGTCAATTTCTGGAAAAATTCTTGCTAATGCACCACAATGCCGTAAAAGTTCAAAAAACTTTTGTGGTTGGGGTTCAACCAGTGCTTTTACAGTTTCTTGCCATACACGTTCTGCCACTAATGCATCCACTTCACCATTTTCTACCATTTTACTCATTAAATCCAACGTCTCTTCCGCAACATTAAAATCAAATCGGGCTGCGAATCGAGCAACGCGTAAAATTCGCACGGGATCTTCTACAAAGGCGGGAGAAACATGCCGCAAAATACCTGCTTGCAAATCTGCTAAACCATTAAATGGATCAATCAATTGTCCATCGTCATCCTTTGCCATCGCGTTAATGGTTAAATCTCGCCGTTGCAAATCGCTTTCTAAAGTCACATCGGGTGCTGCATAGACACTAAAGCCCGTATAACCTGCCTCTGTTTTTCGTTCAGTGCGTGCTAGCGCATATTCTTCGCGTGTGGTGGGGTGCAAAAAAACGGGAAAATCGCGTCCAACGGGTGTATAACCGAGTTCTAATAACATATCTGGTGTTGCGCCTACTACCACCCAATCTTTATCTTTGCTTGGATGCCCAAGCAATTTATCACGTACAGCACCGCCAACTTGGTAAATTTTCATAATTAGGAATTAGGAATTAGGATCGATAACTGATAATAAAAAACAGATATAATTAACACTTATCAAAAAATCTTATGTA
>JAUCGK010000003.1 GCA_030378085.1 Candidatus Parabeggiatoa sp. HSG14
AACATCATTTGACACTTTGCTTTAATTTTTCTATTTTGGGACTTCCCCCTGTGTACGGGGGGTTAGGGGGGTGTCCTCAATTTTGCACTCCAGTTTGAAAGCTATCTGCGTAACATCAGTTAATAATCATTAAAAAAGAAAATTACTGAATGGGAAAAAGTATACGAGGAATTCAAACTTTAGAACGATGAAGGATATTGAAGGACATTCCTAAGATTTTAAGATTGCTTAAGAATAGGACAAAAAAAGGGTTGCTCTCCTATTAAAGGTATTACTTTATTTACTGTAAGTTGGTATTTTATCTTCATTTCTTGACATAAAGAGATGGCTACTTTGTGATGTTGAGTTGGTTTCAGTAGCCAAAATTGCCATTTATTTGGCTCATCTTGCAATTTAGGATCAAAAGAAATACGTAATGGTTCATTTTCTGAAATATGAAAAGTAAATTGTTCTAGTGGTAATGATAGTCCCATACCACGTGCTTTAATATAAGATTCTTTGAGTGTCCAATAGTCAAAAAAATGTGTTCGTCTTTCTTTCTCATCAATAGCATACAAATCTTTGACTTCTTGGGGAGAAAAAAATCTATCAGCGATATCAACTGTTGCACCGTGCCGTTCAATATTTTCGACATCTACTCCTACATCTTGTTTCAAAACGATACCACAAATAACTAAACCGTCTGTATGAGACAAATTAAAGCGAAGTGATGGCATTCCTTCTGATGCTATAATTTCAGGTCGTCCATAAGCATTTTTGGAAAAACGCCAATGACCGGGTTCTATTTCAGTATAGCGGGATAGAGTGGTACGAATCAAAGCACGGGTAACAAGATATTGGTGTTGATGTTTTGCAAAATGAAATCTTTGTCGTTGTGCTTGTTCTTCTGGGGTCATCAACTTTTCATAAGCTGAAAGTAATTCGACATCTTGTATTTCATTAGGAAAGACAAACCATAAGTGAAGTTCATCTGGATTAAGTTTTAATGTTGGAAGTTTAGGAGATAACATTTATCTTAATTCATTCTATGTCAGTAGCTGAACAAAACCTATTTTGCTTTTTAGTTCATCACTTTAGCAAATAGTGGGTTAGGTTAGATTTATAAAGCTCAATCGGCTTTAAATTTTTCCTTATTCATTTAGGAGTGAGGATTCAATAAAATACGAAAGTTGAAACCTGACAGGTTTTAAAAACCTGTCAGGTTTGCACCAAAATTTTGCAAATTATTAAATCCTTATTCACTTATCAATTATGAAGCACTGGTTGATGATAATAACATCAACACAGCATTAAAACAAAAGCGTTTCTAGTGGTTAAGATTGGTTCAGTTCTATAGTTTGTCAGATAAATATTTTGGCCTAAATACCTGACAGGTTTTTAAAACCTGTCAGGTATCAAATCCGAGATTTAGATTTAATTTTTATTCAACGGGCATATTATCAAAATCACAAACAATTTCGTCCGGTGTGATTTCTACACATAAATCATCGGGTGCCAGTTCGATAAGTGGTTCAAACTCTAACACTTCTCTGGCTTTTCCTCGCTTTCTAGTGCGCGTCCCCTCTTGAGAAGTATCGCCTAAAGCGTCAATGGTAATGCTATATGTGAGCGTGTAATCTTCTCCCTCGACAAATTCATTGACCACAATACTTGGTTCAATGTTTTCTTCAATGTTTTCTTCAATGTTTTCTTCATCGCTTGGGGAATTTTTCACTTTAAATTCTGGCATTACGAGGTAAGTAATACCATTATATAAAACATAAAAGACACCATTGCTATTGAAGACAACATCTTCAACGCCTTCAAATTTGAACCCTTCTTCAATAAATACATCTGGCGAGAGTAACGTTGGGTTCATGGCTTGAGAAGTACCGTCAAAATAGATAACCTTGCCTTGTTCCAATTTGCGATCACGAGTTTTGTCAAAGTCAAAGTAAAGCCCTGGTTTCATCGCATCAGGCGCGTTATCAAAATCACAAACTACTTCCCCAGGTTCAATTTCAACACATAAGTCGTCTGGTGCAAGCTCAATAAGGGGATCAAAAATAGCCACTTGGCGAGCACTGCCACGTTGTCGTGTTTTAGGCAAAATTTCCATTAACACATCACCACGTTTACCAATAATGACTTCACCACCATTGAGTAATTGACTCAATGCGGAAGGGTCTTTGGGTGCTGGCACGACTTTGTATTGTTTCTCATCAGGTGTAGTTATTGTGTAAAAACCGCCTTCTGTCACAGCAAGTCCAATCGGTACTTTGTCGCCATCCACTTGAATCACGTTATCGATATCAGGGATAAAGCTATACTTAATGCCTTCTGCATCACCAGTTCCTTCCACAACCAAAAAGCCGTTGTCAGAATTTTGGGATAACACAAAATTGCTTAAATCTTCATCTTCAAGGGAACGAGTCATATTTTCCTTAATGCTGGTACCTTGCCCGCCTAGTCCCATCCCTTTACCTAAATCAGCCACTTGTGGGAGTTTTACGCCTTCTGGTATATTGGCGGGTGGTAAAGCTCTCGGTGTGAGTTTTGCTCCTGAAGGTGCGGTTATTTCACCACTGCTTGGATCGATTTGCCAACCAGGTGGCACAAATTGCGCGGCGTTTTGAACGCTGATTTTATCCGCATCAAAGTTGGTGAAGAGTTTGGAAACATCGGCACTTGGCATTTGGGTAAATTCACCAGCATCTAGCGCTGAAAGATGTTCAGGGCTGAAGTGATTCAGTACCCCGGTTGATAATCCGCCCATGTTATTTGATTGAAGCCCGCCTAATGCGGCAGATGGCAATTGTTCAAGTTGTTCGGCATTTAATCCGCCTAACGTGTCCTTTGGCAATTCGGCCATTTGTTCTGGCTCCATTTCTCCCATCGCTTCAGGTGGAATCGCTTCCAATTGTTCTTCTTCCAACCCTTGCAATGCTTCGGGTTCGATTTCAGCTAATTGTTCACCGGAAAGTTCTCCCATTAATTCAGTGGGCATGCCTTCCATATTGTCTGCTGTTAAACCGCCTAAGGCTTCCACCGGCATTTGCTCAAATTGTTCTAGGCTAAGAGATTCTAAGGTTTCAGCTTTAACTTCAGCCAGTTGCTCAGGACTCAGATTGCTCATTGCTTCTGGGGAGATGGTTTCCAGATTTTCTGGTTCAAGTACACCAAAAACGCCAGGTTCTAATTCGCCTAAACTTTCTGCTTCTAAATTGGCAATGTCGGCTGCATCGAAACCAAAGTCTTCAAGTGCTGGTGGTTCACTGGGTAAAATAACGCCTGGACCCAAAATGACATCATCTGGTAAATTAACACTTGGGCTGATTCGGACATTAGAAAGTACTGTCCCAGGTGCAATGTTGGCAGCGGTGATAATGGGAATATTATCTGGATCGCCACTGATTTCACCAGAAAGCGTACCACCACTGACTCTGGTACCTGCTGTTAATTGCACATCTTTCAGAACACTATCGGAATCGGCTTTAATTTGACCACCGATTTTGCCACCAATCAATGTGGCTCCAGGAGCCAATTGCACGTCTTCAATAATGCCACCTATTTGACTATTATTGAGAATCGTGCCTGATAATGTGCCACCTGTGAGAGAAAGGCCCACAAACTCTGCATCAATAATTGTGCCTTGATTGTCTATTTCCCCGCTGAATTTACCACCGGTTATCACACCCGTTTCCAGAATGGTTGAATTAGAAATCAAGCCATTATTTTCGGCTTCTGCTCTGTAAATGGCGTGGGAAACTCTCCCTGTTTCTTCTACGATAACTTCGTCAAAAATATTTCCTTGGGCATTGAATACATCGGTTATTGGGCCTGTTGGCATTTGAACCGTTGATGGTATCGTTGTCGTCACTGTTGGCGGTAACTCAGATGAGGGAGTCGTGTCTTCTGTTGTTGTGTCTCCTGTAGTCGTTGTTGGAAGTTCTGAGGCAGAAGTTGTCACAGTATCAAGAATTGTCAATACGGCAATATTAACTCCTAATTGCCCGCCGCTTGTTGCTATCAAATTATTGAGAGTTAGCATCAGGGAGTTACCCGAGGTTGCTGTCTCAAGTAATGTAATAGTTATTTCCTTGTTACCACTTTCACCGGGTGCCCAAGTTAATGTGCCACTCGTTGGTTGGTAATCGACTCCAGCAGTTGCAGAAGCATCTAAAGTCGTATAATCAACTGAAACAATACCTGTTGTGGCTGTACGACTTATCGTAAGTGTGGCTATGCCTGGTTCACCTGCCTCTTTATGGGAAATATAGCCTTTTGCAGTGAAGCTGATGACATTATCACCTTTGGGCTGTTCCGTTGTGGGTGTTACCGGTTCATTCACTGGTGTTGTTGGTGTTTCCTCCGTTGGTATTGTTTCCCCCGGTGTTTCTCCAATCGGTGTTGGTATTTCCTCCGTTGGTATTGTTTCCTCCGGTGTTTCTTCAACCGGTATGACATCATCAACAATGGTAATGGATAACGTGTCAAGGGCTAATACGACTTTACTAGTCGATGTTAAATTATTCAGTGTCAATAATAATGTATTGCCAGCAGTGGCACTGCTGAGTAAGTTGATGGTGACAATTTTGCTATCCATTTCGCCATCAGCCCAGGTGAGCGTACCGTTGGTGGCTTGGTAATCTTGGCCCGCAGTGGCACTATTGTTCACGGAGGCATAGTCAACTGAAACAATGCCTTTACTCCCTAAACGGCTCACGGGAATGCCAACATTGCCTAATTGGGTTGAAGCACTGGCATTGTTGGCAACGAAACTGACGATACTGTCAAAATCATTACTAAATGAGATACCCATTGGATCAACAATACGCCCATCTACATCGGTGTCGTCACCCAATTTACCGTCAATCAGGTGATAATTGGCGACAACAACAGGTTTACTGCCAATCATCTTGGTGCTATAAGTCACGTTTGGAATCTCAAACCAATCTGTTGTAGTTGAATCACCAGGAATGAGTGGCCCATATTTTTGCAAGATGGGGTTTTGGGCTTTTTGCAAGGCATGGAAATAAACCTTCGCTTCGGTTTCAGCACATTCCAATTCAAAGTGCATCGTGCCTTGTGGAAATTGGTAAATGGGATTGTATTCGCCTTGATTGCTGGGCAAATCCGTATACGCATTATCAATCCAACAAGTGGAATCAACTTCCAAGGTCAAATATTCGCCGTCAACCTGATCGGGAATGCTAATCACGTTGTTTTGTAGCGCATCTTTAATACCGTCTGCATTACCGTCGCCGTTGTTGGGAATGTTGGGATCATCAATAAAGGTGACGGTACAGGTTTTATCTTGATTCATTTCCAGAGAACCTGTTGCATTACAATCGCCAGTTATAGCTTTTAACACCCATTCCGTTTCTGGTTGTGCATTGAAAGTGACTGTCGTGTCTTTGAGATAGTTGACTGTGCAGTTTTTGGAACATTGGAGACGTTCATCTGTTGAATTTACTGTCCCTTTACCAATAACAGTGATTGTCAAATCAAAGTATTGCTTAAAAAGAGCAGTACAAGATTTATCACTATCCATTAAGACGGTACCGTTACTATCACAATCACCGCTCCAACTGTCAAAAACATAGTTTGTATAGGGCGTTGCGCTTAGTGAGGTTTCAGTGCCTGAAACAAAACCTTGTAGGCAATCACTACCACAATCAATGCCTTCACCGCTTATCGTTCCTCCAACACTGTCTACCGTTAGTTCGTAGCTGATAGTTGATGGGAGTGGACAAGCCGAAGTTGTGACACTGGTTGAAACTGTCGTTGATTCACCTAATCCACTGGTGGCTGTGACGGAGTAATTGTAAGAATTATTGCAGGATAAACCGCTATCACTGTAGCCAGTCGCATTAGCCGCTGTGGTTGCAATTAAAGTACCGGCTCGTTCTACCTTAAAATCAGTTTCTCCATCACTATTGTCAATCCAAGAGAGGTTGATTTGGGTTTGAGAACCACTGCCTGTTAAATTGGTGGGAGGCAATAAATCATATTCATAGGCACCAATATCACAAGTCGTCAGTTTGGGGCGAGTTTCACCACGTTGATCGGTAGCTTCACAAGTGCCATTATCGCCGGCATTAATTGCAGGACTGCCAGATAATAGTGCCATTGTTTGGGTATCACCACCGTTGTTTTGCAAAGGACCGAATACTGGATCGCTGGTGGATATTGGAGTACCGCAACCTTGATGTACTTCAATTAAGTTATTGATATCCGGTCCCCAAGTGCCACCTGGCCTCACATAACAGTCGTCAATACCACCACCTGTTGTATTATTGTTATCAGCAATTATCGTGTTTTGTAGATTTGCGGTGCCAGTAGCGGAAACTCGCAAGCCTGGGCCCCCGATGATAGAAGTGTTGTTAGCGATGGTACTGTTGGAAAGGTTGAGAATACCTCCAGCACCGGCCTGAAGTCCGCCACCTCCTTGACCTGCACCGACTCCGGTGACATTATTGCCACTAACAGTACTGTTGGTCACCGTCAAAGTGCTGTTACTGACACTAGCACCACCGCCAGAGGTCGCATTATTTCCGGTTAGCGTGGACTTTTTAATTGTAGCAACCGCACCATTAATAACATTGATGCCACCTCCATTACCAGCTCCCGCATTTCCATTAGCAATAGTCAAATTTTGAAAAATCACTGTACCTGCCGTGATTTCAAACACGCGCACCGCATTATTCCCACTGATGGTTATCTTTTGTCCAGTACCATCAATAGTGAGATTTTGAGCAATGTCTAATTGATTAGTCAAGGTTATGGTTTGCCCGGCAATGCTGGAATCAAAGGTAATGGTATCCCCAGCACTCGCATTAGCAATCACTTCGCGTAAAGTATTTTGTCCAGCCGCATAATTACCATCATCAAGGTCACCAATATTATCAACAACGAGATTTCTTTTATAAACCAGGCTAAAATATTGCCCATCGCTCAAATTAATTCCACTAAATTCCACTGAATTACCATTAATCGTTGCGCCTGTTGTGGGAGTGGCATCGCTGAAATTACCATCGGCATCAGTCAACAAGGTAAATTTGGTGGCATCGCTTAAATCTGCCCCGGCAACACTGGTTAAATCAAAACTCAGTGTCACTGAACCTACGTCACCGGTTTCGGCAACTTTCCATTCACGGGTAAAACGTTTACCATCGCCAGGGACTTCGGTAGAGGAGAAAGTTAAGGCACCATCATCATTACCCCAAATCAAAAAATTACCATCGGCAATACCAGAACCGGTGATGGTGATAATGTCATCACTGTTGATACTACGAGATTTGGGTTGACTTAAAGTAGTGCCATTATCAGTGCCGATACCGGCAATATCATTGATGTAGCCACTGTGTGTACTAGTTGAAGGATAAATAGCAGTACCACTGGAATTAACATAATTAATCGTGCTGTCTAAAGTTATGCCATATTTGAGTGCTAAATAAGAATCGACTTTTTGGCGATCAGTATTAGATAAAGCAGTGTTATAAACAATTACTTCGGTTATATCACCGTCAAAATATTGTGAGCCAGCACTATAAGCTGATCCAATAGCTTTGTTTGTACCAAAAAAGGAAATACTGTTTGTTGTTGGTCCAGCATCCACAATACCTGCATGATAGAGATAAAAATCATTACCAGATCGCTGGGTACCTGATAAACGTGGAATACCATCATTTATTGTTGTGGTACCACTGTTAATAGTAGCAACACCAGATCGAACCTGAGTGATTTTACTCCCTAAGTAATATTGGTAATACGGTCCTGGGTTATTAAAAGTGGTTGTATCAGAACCTAATATTGTGGAAGGCCCAGCCCCTGAAGTTTTTTGCACAGAAAAAATTGTAAAAGAGTTAGTGCCTGTAATCCCTAATGGATCACCGACTAAAATTTCATCATCCGTGTTATCAAAACGAACTACTGGATTAAAGTTAATCAAATCAGCAGTTGCATTTTCAAAAGTGGGTCTCGCCGCACCTGTACTGCTACCATTGTTAGCCAGTGTACTTTGGTCATTCCACGTATCAATGGGATTGCCATCAGTGGTTGTGCTTGTACCCGCATTGGCTTTGAGCCAAAGTTGCAAATTGCTAAAAATATCGCTTGATGTCGTATTATAAACCAGGCTAAAATATTGCCCATCGCTCAAATTAATCCCACTAAATTCCACTGAATTACCATTAATCGTTGCGCCCGTTGTTTCAGTGGCATCGCTAAAATTACCATCGGCATCAGTCAAGAGGGTAAATTTAGTCGCACTGCTTAAATCAGCACCAGCAACACTGGTTAAATCAAAACTCAATGTTACCGAACCTACATCACCAGTTTCCGCGACTTTCCATTCACGGGTAAAACGTTTACCACTCGTAGGGACTTCGGTGGACAAAAAAGTTAAAGCACCATCATCATTACCCCAAATTAAAAAGTTACCATCGGCAATACCAGAACCAGTAACAGTAACCACACTATCAGTATTGACACTACGAGATTTGGGTTGATTTAAAACACTACCACTATCAGTACCAATCCCGGCGATGTCATTGATGTAACTGCTATGAGTGCTAGTTGAAGGATAAATAGCAGTACCACTGGAATTGACATAATTAATCGTACTGTCCAAAGTAATACCATATTTGAGTGCTAAATAAGAATCGACTTTTTGCCGATCTGTAATAGATAAAGCGGTATCATAGACAATTACTTCAGCCATATCTCCACCAAAATAATGTGTAGCTCCACTATAAGCAGAGCCAATGGCTTTATTTGCACCACTAAAGGAGATGGCGTTTGTTGTTGGTCCAACATCCACAGCACCAGCGTGATAGATATAAAAATCATTACCTATTCGTTGAGTAGCTGATAAGTGCGGAATGCCATCATTTCTTACGGTTATTGTACCCGAATTGATATAGCCGACATTAGCATTAATATTACTTATTTCATTAAAACCATTAGCTATAGCGCATTGGTAATAGGGACCTGGGAGATGATTGGTTGTATCTGACCCTAATATCGTTGCAGTATCAGTATCAGAAGTTTGTTGAACGAAGAAAAGTGTGAAAGGGTTAGTACCAATGATGCCTAATGGATCACCCAATAAAATTTCATCATCGGTGTCATCAAAACGAACTACTGGATTAAAGTTAATTAAATCAGCAGTTGCATTTTCAAAAGTGGGTCTTGCTGCACCAGTACTGCTACCATTGTTAGCCGGTGTACTTTGGTCACTCCAGGTATCAATGGGATTACCATCGGTGGTTGTGCTTGTACCCGCATTGGCTTTGAGCCAAAATTGCAAATTGCTATTTACACCACCTGGCCCAGCAGCTAACACTGGCAAAGGCGTTAAAGCAAACCCTAATATAGCCATGGAAGCAATAAATACACCCCATGACCTCTTTAGTGATTGAAAAAACATTATCGTTTCTCCTTTGGTTGTAAAAAAAATCTCACTGACTCCCCTTTAAATAGAATGGAGAACTTACAATTTTTTGGTGATATAGCATTTCCCGATTGAATAAAGTACAACCTCCCCTAAATCCCCTCCTTAAATTAAAGAGGGGACTTGTACCTGATGCAATCGGGAAATGCTATAAAAGTTTATTTTGAAAATTGGAGTCCAAAATTTATTTTGGAAAAATTGAGCTTAATTGAAATGTAATTGGGGCAAAAATTTGCGGAGCAAACTTTTGATGATTGTCAAGATAGGTACTTAACCTGAGTTCGATGTAAAAATAGAGTTAATTCAATATCGTTCCCAAATTTTATTTGGGAACGCACTGTTTGCCAAGCTTTGCTTGGCAAAACTCGAAGCAAAGCTTCTGATGCATTGTGTTCCCAAATAAAATTTGGGCACAATTATCAGTGTATTATATAACAAATACAATTAGTTATATTCATCAACTTATATCGAACTCAGGTTACTTAAGATTAGGGAGAAAGAAAATAAACGCGATGCTCAACTTTTTAACTATTTGATTTTTTAAAATTATACGAAAATTTCTGCGTTTGAAGGGACTTGTAACCCTTGTTTATTTCCTTATGAATAATAGTGAAAATTTAAGAATGTCAATAACCCATTGATTTATCGTAGTCAGATTCAATGAGATATTGTTATTTTGATAATGATATAAGTATAGCTTAAAAAGTTGAGCATCGCGTGAAAATAATTCAAAATTAAATATCTTAATTTAAAAAATTAAAATAGAAAACTAATCCGTTTACTCCCCTAAATCTGTTGTACTTGTTGTACTCGCGAGATACGATAAAGTACAACCTCCCCTAAATCCCCTCCTTAATTAAAGAGGGGACTTGTACCTGATGCAATCGGGAAACGCTATAACATAGGTGGTAAAGGTTCCTAAAATCTGACAAATTGTAGAATTAATTAAAAACGAGTTGTTAAGTTTATTACTGATGTTACGCAGATAGCTTTCAAACTGGAGTGCAAAATAGAGGACACCCCCCTAACCCCCCGTACACAGGGGGAAGTCCCAAAATAGAAAAATTAAAGCAAAGTGTCAAATGATGTTTGGTTCCACCCGTGTACGGGGGGTTAGGGGGGTATCCCCAAAATCTGTTACAATCAGCAAAATTTCATTTTGCACTACTCTGGTATTCACTTTTGAAGTACAGTGCGTAACATCAGTTTATTATACCAAAAATATAGAATCAAGGCAATGTCAAAAATACTGCGAAATAACTATAGTCCCAACAGTACGTGCCAGTTCCTCCAATTTTGGTGTTTATTGCAAGATGCTCCAAACCAAAAAAAAAGGCATTCCCAAATAATACGTGGGAATGCCTTTGTTGACATAATTAATACTTTTAGGAGGGGTATAATGGCATACTAAAAATTCAATCTAATAATTTTACCATTGAGACATGAATAAATAAGAATGTCAAGCGTTAAGTACAACCTCCCCTAAATCCCCTCCTTAATTAACTAATCTTTACCCACAAATACCTAGCAGTTTTTGGAGTCCAAACCTTTAGGTTTGGGTTTTTGGAGTCCTTCGATCCTGCCAAACCTGAAGGTTTGGACTCCATCGCTCTTGCCAAACCTGAAGGTTTGGACTCCAAAAATTGCTCTAGGTACTTGTGGGTAAAGGTTAGCCTTAATTAAGGGGACTTGTACCTGACGCAATCGGGAAACGCTATAAATGTGAATAGCCACAGGTAGAACCGGAAGTTATTTCGTGGTCATTCCTTACAGTGACAAATTAAGTGCTGTGTTTGGTTTCTAATAGCATTAACTGTTTTCTTTTTTTTGGTTTTTGATGTTCATTAAGGGATATATCGTAATTGGTAATAATTGCTTCAATCATTGGGTTACGGTTTTTTTCATGGCCGCCAACATGGTAAAAATGCTCACGAGTCAGGATATTGAACCTCTTCCAAATTGAGTTGATATACTTATTTTCTCGGTAATCATTGTGATGCCAGGTCGATAAAATAAATTTACTTTTTGTGACACAAAGTTCATCATATAAAGTTTGTTCATGATTCTCATCCCATCCATTGTAATAATCAACATGACGATCCACATAAGGCGGATCACAATAGATAATATCATTGTTATTTCCAGTCCTAATTGTGTTTTCATAGGATTGGCACTTGAAATTAAACGGTTTTACTTTTAATAATTTTACGGTATGTTCTACTTGATTGACGATTTTTGTGATATACGCGGGAGCAAAACGTTGAGGTTTTCGGCAAAATGGAATATTAAAACCGCCTTTTTTATTAAAGCGAATCATGCCATTAAATCCCGCCCGATTCAAAAATAAAAAATCTAATGGCTGGTGTTCTTTATTGAAACGGTCACGTATTTCATAATAATGTGCCTCCCCCTTTTTAAGTAGCTTAACACCTTCAATCGTTAAGTAATGCCTGACAATTTCAGAAGTAATTTCACCAGAAGCAATTGCAGCATAAAAATTGATTAAGTGTGGATTGGTATCGCACAACAAAGCATTTTTTGGGGCAATATTAAAAGCAACTACGCCAGTTCCCATAAACGGTTCAATCCATAGTCCTTCAAAGTCTGAAGGAACAATACTAGCAATCCAAGGAACTAACTTAGTTTTAATGCCTTGTGATTTAATGGGAGGTATATTGACCTTCATAATATTGACCTATCTACTTTTTTATTGTGTTTTGGTACAATGAGTGTGATATCCCCTTTTCGATAATTAACAAAGCTTTCTAAATCTGTGATTTTCTTAGTACCACCCTTGTTATCTTGTATAGTTATTTTCCCGTAGTTCATCCAATAGTCATCAAACCAGTCTTCACCAAGTTTTGAAAACATAGCATTTCCATCCAAAATATCTTGAATGTTATTTATACTACCTATATTAGCGGTATTGCCACTTCCACTTTTATCACTCGCAATACGCCATTTTTCGACCACAAAAAACTGAATATCATGAATCACAGAAGTTATAGTGTGAAGATCATTTAGTTTATATTGTTTTGTCTCATCAATTGTAGAGCCACCTACACGATTGTAAATAATCCCCAAACAAAAGTGTCCTGAATATGAACTGTATGAAAATTGTATATTCTTCGTACTTGTGCGATCCTCAAAGTATTTGCCATGTGAACCAAGTGTAAAACCGTTGCATAAAAAAGGTTTGTTTGGCAATCGGTAAGTCGTTTTAAAATCAAGTGCGAATTTGATTTTATCATCATCCGCTTTAACAAATGAAATGTCAGGATAATAATTTTGATGTTCTGCTAACACTACTTTATAACCATATTGACGTGAAAATTCAATAATTTTTGGGAAGAGGTGAATTTCTAGCGCGTAGGTTGGACTGACGATAGGAAGTCCAACATTTCGGAGCAACTATTGACTTTGAATGTTGGAGTTCGCAAGGGAACGAAACCTACGTGCTAAAGTTGCGATTGGTAAAATTTCTTTGTTTGAACAAGATTATACATGATTAAAGGATGGGCAAGATTAAATCAGATCAAGTATTGAAGCACAAGTTTTATTGCATTTTGGAGTCCAAAGCTTTAGCTTCGGCAATAAGTAATTCGGTAACAGTCAAAGCTGAAGCTTTGAACTCCAACATATCCGATAATTTAACAATTTAGCATATCAAAGATATTTTTCCATAATCGCCTGTTTTTGGTCGTTGGCATTTTCAACTATTTGTTTTGCCTCGTTTATTTTAGTTTCCAATTTTTCTATAGCGGAAACTAATTGTTTTTGTTTGGATAATGGTGGAACAGGGATTTCTAAATTGGAATACATTTGACCATTAATGTTTGGTTGGGAACTACCTGTCTGTGTATCTATTATCCATTTCTTATAAACATTAGATTTAGTTATTAACTTTAAAAAGGTTGGTAATAACCTGTTTTTATCTATTTTAAATCTGATAAGGTAACCAGCATATATTGCCTTTCCATACTTATTTTCGTACAAAAACGTTTTGCCTACTGTATTACCAGACCTTGCAAAAAGAAAATCTCCTTCTTCTAAAATATATTTACCTTCTATTTTATTTGCAGTTTGAAAATCATTATTTAAACTACCGTCTTCATGTATATCAGTAATTCTAATATATCTGTAGTCATTTGCAGGATTTCCAAGAATAGCACTTTCATTTGCTCCATATTGGGGTGGTTGACTTAATGATTTTAATTTAATTAATTTGAATTTTGAATATAAATCATTAGCCTTCTCCTCAATCTCCATTTTAGCCTTATCAATAGCCGCATTTGCTTGTTCTACATTTTTGTCGATAACTTCACATTCGCTTACTATTTGTTGCTGTACTTTTTTGGGTGGTAGGGGGATTTTAACTGATTTAACACGTTCAGTATTTAGATTTTGAACAACTCCACCTCCGGCATTTTCTATAAATTGTTGTTGAGTTGTTTTATAAGAGAGTATTTCGTACAAATAATCTTTATCTAATTCTTTGACAAAATCAGTCATTAGTAACCAACCGTCATGAATGCAACCATCAATCCTTAAAATATAAGGTCGTCCAAAGCTCATTGAATTTGACAATATAAAATCGCCTACTTTTACAGGTCTTGATTTTAAAGCCCCTTCTTGTGTTATCTTTTCTTCTGTTTGGATAATGTACTTTGAATCCTCTTTAACATCACCAATTTTAATCCAATTTACACCGCTTACATCACTTGTAATAAAATTATTGATTGGTCTTGGTGATGCACCTCTAACAATTGTCATTACATTCTCTAATTTCACCAATTCCCACTTAGTATTAATACTAACCGACTTCTTAGGCGTTAGGGAAAACGCTTTATTAAAATCCTTGCGTGAAAAATCAAGAATATCACTAACATTGGCATAAGTAACATGATCAACTTGCTTTGAAGTTGGCTTTATCCCCAAAAAATTCTGCTGTATCAAATAATTAATCTTCTCAATATTGCAAACATCATTCGGATCAAAAAGCGGCGTAACAATATCATTCACCGTACTACCACCACTATACTTTATCCCTTCATTACCCTTCGCACCACTCCACTCATAACCCAAAAACTGCTTCTGTTCCTTATTACCGCTCGGACTCTTCACAATCAACACCTGCTGTTCACTCTCATAAGCAAGCATAAAATACAACAGCTTCTCCTTCTCAATAGCAAACAAATAACCAATCAACCGTTGGTTCAACTCTTTATCCTGCTCTACTTTAGATTTATTCTTAAAAATCGGTTTCCTCTTCAAATTCTTAATTTCAGTACTACCATTAAAATCATCCAGATAATCCTTAAAAATATCCGTATTAAAAAGCTCATCTAAATCATCAATATTATCAACAGTTGCACCAAACAACTTCTTATACTCCACAACCGGCAACTCAGTATATTCACAATATTTTTCTATCAAATACCAATCTTGATATATAACTTGTTCCTTAGTATTTTCCGGCAAACCATCAAAATAATCATCCACCCGATTTTGATAATGTTCAGCCGGCTCCGGCTTCTGAACCTTACGCCGCAAAAATAAAACTACCGTATTCGTACCAGTCTTACCAAAAGTACCACTACCCAACTCTACAATAGCCACAATATCAAAATACTTCAACAAAATTTCACGTGTACCAACATGAGTAGCATCAGAATTTGACAACACTGACGAAGGCACAATAATTCCAACCATGCCACCCGGTGCCATAAGCTGTTTAGCACGTTCAATAAAAAAACACTGAACATTATTAGTATTGCTATTAATTCCAGTAGTTTTAATCAACTCATATTGCTCTTTCTGCTTCTCAGTTAAATTAGCCAAAAAACCCTCAACCGCAAAAGGTGGATTAGCAACCAACACATTAAAATTTGCCAATTTAACTCCCGCAATATCACTTAACGCATCTTCCTCCAAAATTTTTATCTGCTCTTGCCCATACATATAAGCCGAAACTTTAGCCACTTTAGCCAAACGATCTTCTTTTTCTATACCAACAATATTGCTATAATACTCGGCTAATTCAGTGCCTTTATACTGTTCAACTAATGGCTTGATTTGATGAGCATATTCAGTCAAAAAATGTCCAGCACCACAAGCATAATCAATAACTCGCAACGGTTCAGACGCATGTTGAATTTTATCTGCCAAAGGCAAAGACATGACAATAAACTTGGTAATCGGTATTGGAGTAAAAAACTGCCCTTCAGATTGCTTGATGCTATTGTCCAAGAAAAATTCAAACATATCACCTAAAAACTGATTCTGTTCTTTAGTTTTCAATCTGAGATTTTGCCACATTTGCACAATTTCAACCAATACTTTGGCATTTTTATTAAACAGTCGTTCATTATGGACATTGATAAAAGAAAAAGCATTGTTTGAAAAAAACTTCAGTTTACGAAAATATTCTTTTATGGTTTTTTTAGTAGCGTTGCGGCGATTTTTAGCAGCCCAAAATGCGTTGTCGATTTCGTCATTGCTAATATACATAATCTCATCATTCAAGAATTTACGCATTCCAATTTGATAGAGATTTTGCAATCTGTCCACAAAATCATAGTAATTATCATACACTACACCTTTCCAATAAAATTTTAGATCGTTTTTATTTTCCTCCTCATCCACAATCTTAGATAAAAAAAGGTTTACCAACACTTCAAAAGCAGTTTCTCTACGAGCAATATTATGCTGCCGTAAAATAGTACGAAACTGATGATATTTCCCCTCTTTATCTTTATCAGTTATCAGGCGTGTATCTACATCAAGTGCGTATTTATTTTTTCCAATTTGATAAGCTTGAATATTCTCCTCAAAAATTCCGGTTTGAGTATATTCCAGTTGATAAGTTTCCTTCCAAACCTCATAACGCTTTTTTACATTAGAGGCATCTTTAAACGACAGTAATTTATTACCCTGTTCCAGTATCTTTTTATTATCTCTATGAGCAATAACGCGCTGATTAATCAAAAGTATATCATTTTTAACATCAAATTCACTGGCATACAGACATAAAAATTCAGTTTCGGCAATTTGTTGAGCATAACTGAAAAGTTGTCCACCATCATCAAGGGTTTCCTTCCAAGCTTTATCAAACTCTTTCCCGTAAGTCTTGCATTCAATAATTAACAGTGGCTTATCTCTTTGGTTTTTCACCAGAATATCAGCACGTCCACCACTTGCGCCATGCCCCACCTTCCATTTTGGTTCCAGTTCAATATGTTTTGGTTGATAACCTTTTGCCAATAATTTATGCACACATTCAAACACAACTGCATTTTCAGCCTGTGAAAAATTACAAGTCTGTCGCTCATTTATTTTTAAACCAGCAACTTCAGGATATTCTAACTGTTCATTCTTAAAATCAACTAGCAGAAATATATCATTATTAAAATTTTTCGTAAAAATATTGCCTTCTTCAATAAACTGTAAATGCCTCAAAAGGGCTTTGAAATTATCTTTTATTATCATTATGTTATAGCACATAGGTTGGACTGACGATAGGAAGCAAGCGTAGGGTGGATAGAGATACGCAACGAAGTAACGGAACGTTCAACCCACCAATGCTTCCACTATGTCAAAAAATTATTGAGTTCTAAGTCAATTTTAACCTATTGGTGTTCGACTCAATTTAGGAGTTAATCATACACGAAATCATCAGAAAAAAGCAATCCCCTTAGTTTAAAAGATGGGCATTTTTTAGTTTTTTATTAATATTCAATCAGTTATATTTAATCTAAGCGACTCTATCAGACTCAAACTATAATAAATTAATCAATTTGGTAATTAGCAATTAGGATGAAATAGGGGATGGAAAATCTTTCCTGCTAGATAGTGAAGGACATATTTTATATACCTTTTTCGCTGAGTTCTTGCTTTACCACTTGCTCAGGTAACCAATTTTCAAGGACTAATCCATCAATATTTTGAAAATGTTTGATATTATCTGTAACAAGTGTCGCGTTATGGGCAAGCGCAATAGCAGCAATTAATGCATCGGTTTCACCAGTGGGACGACCTTTTTTGCGAAGTGATGCTCGTATATGACTATATTGTTCAGCATAAGCTTGATTAAAATCGACAACTGAAATAAGCAATGACAATATTGGTATCAAGATGATAAATCAAAGGTAATATCACGAGGTAAACTCCTGTGGCGTTGTTCATCAATTTCGGCAAAAATTTTAGAAATACTCGGATCGTTCTGCCAAACACCACAAAGTTGATCAACAAGTAGTTGCTGTTCCTGATAGGTGGGCATAATTGGTTGAATATTGACTATAATATTCATTCCATCTGGAATACCGGTTTGATGCATTAATTCAATATGCCTTCCTTTGATAATGCCAGGTATATATATAATCTTATCTCCTTCAAAGCGAACGTAGGATGGGTAGAGGTACGCAACGAAGTAACGGAACGTTCAATCCAGCAATGCTCTCACCATGTTAAAAAGTTGTTGAGTTCTAAGTCAATTTTATATCAGATTCAAAAAATATGGGTATTTTTGTATACACTCTCCTACGCTTCCTCATTAAAGTGTAAGCGGCTCCCAAAATCATAATACTGGCAGCGGCTATCCAGAAAAATGTCTATGTGAATACCCGATTTAACCAATTTTTAAAGGCTGTTATTTCATCTGATTGTAGATCAATTAAATTTTTCTCAGGTTTTTTTGGATTAATGGTACTCATTAAGCCTTGCCCTGGTTTTTCTTGCCATGCTAACCAAGTATAAACTATGGCTTTGGCACAACGATGTTTTCGCCCTTCAGGTTCAAATAATTTCACTGATAATTCATTAAGACATTTTTCTGCTTTGTCTAAGAGATCACGTTGTTGTCCGTCACACACCGTTTGTTTGACTAAATCTTCCAACATGCCATTATTTTTATGATCAGGCATAAGCCACAGTCCAACAGGTGGCAATCCTTCTGGATGCTCAAACAAACTGCCTTCATAAGTTTGAGTAGGCGGTGAACTGATAGTATAGCCAACCTCTGCTATAGGGGCAGTTAATTGGCCTAAACGTTCAGAAAAACCACCATCATTAATACCCGTATGATCGGCATCTGCAACAATCGCTAATTTTTTGATATGTCCATCTTCAATATCACGAAGTAATTCAGGTAACACTTTGGGTATTTTAGATACTCCACCACCTACGATGTTTTCTACACCACAATCACCAGGGGGCAAAATAGAGACACCTTGAATATCTAATAGGCGACACAAATTTTCTAAAAAAACTACGTCACAACGGCCTTCTACTAACAAAATGGCATTTTTCTCCATTTTAGCGTACCTCCAAATCTGCTTGAGTTACTCTTTGCAAGCTTTCTTTATCGTAAACTCTAGCAATAACTTGGCCCTTATTGGTTGTTCTTATGCTATGTCCTAATCGAAAAAGTATTGCCTCTTCTTCACTGTCTTGAGAAACTTGTTGGAAAGCGGTTACACAATCCCAACTATGCGTTGTGGCAAAAACTTGAACGTTTAAATCCTTGGCCAGTTTGAAAATGAGTTCCCATACTTTGGGTTGCACTGTGTAATGTAGGCCATTTTCAAATTCATCTATGAGTAAAAACCGGCCTTTTGCTTGTACGAGATAAAGGAAAAGTTGCAAAATTCTCCTGATTCCGTCACCATAACTCCTCAGAGGTTCTAGCTGTTCTTGTCCTTTGAGTTTAACGAAAGGTTTCCGTTCAGTCCCACTACCACTTTGATTTACGTTTCTGAAGGTTAAGCCTTCTACTTTCGGATCAATCAACTTTAATCCTTCAATCACCTGCTGACCATGAGTTAAGAAAATATCATCCCAAATAGCGGCTAACTTACTCAGTGGAATAAAATCAGTTGGAACATAATTGCTGATTAATTTTAAGCCCATTTTCTGTAATTCTAATTGAGCTAACTGATAATCGTCATGATCATAAGATTGGAAATCAAGCCAAGTTTGTAAAATGCCAGGCGGATCAAAGCGTGAGGCTACCGTTGGTTTTTCAAGTTGGTAGTTCTTCGTTATTATTTTCAGTGATTGCCTTACCCCCTCATAAGTTTTGAGGGCGGCTTTTTCCAATTCTTTTCTAACACGTCGACGTAGAATGATATCCTCCAACTCTTCAGCACTTTTTTCCAACATGAAGTAAGTCTGTTTCATCTTGACATATTCAGTTTGATCAGTATTCCCTATATAAATTTCTTCTCCATTTTGAGAGAATGATCGGTTGGTAAAGAAATTTTCTACCGACAATATGCCTTCACCATTAGTAATATCTTCTAATTCATCATGTTTTTCAAGAACTTCTTCAAGCAACAGCGGGGAACCCAAAGACTCATAAATACATAACGCTTCCAAAACAGTACTTTTACCAGCATTGTTCTTGCCTACAATGAGGTTAACTTGTCCTAATTGAGGGATTTCCAAATTTTGTAACAGACGAAAATTTTGGATTTTGAGATTATTTAATTGAGGCATTAAAATCCTCTCTTAGTTTGTGGTTGTAAAAAAAAATGGATATTACCGCATAAGAGCAATGCTTGCTTCCTACGAGCTTGTTAGATTTTGTATATTTTCTATCCACTCTCTAAATCTCGGACATTGTAATAATATTGTATCAAGACCAATATCTTCAACAATACTATACCCGTGAAAAACTTTGTCATAATGTTCATTGTATTGACTGAAAATATTACTTATTCTTTTTGAAGGAGCTGTTTCTTTAGAATTGTTTATCTCTTCTACTCCACCACAACTATTTATTATTTCTTCAAATTTTGTTCTAGCACTCGCTTCAGAAAAATATTCTTCATAATACGCTGGTTTACTGAAAAGTAGGGTTTCAAATTCATATTGCTGTATATAAGGTACTAATTTTTTACTTTCAAATAAATGACTAATTTTTTAACTCTAGCTCACTTGCGGTTAATTGTTGATTAATATCAAAGCCATATAAATCATAAAATGTTGTCACATAATCAAAATTTGGCAATAATTTAGAAAGTTCACTTCTTATTCTATCTAAATTAACGCATCCTCCTTTATGTTTTGTTCCACACCTTTTGCGCTTTGTTGTAATAGTTATGGATGTGATTTTAATACCTTTTTCCCTAAAAAATGGCACCAATATTCTTTTACAGAACTCATCTTCTGTTTGTCCTTCTACAGAAATGGCAACTCTAATCATAAGTGGGTACTCCACCAATTAGGTTTTTTTGCCAAATTTCTCCTAAGCTATATTCTTCAAGCCAATCATCATATTTGTCTTTATCTAACCGTTTAAATACTGTGTGGTTATTTACTCTATCGACTACAACTATATCTTCAATATTAAAATTATCAGTAAATGTGACAGACTGAGTCGAACAGATTATTTGTGTATTTATTGATACTTTTCTAAAGATACTCGCTAGAATATTTAAGGCAAAAGGATGCAATCCTAACTCTGGTTCATCAAGTAGAATAATTGTAGGCAGATGTGGTTGTAAGAGGAGAGTCGTTAAGCAAATAAACCTTAATGTTCCATCTGATAAATCATTTGCATCAAAGTATTCGTCTGTGTCCTTATGTTTCCATTTCAGTTTGATCGTCTCTTTATTATTACTTTCTGGTTCAAGAATAAAATCTTGGAAAAAAGGGGCGACTCTAGATATCGTTCGTATTATTTGGTTATAAGACTTTTGATGAGATTCTCGAATAGAACGAAGAAAAGCGGCTAAATTGGCTCCATCAGATGCAAGAACATCATCATCATGTATATTACATGTTTGTTTCATTCTAGCACTAACACTTGTATCATGAAAATGATAGACCTTCCAGTCTTGTAGATACCTTACAATATGTCCCTCTATTGAACTAGAAGATGCCCTACTTGGAAGTTTGGAATTGCTCCCGCCAGCATTTTGCAATGAATGATTTTTTGTCCCACCACTATATCCCTTTTTTTCAGCTAAAGAATAAGTTTTTTCACTTTTAAAAATCAACCTATCATTGACATCTGTTATTAGTGTTGCTGCATAACCATTTGGGATAAACAATAAATCAAAAGTAATCTCATCTGTCATTTTTTTGCCAAAGTGAAGCAGCCTATTTGCACCGCCTTGCTCGGCTGTGTATATCGGCAAATCTTTGTCAAGGATTTTTTTTATAAATTTAAAGAAATTTATGAAATTACTCTTCCCAGCACCATTAGAACCAATAAGTATGTTTAATGCTGTTAATTTTAGGTTTGCATATTTGATGGATTTATAACCATTTATTTGTAATTGGTCTAATCTACCTAATTTTATTGACATAATTCCTATCTCTGTTTACTTAATAATATTATCTAGGTTCTTGTGAATCTAACACTATTCTTGAGCCGCCGTGAGGTCAATTCCAATAGCAAGTTAGAATTAATTTTACTCTGACTCCAATTATTTATTAGTTTGTGGTTGTGAAAAAAAATGGATACTATCGCGTAAGAGCAATAGCATCCATCAAATGACTTAATTGAACCTGCCTACATGAGATTCTATTTCATGAGTGGCATGTATTTAAGGGAGTCTAAAGATTTATGGCCAAAAGACTAGCAATGTAGGTATGTTGTTTATTGATTCGTCTTGATATTTTACCTTCTAAATTACCAGAAAGATACTCATATTTAGGTGGATATTTTAAAGGTTCTAATTTTATCATGTCTAATAACTTATTCACCTTTGATTTTAAAGCGCTGGCAGCTATTTTTTTAGCATCTTTTTGAGCTTGAGGAGAAAACAGTAGTTGATACATAGTCACCAGTCCAATTTATTTTCAGTCACGTAGTTTTCTATGGAATCTTTAGAAGCTTTTATTATACTTTCTTCCATTCCTTTTATACTTTTTAAATATTCATCATCTGTCTGATAAATTGCTTCGTCAAGTATTTCAATTTCGCTTTCTGAGAAATGATTTAAAAGCCACAAAAACTTATCATTTATGCTATCTTCTATTTTTAATGTGATGGTTTGCACAATTGACTCCTTTTATGATACTAACATTGTTCTTGAACTACCAAAGATTACAATGCCCTAAGCGTATACACCCAGGGCTGGGCAAGAAAAGCGAAAGTTAATGCCAAATGTTGAGCGGCACTTTCCAAGAACGTAAATTGGTAACGAGAACGCCTTGTTATCTTGGGCGATACCGCAAGGGGAGCGTTTCATCAGGATAACATTCCTCTTCAACCATACGGTTTTTTGCGTTGGCTACAAGGATTAGTTAGAATTAATTTTACTCTGACCCTAATTATTATTATGATTAGCTGGTAGCAAATTCGGTATAGGCTCGTTTTTGAGAAGGATAAAAGGCTAAAACAATATTTTCTTTGGGAATGTTGGCACGTAACAAGTCGGTGGCTATACCAGCTTCTGTCCAGTCTTCTTCTATCCATATTTTATTGTTTTTGAAACGAATATACAAAAATGGCGTATGAACTCGATTCTGTCCACTCCATCCCACCCGAAACATCATATATCTATCATGTTCTGCATCGAAAATGATATGGGATTCAACCCCCTTTTCTGTTCTATCGGTTAAACGAGCATGTTCTTGCAAAATTTCCATCACTAATGAACGGTATTGGGCTAAGTTATCCATTGACTTATCTCCTCTGATTCCAAATCGACAACAATTAATGGTATATGATGTAATTGCACTAAAAATTGGACAATTTTTCTTTGGAAAGCGGATTGATGGGCATTGGTATCAATGGCAATATAAAGCCGATATTCAGGTGCTTGTTTGGCAATTAAAGGTAAATACATCATATATTGTCCAAAAGCTTCTTTGAAATCTTGAATTGGGGATGCTTTGATAAAACTTTTACATTCAACAATTATTTTATCATGATTTTTTTCCACAGCAATGACTCGTTCTGCACCTAAATCCGCATAAACAAATTCATTATTAAATTCAATGGTGTACGGATCATCTGTAATCGTCCAACCATCCTTGATTAAAGCCGTTTTCACTGTCTCATGAATTATATCTTTGGCACTCATCGTTATTAACTTTTATTTATAGGTGTTTTCATAAGTCAGCGAGCGTAGGGTGGGCTTCGTTACACGAAACCCACCGCAACCGTTAGCGCGTAGGTTGGGCTGACGATAGGAAGTCCAACATTTCGGAGCAACTATTGACTTTGAATGTTGGAGTTCGCAAGGGAACGAAACCTACGTGCTACGCTTGCTAATTGAGGGGGGCCTAAGACGAAATTTTTGGATTTTAATATTATTGAATTGAAGAAATTTATAAAAAAAAGCCTTTTGGCTTGAGAGCTTTGGGGCTTTTTGTTGGAAATTGTGATGGGTATAACAAATTTTTCTTTACGCTTGCTAATATTTTTGTTTATAAGTCCTTAACCAACGTAAAACTCTTCTAACTTTAAAAATTTCTTGTACTTGATTAAAATTAGAAAAGGGGCGATTTTCAATAATTCTCGGAGCCGTTTTAGGTCCAATACCAATTTTAAATGAGCATAATTCACTAATTGTTCTAGTGTTAAGAAGAACTAAGAAATTATCAATATCTTCTGGTTCTATAGCAACCTCATTTAATTTTGATAATATAAGTACTTGTTCAAATACTTTTTTCGATTCTACCGGTTTGGAAGGAGAAATCAAAAAAACCCAAAGTTCTTTTAACCCCGCTAATTTTGCTGCCTCATAAATATTTTCTCCTGTTAATAGGCGATATTTATCATCCTTTTCAGTTACGCATGCAACAGGTAAAACGAAATTAAGTTGAGTATCTTTGAGATTCTCAGACATCTTACCAATTACTTTATTATTAAAGGCATTAGTATTTTCTTCCACAACCTCTATTTGACTCATAGATAAGAGATAAGGTTGTGTTTTTATACTTTCTCGAATTTTACCCATTTTTACACTCAAATTCCTCAATCTTTTCCACTAATCTAGTAGTTAAAGTTTTTAGTGATTCAGCAACTTCCTTAGAAGTTTTAGGAGATTCTTTATCTTTTTCAGCAAACTGAGACATAGGAATATTTTCATGTGAAGCTTTTCCTACACCAGTAGCACGCTTTATTGCTGGCAAAATTGGAATATCAGGAAAAGAATCTCTAACAAACTCTTCAACTGTTTTATTGAGATTTTTCCCATCAACCATCATAGGTACTATGCCTAAAATATTACTACGTTGACCATTGCTATCTTTTTGTACTTCTTCCGCATTTCGAATAACATGTCTTATTCCATATACAGATAAATATTCCATTTGCGAGGGAATAACAAGATATTGAGCAGCGTAAAAACCACACCATGTTAACGCATTACTTCCAGGAGCAGTATCAAAAATAACATATTGGTAATCTTCTACAAATTTTATTAAACCCATATCAAGATATCTTAACACTGTTGGACCAGACGGTAATTCATTTTCTGTAGTCTTATGACTAGCAGGTAATACATCTACTCCAAATAAATTTTCAATAGATTTACTAGAAACAATACAATTTCTATAGTCCTCAATCTCTCCGGCTTTATTTACAAATTTTATAAAATTTATAACTTCTAAACGTTCATCTAGAAATTTATATATTTTCTTATGTTCTTCTGGAGTAGAAGCATTGTTTATTTCTTTAGCTTTATTAACACCAATCGTCAAACTCGCATTTGCTTGGTCATCTAAATCAACCACTAAAACTTTATTACCTCTCTTACTTAATTCGTAAGCAATATTAATGGCTAACGTTGTTTTACCAACACCACCCTTAGAGTTGTGAATAGCAATAGATCGCATTTTAATACTCTCTAAAAAAAATGTTTTTATAAATTCAGCAATAGATTTTATGTCAGTAATGTCTTTTATGTCAAACTGACTTTTTAGCTTGGTTTGCCCTTTTTTAAAATGATAAATTTCTACCAAAAATGGGTCTATTAATATACCAAACCTAACTCCTGAATACCGTAAATATTTATCAAGCTGCTGGCGAGCTGTAGCATTATTGATACGTGTTTTTGCCGTTTTTACTTCAACTAAAAATTTAATATTTTTGGAAGAATCTTCTATAAAATAGTCTACCTTATCTGAGCTTTTTTTATGCGGAATTTTTATTTTAAATTGTGGTATCCATTTAGAAGAATAGCTATCTAAAGGCACTACAAGATTTAATACTTTTTGGACTAAATATAATTCCACATAAGGTTCATTGTCCCAATCTGAAGATAAAGTCATAAATTTAATAAAGTTGTCTGAAAATAATGGAGGTTGTAAATCACAAGAAGTTATTTTATTAATCAATAATTAATTTTAAAATATAATAACGAAATGTAGAGTTGATAGAGGTACAAAACCCACCAATGCTCCCACTATGTCAAAAAGTTATTGAGTTCTAAGTCAATTTTAACCTGTTGGTGTCCAACTCAATTTGGGGGCTAATTATACACGAAATCATCAGAAAAAAGCAATCCCCTTAGTTTAAAAAAAGGGCATTTTTTAGTTTTTTATTAATATTCAATCAGTTATATTTAATTTAAGCGACTCTATCAGACTTAAACCATAATAAGTTATTCAATTGGTAATTAGCAATTAGAATGAAACAGGGGAATGGAAAATCTTTCCTACTAGATAGTGAAGGGCACGTTTTATATACCTTTTTCGCTGAGTTCTTGCTTTACCACTTGCTCAGGTAACCAATTTTCAAGGATTAATCCATCAATATTTTGAAAATGTTTGATATTATCTGTAACAAGTGTCGCGTCATGGGCAAGCGCAATAGCAGCAATTAATGCATCGGTTTCACCAGTGGGGCGACCTTTTTTGCGAAGTGATGCCCGTATATGGCTATATTGTTCAGCACAGGCTTGATTAAAATCGACAACGTTAACAATATGTAAAAATTGATAGACTTTTTCAAGATTTTCGTCTTTGCGTTGGGAGGTTTTTGCACCATATAAAAGTTCACCTAAAACCAAGGCATTGATTGAAACATGGGGTAGATAAGTTTTGAGTTTATTAGCAACAACCTGATTGCCATTGAAATAAGCAATGACAATATTGGTATCAAGATGATAAATCAAAGGTAATCTCACGAGGTAAATTCTTGTGGCGTTGTTCATCAATTTCGGCAAAAATTTTAGAAATACTCGGATCGTTCTGCCAAACACCACAAAGTTGATCAACAAGTAGTTGCTGTTCCTGATAGGTGGGCATAATTGGTTAAATATTGACTATAATATTCATTCCATCTGGAATACCGGTTTGATGCATTAATTCAATATGCCTTCCTTTGATAATGCCAGGTATATACATAATCTTATCTCCTTCAAAGCGAACGTAGGGTGGGTAGAGGTACGCAACGAAGTAACGGAACGTTCAACCCAGCAATGCCCTCACTATATCAAAAGGTTATTGAGTTCTAAGTCAATTTTAACTTGTTGGTGTCCGACTCAATTTGGGGATTAATCATACACTAAATCATCAAAAAAAATTCCCTTAGTTTAAAAAATTGGTTTTTTTGCGAAATCAAGCACTTGTATTTTTAATGCCCTTGAAATAAAGTCTGGCTGTCAAATTAGATTTAAATTAAAATTTATAATCAGAATTGAAGGAATGTAGTACAACGAATTTTAAAAAAAACAACGAAATTAAGTCTTTAAGTTTAAAATTCGTTTTTTTCCTAATGGGCGTTCGTTCCGTAACGAAGTTACGTTGTACTTAGTGACTCAACATCAACCTTTTATTTCCTCTGGTTCACGTTTTAAAAGTGATGGATTTCGTTGCACATCTGATTTTGCAACAGCCGCCTTTTTCCAACCAGGTTGACCATACTTTTGAGGTTCTAAGACAAATTTCCGTGTGGGAATACAATCAGATACCTCATAAGTTAATTGTACTTGTCCTTTGGAGGCAATCGCCAAATAACAAGCACCCGCTGGCCAATCTGAGGTACAATCCAATTCATAAACCGAAATCGACTCTTTTGGTTTAAATGCCCACTGCCTCTGAAGTATGACTGATTCATTCTGTTGATTTTTCAAAAACGAATCTGTTTGAGCCGGATCATAAAGTTCAATACTTATCTCACCCCCAACCACTTCATGGAAAACAATCTTTGAAAATCCAGCAATGTAGGTATTACTATTTGGTTCTTCAAGATTGATATCCGGTAAGATTAAAGGTTTTTTCCGCTGTTTTGAAGTCAGTAAAGTGATTCCCCAAAAATTCAATTCTACGTGGGTTCCCAATATTGGCATTATATTTATAAAAGCGGAAGCTTCTGAAAAGTCTATTAAATTAAATTGATTTGTGGTTATATCCAATTGGTTAGTCATCTTATTTTCCTATAAATTAGCTGAATCATTGTTTTGGTACTAAGCGGTTTACCTTTAGTGGTTTTTGGTGTACCCACAATCAGTGATGGTGTTATTGGTGTTTTTTCTACAAATTCCAATTCTAATGCTATCAGCTCATCACAAGACATATCAAGGATGTCTTTGATAAACTGATTTCTTGGTTGCCCTGTTACAACTAAAATTCCCTTTGGTTTTAGTTTTTCAGCAACCTCTTTAGAAATAGGGTTATAATCATAAGGATTATGAGAAAATATTTTTTCAAAACATCTTGATTGAAACGGTAACAAATCAGCACTAGCAACGACATTAACGCTTGGAAGTAATTGTATATCAATATTAATTGCTGAACTGATGGGATTATTTCCTGAACCTAAATTTAGAATATTCATCGTTGATTGGTAATAATTTCATAGTAATCAGTAACTTGTATATCAGCCAGCGTAGGATGGGTAGAGCGAGAACGAAATTTGTTACAGTGGAGTCCAAAGCTTCAGCTTTGGCAGGGTTTTAAAGCTTCGCTTTGGACTCCGAGTAAATTACATCAGGGGGATTTTAGATTGGATAATGTGTTGCAGTAAGTTTTGGACGGTGGCATCCATTACTTCTAATAGTGGGGCGGGCCAAACACCAAATAATAAGACGACAATGGCTAGTACGGTAAGAATCAATGTTTCGCGCCCATTGATGTCTTTTAATTTTGCGACACCTTCGTTGGTAACGGCTCCGTAGATGACTCGTTTAACCATCCATAAGGTGTAAGCGGCTCCCAAAATCATAATGCTGGCGGCAGCAGCGGCTATCCAGAAGTTGGCTTTGAATGCGGCAAGAATGACTAAAAACTCACCGACAAAGCCAGAGGTTGCTGGTAAACCTGCGTTTGCCATCGCAAAGAGCATGGCGAACATGGCAAAACGTGGCATGGTATTAGCCACACCGCCGTAATCAGCAATTTGACGACTGTGTAAACGGTCATACAATACGCCAACACAGAGGAATAATGCGCCAGAAATGAAGCCATGCGATATCATTTGTACGATACCGCCTTCCATCGCCATGACACCGCCATCTATTGATCCCGTATTGTTGTAAATCATAAAGCCTATGAAAAAGCCTAGTGTGGCAAATCCCATGTGGGCAATAGATGAGTAAGCAATTAACTTTTTCATGTCTTTTTGTGCGAGGGCAACAAAAGAGATATAAACGATGGCAATTAAAGACAGGGCTATAATGAACCAATCTAATTCTCTGCTGGCATCGGGGGTAATTGGTAAGCTAAAGCGTAAGAAACCATAGCCACCCATTTTCAACATAATAGCCGCTAAAATCACGGAACCGCCTGTTGGTGCTTCAACGTGGGCATCGGGCAACCAGGTATGTACTGGCCACATCGGCACTTTAACTGCAAACGCTACTAGGAAAGCTAAGAAAATCCATTTTTGTGACTCTAACGCAAGAGATTGGGTGTGGAGATCAAGAATGGCAAAGCTATTGGCTTGGAAGTATAAATAGAGCAGTGCGATTAACATCAATACCGAACCAAAGAAGGTATAGAGGAAAAACTTGATGGCTGCATAAACACGCCGAGGGCCTCCCCATATCCCAATGATGAGAAACATCGGTATGAGCATCGCTTCCCAATAGACATAGAATAGAATAGCGTCTAGTGCTGAAAACACACCATTCATCAAACCTTCCATGATGAGAAAGGCTGCCATATATTGAGCTGGCTTATCTTGAATAACTTCCCAACCAGCGAGTATCACTAAAATAGTCGTGAAAGTCGTTAATAAAATCAAAGGCATGGAAATACCATCCACACCTAAATGATAGTTAATACCAAACGCCGGAATCCATGCCAGTTGCTCGGTGAATTGCATATTAGCGGTAGTCGTATCGAAACCAAAAAACAGGGGTAACGATAGTAAAAAGGTAACTAGCGAGACTATCAAGGCAATGGGGCGGACTGCCGATGCCTGTTTGTCTCCAACGATTAGCACCCAAATACCGCCTAGAATAGGTAACCAAATTAATATACTTAGTAAGGGTAAATCAGCCATATTCAGTTAGTCAGTTATTTTTCTCGTTCCCACGCGCCGGCGTGGGAATGCGTTGACGACGCGCCAGCGTCGCGATTCGTAATATGGGACGCTGGCGCGTCCCGATTGGGTTCCCACGCCGGCGCGTGGGAACCAGAAAGCTCTATATAATAAATCAGCGAATATAAACAACCCAGCCAAGTAATACTGCCAAGCCTATAATCATAGTGAAGGCGTAGTGATAGAGAAAGCCTGTCTGGAGATGGCGAACAACACTGGAAAGCCAACCGACAAACTTGGCTAAACCATTCACGAAACCGTCAATCAGTTTGACATCACCAATTTGCCAGGTTAGTGAACCAATCTTGCGTGCGCCACCGGCAAAAAACCAGTCATTAAACCTATCAGCAAAGTATTTTTCAACCAGTATTTTATAAAGTATTCCTGAACGTTCTGCAATCACCGCAGGGAGTTCTGGACGTTTTATGTAAAGAAAATAGGCCGTACCTAAACCTGCTAATGCTAACCAGAATGGTAGTTGTATTAATCCATGTCCAATAAAACCAAGTACTCCATGATAGCTTTCTGGATTAAGCGGATTGTGTTCAGGCGTAACAAAAATTGAGCCGTCAAAATATTGACCAAAAAGTAATGGGCCAATGGTAAACATACCAATCAACACGGAAGGTATGGCCAATGCAATCAACGGCCCTGTGACTACCCAAGGCGTTTCTTTCAAGTGTTCACGAGTATGTTCATCCATGCGTTCTTTACCGTGGAAAGTTAAGAAGAGCATACGGAATGTGTATAACGCAGTAATAAACACACCGATTAAAACAGCGTAGTAAGCGAAAGCTGTTTGCCAGCCTCCTCTAATTTCATGGGCATGATGAACGGCTTCGATAATCGCGTCTTTGGAGAAAAAGCCGGAGAAAGGTGGAAAACCACACAGTGCGATTGAACCAATTAACGCTGTTATATAAGTAATTGGCATATATTTTCTAAGTCCACCCATTTTCCGCATGTCTTGTTCATGGTGCATGGCAATGATGACAGAACCTGCTCCCAAGAATAAGAGGGCTTTGAAAAAGGCATGAGTCATTAAGTGGAAAATACCGGCAGCATAGGCAGAAGCTCCTAAGGCAACTGTCATATAACCCAATTGTGAAAGCGTAGAATAGGCGACAACGCGCTTAATATCATGTTGTACTAATCCTAAAAGTCCCATAAAGAAAGCAGTAATCGCGCCAATCACTATGACGAAAGTTAATGCAGTGGTACTTAACTCAAACAAGGGAGACATGCGTGCGACCATGAAGATACCGGCTGTCACCATTGTTGCTGCGTGAATTAAGGCTGAAATGGGTGTGGGGCCTTCCATTGAATCGGGTAGCCAAACATGCAAGGGGAATTGTGCAGATTTACCCATTGCACCGACAAACAATAAAATACAGATGACCGTCATTGCTGACCATTCAGTGCCAGAAAAAATACTGATCGTTTCTTGATATTCACCACTTTGTGCCAATCCAAAGACTTCGGCATAATTAAGACTGTTGAAAGTCATTAACACTGCTGCAATACCGAGTGCAAAACCAAAGTCACCGACGCGATTGACTAAAAATGCTTTGAGGTTAGCATAAATTGCAGAATCTCTGGTATACCAAAAGCCGATAAGGAGATAAGAGACTAAACCAACGGCTTCCCACCCAAAAAATAATTGTAGGAAGTTGTTGGACATCACCAGCATAAACATGGCGAAGGTGAATAATGAAATATAGCTAAAGAAGCGTTGGTAACCGGGATCATCTTTCATGTAACCAATGGTATAAAAATGTACCATCCAAGACACAAAAGAAACAACAACAAGCATTAAGGCAGTCAGTGAATCAACTAAAAATCCAATTTCAAACCGAATACCACCTGCAATTAGCCAAGTATAAAGGGTTTCATTAAAGGGTGCATTACCTGCGATGACAATGTGCCAAAAGACAACGAGGGAAAGCAAAAAAGAAAGCCCCACTGCACCAATTGTCACGGAATGGGCAACTTTCCGACTGACACCAAATAGCCCAGCAATGATAGCTCCAATGAGGGGAGCTAATACTATTGCGAGATAAACATTTTGCATATTAATTTTATCCTCAAACTAAATAATTTTAACGGATTGAATTGAGTACAACTTGAATTGAGTACAACGAATTTTTAAAAAAACAACGAATTTAAAAAAACAACGAATTAAGAGATATTATAGTCACAAAACCTGCCAGGTTTTAAAAACCTGGCAGGTTTAAAGTCGGAAATTCGTTGTTTTTTTTCAAATTCGTTGTACTCAATCCCAGTACTCAATCCTAGTACTCAATCCTAATTAAATACGTTGCTCTGCTCTAGCAATCACTTTTGGCTTTTTTAATTCAGCAGGAATTGATTTGAATTTTTTCTTCAACTTAGGCCACAATAAATCATAATACAGTTGGACATTGACTTTTGCGACTTCCTCAGAAGGTATCGTATATTGCCATGTTCGTGTTTCTTTGGGTTTTAAGCGTGTATCTTTTCCCAATTGTTTAGCTTTGGGCGGTATCGTTGGTTTGCCATTGCCGTCCAGAAGTATGAGTCTTAACACAGAATCAGGGGCTTCTATGAAGGGGTTCTTTTGGAAATTTTGCCAAACACGTTCACCTTTAACGTTATAAGCAGTGACTTTGAGATACATGTTACGAAATGGCGCACCTGTCGGTAACTTATGAGGTAGTGTGTTGACCAAGGTCACATCAGCATTGATGATGCCATTTTGTTTTGTTGTTTCAAGTGTAAGTACAACGCCTCGTTCCAACATTGCTTGAACATGTCCTCCTGCCATTGAATGATCTGCATAGCCATTGTTTACTGGCATGTGGCATTGTTGACAATTGAAATGTTGTGCATCCTTAAATTCATCACCTGTCGCGCATAAAGGCACACCATGAAAATTGTTGCGCTGATCATGACAACCGAGACAAACTTGAGTTGTGCGTAGCAATGTGGTATTACTTTCTATTGGATAGGGATGATACGATGCAGCAGTGTCGATATCTCCTGATAGTGGTTTTTGGGTAAATACCTTACCTGATGGCCCTTGTAATACTGAAGCCATTTCATAGGCATCCGTTCCTAAATTCAGTTTGCCGTCTATACGTTTTGTTCCTTTAAATTGCTTAAATAAATGACAACTGGTACAACTAACCCCCTCATTATAAACGGGAAGCGCATCCAATTTTGTCACTTTATCAAGAGCAGCACTGGGAGCATGACATTTAAGGCAAACTGGATACTTACCTTTTTTTGTAAGCCCTTCTTTCCGAGGATCACCTATCAATGCCTGATAAAACGCGCCATGAATAGGATCAGAAAGTGCGGTGCTTTGGGCATGCATGGAACCTTTCCATTGCCGATAAATCTCTTGATGACAATCTTTACAGTTTCCTGCACTGATATTGCGATAAGGTTTTGAATCCCAAGCGTATTGTTCCTCTCCAGAAGACATCTGCCCACCTGGGGGTGCGGTTATCTCAGCCCAACAGTGATTGAAGCTAAATAATGCCATTAACATGAGTATTTTAAAGAATCTCAAAGGATGGCGTGACAAAATCATAATTTTATCCTCCATAAAAAAATTTAAAGATATAGCAAATGTACTATTGTGAAAATGAAAACATATCTAAACAAATGACTAAAATTTGTGCATTATTGCATTTAACATTCGTATATATCATCCTTTCATCATGTCAATATCAGCAACATTGATGGTGTTTTTACCCCTGAACAATACTATCAAAATTGCTAAACCAATAGCTGATTCAGCCGCAGCTACTGTGAGAATAAAAAACACAAAAATTTGCCCTGCAATGTCAGCATTAAAATAGGAAAAAGCGATGAAATTGAGATTGACTGATAACAACATCAACTCAATTGACATGAGTATGATAATGAGGTTTTTGCGGTTAAGAAAAATACCTGCAACACTTAGGCAAAATAGTACTGCGCCTAAAACAAGAAATTCATATAATTCTGGCATAAGCATTAATCCTTTGATTCTGAAGGCATATTGACAAGACGAATACGATCAGAACGTTTTACTCTCACTTGTTCTTCAGGTTTTTGGTATTTCGCACGTGTATGTGGGCGCATCGTCAAAGCAATGGCAGCAATCATCGCAACCAATAAAATAACAGCAGCAATCTCAAAAGGATAAACGTATTGGGTATATAATACTTCTCCCAATGCAACCGTATTAGGTTTTTCAGCAACGGTTGCGGCTACCTCAGGGATTTCTTTTTGCCAAGCCCATACGACTAAAACCATTTCAAGTAAAATAAGTACACCAATAGTCGCTGCCACTGGTAAATGACTCACAAAACCTTCTCGTAATTTTGAGAAGTTAATATCAAGCATCATCACAACAAATAAGAACAACACCATAACGGCACCGACATAAACTAAAATCAGTGCAATAGCAAGAAATTCAGCCTGTAATAATAGCCAAATAGCTGCCGAAGAAAAAAATGCTAAAACGAGAAATAAAGCGGCATGAACAGGGTTTTTAACGGTAATAACGCGACTTGCAGCAAATATTAAAATAAGTGCAAATAAGTAGAAAGTGAATTTTATCATCTGTTTTATTCCGTTTTTCAGTATTTAAAAAGATAGCTGAAAACGCCTAATTTCGTTGAAAGGTAGTGCTATAACATGGGATTGAGCTTATTATTAAAATCACAGGATTAACAACGGTTTGAGGTTTTCAAAAATAGGTACATAATGGACATAATTAGTGTTTGAACACACTTTATCTGTTATTTTGGGAATGAGGAATAAAATTTTATTTCAGACGCAAATTCCCAAAGTTTAAAGTGCAATTTAGAAAGGGCTATGAAATATACTAAAAAAATGGAGTGTATTAGTATAAGAAAGTTTATCTCAAAATAACATTTCTATACTCGCTTGATATGACGACTACCTACCCAGCCTTCCAAATCCATTTCCCCGTTAACGACATCTAATACTTCTACCTCACACCAACGTTCGTATACTCCTACAACCTCTAAGCGAGTACCTTTAGGTAGTGGACTCCCTTCCAATTTATCATATCTGGTGCCAGGACCACTGCGTAGATTGAGGCCATCTTCTGGGACAACTTCATAAGTAATTTCTTGCTCATCTTCATCTCCACGACCAAACACACGAGCCTTAATTTCCTCCATAGGAAAAGCAGGACCTGGGTCTTGTTTGCGTTTAGGTGCAATATCCTCATGACCAAGGATATCTTCCAATTGATATTCTGTCACCAACAATTCTGATAGCTCCATAAGTGCATCAAGCTGTTGTTCTGGATATATCTGCCAACCTTTTGATCGTTTTTGAAGTTTGTGGATAGCTTCTATGCCTTCACTAGAGTCTAGAGTTTTGTTAAACCATGTTTTCCAACCATCAGCAACTTTTGTCAAAGGCCCTGCATTATCTATTTCAATGCCAATAGAATGGGAGTTTAAACTCTTCAGTTCTTTCCAACGACTTTTACCCGCATGCCAAGTCTTTATATTGAAAGGAGCCAGTTGGGTAATTTTGCCATCTCGACCAATAACTATATGAGCAGAAGCTCTTGCCCGTGAACTAGTCAATGTCCTGATTGCACTTGCCGCGCTGGAGCCAGCGGTGTAATGCATAACTAAATACCTGGGTTTTATTACCCCCCTTTTATTCGGTGTTTCTTGATAAGGATATGGTTCGCCATTATCATGATAAAGACGGTGATCAACAATTTTCATATTGCATTCCTCTTAATTGATGGTCGTTAATTGTAGAGACAAAAGAAAACATGAGATTAAAACAACTTAGCTGTTTGCACAATGGTGCGAATATCAGCTCCTTCAAAACCAAGATAAAAAACACGCACTAAAATAGCGATGCTCTTTTTATCGGGTGAAACATAAAGATTACCTAATTCATATTTCTGGACACCTTGCCGATAATTACTAAGAGAATCAAGGACTTTTTTTACCTTGTCCTTTTTGCTAACACTACTCACCGTGAGTTGGACAGCGGCCTTTTCGTAAAATTCATCAGGTCCAGGCATCGTCTTTTGCTGCATATCAACATAAATTTTTTGGTTATCGTAGACATAATAATTTGTTTTACGCTCTTTATCGAAAAGAGGGCCTTTCGCCTGATAACCTATTCGTGGGGGAGTGAGTTTTAGTTTTTTACGGAGTTTCCAAGTTTTCTGGTAGACCTTACTGAGAACCTGTAGTTCATCGTCTTCTTCTTCAGAGCCTTCCTTAGAAAAACAACCACTGCGAACACATTCATTGGTGGCAATATCAGCAATAATAATTTTTGCAGTTGGTATGCCTGAACCATCTTCTATAACCGATTCAATCAAGACAAAAAACTGGCTATCTGATGAGAATCCTAACATATTGAGCTTTCCTTCACCAGCCGCAAACGAAGAAGTACAAAAACTGACTAATAAAGCTAAAGCCATTATAAAACGTTTGAGCATGTATTAATCTCCTTGGATATGTGTGAACAGAAATCAACTTAAATAGTTTTTTAGGTAAATAATTCCACAAAACCTATCAGGTTTAAAAAAGAAATTATTTTTATGAACATCTCTAGTACAGGATTGTTCCATTTTCTGTACCACTCTTCAAGTCAAAGAAATCCGGTTTTTTCAAAAAAATCGGATTTTTCGGTACTGGGGTCATTAAATGGGATTGCTTAAAACCAATGATTGATTGATGAGGTTATATTAAATTAATCCGCATCAAAAAAATTATGATGATTAATTTATGCTAAGAATACAAGCATACTTGAGCAGCATCGCCCCCCCTCACCAACTTCAGTTTTTGCTCACAATTACCCGAGTTGCTTGAAATTTAAGCGATCCCATTCAATGACCCCAGTGCCAATAAGACTTAAAATAGCGAAATTTGAAATGACTTATTAGAATAAGGAACGAGGATTTTATAAAATCCCAAACTAAGGATTTAATAATGTCCACGTTTAAACCTGATAGGTTTTGAAAATCTGTCAGGTTTGGTTCAAGCGTTTTTTCAGTTATTAAATCCTCATTCCTAAAGTGTAGTTTGTTATGGCATTAAATATACCAATAACCTATTAGCATTTTGTCAATACCACAATAACCACCACCACCGAAACCACGGATCAACTCTTCTTCTTTTGACCATTTCGTTGTCTTGGTAATATCTAATAGCCTTAAGATTACCTTTTTTGTCAAACTCTTTACTGACTCCATTCAGTAAACCATCCTTGTCAAAATCTGAATGTATCAACCACTTTTCACCTGTGCTATAGTAAAGAGTAGCAAATGATGGCTCACCATTTTTGAATATCCAGTCTCCTTGTAATTTTCCATGCACATAGTAGCCTTTTGCACTACCTTCTTTTTTTCCGTTTTGATAATTCCGTTCCGCTTTTTTTTTGCCATTCCGGTAAAACTCAATTTCTAGCCCATCACGTTTACCGTTAACTAAGATACGTTGACGAAATAGTTCCCCACTTGAGTAATATTCAAGCTGAGTTTCCACTTTTTTGCCATCTTCATACTTTAGTACATACTCTATATCTCCATTCCGGCGAAATTCTTTCTTAGCAATTAATTTACTTGCCTTGTAAATTAATTCTGCTTTGATTTCACCACTTTCATGATATTCTTTAGTTGTACCATGTAATTGATTATTTAGATAACGATATTCAAAATGCACAGTACCACTTTCATAAAATGTTCTAGTTTCTTGCGATTGTGCTGTTATAGATAAAAAAAGCATTATTGCAAGGCACACAATCTTGATGAACGATTGCATAAAATATTCTCCTAAACCACAACACAACTCAGCGATAAGGTGCATCAATGGCTCTATCGGCAGCTAACTGTTTTTCTACTTGATCACCTACTGCTAATAATTTCTCCTTTGTCATTAACAAATCACCACGTTGTTCTCCATGGTATTCAAAAATACGAGTTTCTACGATAGAATCCACAGGACAAGATTCTTCACAAAAACCACAAAAGATACACTTGGTTAAGTCAATATCATAGCGGGTTGTTCTGCGACTACCATCTTCACGAACAGCGGCTTCAATAGTAATCGCCAATGCGGGACACACGGCTTCACAGAGTTTACAAGCAATACAACGTTCTTCACCATTCGGATAACGTCGTAAAGCATGAAGTCCTCGAAAACGGTGCGATAGCGGTGTTTTTTCATCCGGATATTGCACCGTGATTTTTTTCTTAAATAAATACCGCCCAGTGACAGTTAACCCTTTTATTAATTCCCATAAAAAGAGGGTTTTAATGTAATTAGCAATGGCGTTTTTCATTTTCACCTCACGCAACAAACCACGGTGGCAATTTCATAAGTATAAATAAGCCAACAAGGACTATCCATACTAAAGTAATAGGAATAAAGATTTTCCATCCTAACCGCATGATTTGGTCATAACGGTAGCGTGGAAACGTAGCACGGAACCATAAGAAAAAGAATAAAAGTGTCGCCATTTTAGCAAGCATCCAAAAAATGCCTGGCACCCATGAAAAAAGGTTTTCCAAAACGGGTATTCCCTGAAAAGGTGACAACCACCCACCCAAAAACATAATAGCAGCCAAAGCGGAAATTAAAATCATATTCGCATATTCTGCTAAAAAGAAAAGGGCAAACAGCATTCCCGAATATTCCACATGGAAACCTGCGACAATTTCAGATTCACCTTCAGCAACATCAAAAGGGGCACGGTTGGTTTCAGCAACCCCAGAAATAAAATAAATGACAAATAATGGCAACAATGGCAACCAAAACCAATGAATGATGCTACCTTTTTGTGCGGCCACGATGTCACCAAGATTTAAACTCCCCGCAGCCATTAACACACCAACGATGGCAAAACCCATTGCGATTTCATAAGAGACAACTTGTGCAGTAACACGTAATGTGCTTAAAAACGCATATTTGGAGTTAGAAGCCCATCCCGCAATGATAACACCATAGACTCCAATAGAAGTCATCGCAAGGATATAGAGTACTCCTGCATTAATATCAGCCAGTACCCAACCATCGGCAAAAGGTATTACTGCCCATGCAGCTAAAGCGGGGGCAATTGACAATATGGGCGCAATCACAAATAAAAAACGGTCAGAGTTTGAAGGAATGATAATTTCCTTAAACAATAATTTCAGAGTATCAGCAATGGGTTGTCCTAAACCACGTCCCCTTCGTAAGAGAGGTATGGCCGAGAAGTTTACCCGATTGGGACCGATACGCACTTGCATATAACCTATAATTTTGCGTTCCGCATAAGTCAAATAAGCAACCGCCAAAATAATAGGTATCAGAATAATAACAATCTGGACAAGAGTTTTACCGAGAATCCAAAGTGTTTCAACCATTATAATGTATTCCCTTTGATAACTAATTGTATAAGTTAAGTGGCAGCACTTAATTCAATTTGTCCATGCCACGCACCCAATTCAAGGTTTTTGATTTGTCCTGCATAAATCAACACGCCATCATTTGGAACACGATCATCAAGCACGATAGGCAAAGTGATTTGGATACCATTTTGTTTAACTTGAACGTGAGTATTTCCATTGACTTCTAAACCGGCTTGTGTCGCAACATGCGTATTAAGATGTACACCGTCAGTCATTTTAGCATCTATGGTACGTTGTAATGCACTGGAACGGCGCACTAATGCATCAACTGAATAAATGGGTATTTCTGTAATACGTTGTAATCCCTTAGCAGATTCAGAAGTTAAAGCATTAGGTATTTGCCAAGCAGCGCGATTATTAGCTGTTTTATCACCGACTTGTTGATGCAACTCATCACGCACTTGATCGGAGCTTATATAATCAAATCCATCAATATTAAATAGATTACCCAATACCCGTAAAATTTTCCATGCTGGACGTACTTCGCCTGGGGGATTGACAACACCGTTAAAACTTTGCCATCTGCCCTCACCATTAACATAAGTTCCTGATGTTTCTGCAAATAATGCAATAGGTAACATCACATCTGCATAATTTTCTATTGCTGATGTACGATAGGCACTTAACGATATCACAAAATCGGCTTTTTTAAGTGTAGCCTTAGCCGCCGCACCATCCCAACTATCCAATTCGGGTTCAAGTCCCAGCAACACATACCCCTTCATGCCTTGGGTAAGCATCGTGTATGCGTCTAATCCCTCAGTTTCAACCGGTACACCCCCCGCGCTCCGATGTGGCAAAACTCCTGCTAACCATGCTCCCGATGTATTACCCTCTCCCAAATAACCTAAATTAGCACTGGCTAATTTGGCAATAATGGCTGCCAAAGTACGAATCATAGCAAACTGTGGATGGGCGGTAGCTAAATGACCCAATAATACTGTTCTTTTTTCGCCCGTACCCAAAGATTGAGCCATAGCCCGTTGATTTTCATTGGGAGATATTTCTGCTAACAATGTTTTCACACTGGCAGGGAGAAGTATTCCTTTATTCTCTAATAAAGCTTTAGCAATCCCTGCTAAATTGTCCACCCAAGCCGTAGGCGAAGTAATAATCTTTTTTGCAATTTGAAAATTAAATTCATAATCAATGGGATTAACCAATATTACTTTTGCACCACGCAAAGTCGCTTTACGCAAACGATGATTAAGTAATGGTTGCTCTTTGCGAAGATGCGAGCCAATAATTAAAGCCGCATCACACTGTTCCAAATCCGTAATTGCTTGACCTAAATAAGGAAATAGCGATGCCTCGTTTTGATCACTAAAATCAACTTGGCGCAGACGATGATCAATATTTTGGCTGCCAATACCCCGCATTACCTTTTGTAATAAATACAACTCTTCAACGGTGGCAGTGGGCGAGCCTAATGCACCAACTGCGCTATTCCCATGCGCGTTTATCACGCCTTTAAAACTATCAACGGCAAAAGCTAATGCGTGTTCCCAATCAGTTTCTTGCCAAACACCGTCCTTTTTAATCATAGGGGCAGTTAATCGATCACTAGCAGTTAAACCTTCATAACTAAAACGATCCCGATCAGAAATCCAAACTTCATTAATAGCCTCATTTTCACAAGGGGCAACGCGCATAACTTGATTGCGACGGATGTGCATAGAAAGATTGGAACCCACCACATCATGGGGAGCTATCGTACCACGTTGCTGCATTTCCCAAGCACGCGCCGAAAAACGGAAAGGCTTTGAAGTCAACGCACCCACTGGACACAAATCAACCATATTACCCGATAATTCAGAGGTGATATTTTTCTCAATATAAGGCCCAATTTGAGTATGCTCACCACGCCCTGGTGCCCCCATTTCTGGAATACCACTAATCTCCTGGCTAAAACGCACACAACGAGTACAGTGAATACAACGCGTCATATCGGTGGCAATCAGCGGTCCTAAATTCTTATCAAAAACAACCCGTTTACCCTCTTGATAACGTGAAGTATCTTTACCATAGCCCACAGCTATATCTTGCAACTCACATTCACCCCCTTGATCGCAAATAGGACAATCTAAAGGATGATTAATGAGCAAAAATTCCATGACGGCTTTTTGAGCAGCAAGAGCTTTAGTAGAACGTGTCCACACTTTCATGCCATCCATAATGGGAGTCGCACAGGCGGGCATAGGCTTAGGTGCTCTTTCAACTTCTACCAAACACATCCGACAATTAGCAGCCACCGACAATTTTTTGTGATAACAAAAACGAGGGATGTCAATACTATTGGCATCGGTTACTTGTATTAACGTTTTCCCCAGTTCGGTTTCGTAGGATTTACCATCTATTTCAATCGTTACCATTATTTGTTATCCATGTAAACGATGATGAATGAAAAATTAAAATAAAAAATAAAAAAAATTAAGATAACTCCCAATAATATACCATCGAAAATATTGTATCCCACTTTAAAATTTTAAGGGAATTTAGGATTGGTATTTTATTATTTGGGAGTTACTCAATTAATGAAAAATTTATGTAATCAATAGATTTATGTAACCATCAAAATTATTTGTTGCGTATATATTATAAGTGAGTTTTATTTTTAATTTATGTGTATCCAGTATGGGACATATTATACATCAACGATTCATCATATTTTAGGCATGGTTTAAAAAGGGTAATAAAAAGGTAACATGGAATCCAAACCTTCAGGTTTGGAATGCCCAAACCTAAAGGTTTAGACTCCAGCATTACTACATTTTGAGTGTTACCCTGAATTGAACCATGCCATATTTTACTTAAGTAGCTTATTAAGAAACATTAAATAATTCACAAGGTTATACATTTTTAATTTCTAATTTTATTTTGCTATATAAAATCAATACTTCAGAAATAACACAAAATTTGAAGAGTATATCACGATACAAAAAAAGTAAAGTCCTGATATATTAGAAATAAATTTATTCTAACTTAATGAATTTATTAAAAATTGATATTTATTCAAATGAATATGGTTCAAAAAATGACGGTAAAAGGGTAACATATCGAAATTAAAATTTCTCACATAACAAATTGGCATTAGTGAAGGTATTGTATAACAAAGTTTCACACAAAGTACGCTTTTCACTTAAAAATTCATTAACACATTGTCAAACTCATGAAATATAAAAATTAAAAATAAATTCTAAAAATAAAATTGATTTTAATAATTGATTTACGATTTAGCATAATTTAAATAATTATCTTTAAAATAATACCTTCGCCAAATTGATGGTTATTTCGTTCATTACGCTTCGCTAATTCCCTAAACCTAAGTGATATCAAAGTTTCGTTCATGAAGCACGATTTTCCGAAACCCTTGTCAAGGCAAAAGTTTTTGCGTGCAAAAACTTTTATAGCATTTCCCAATTTAACCTCCTCTAATCCCCTCCAATTTGAAATCTGTAAACTTTTATTCATTTTTCGCTCTTTACTCTTTTGTAAGACCAAAAAAAACCTTCGAGGTTTTTTAAACCTTGAAGGTCACTATTTTTTTAAGTATAAGAAAATCACCTTTCCTACCTTAATAACGCGCCGTTAGGAATGAGCGATGGGACACTTTTTTGAGGAGGGAGAAGCTGAAAGGTTTCCTTACCCTATTTAAAGAAATAGGGAGTAAGAGCTTCGCGTAGTGATTTTGGTATTGGTGTTGGTACTGTACTCCCATTTTTTTTTAACATGCAAGCGACTTGTTGTTCGCCTCTCGCAATGAGTTCTTCATTTTTATCGCGAAAATAATCAAACAACATCGTTACTCGACTTTCGGTGACAGCCCCAGCTTGCATTCGTACATAAACTTCATCAAAAGCAAAAAGCTCATTGAAGTATTCACAAGAAACGCGAGTTGTCACCATCACTAAATCTTCATTTAATTGTTCTAATACATCAGGAGCATGATCCCTTAAAAACATCTCTCGACAACTGCCTTGCCAACGGATGTGGTTTGCATAATAAACATTGCCAACTAAGTTAGTGTCTTCAAAGGTGATGATATGATGCCATTCATAATACATATTATTCGGCTGTAGTCATTTCTGGAACAACACCAATTAATTTCATTAAACCAAGCGCATCAGCATAATGCCAAATTTCTACAATTTTCCCTGAAGCAAGCCGATAAACTTGAGTGCTTTTCATTTGTCCAGGAATGCCAGCGGCAGGTATCGGTAAACCTTCACCACCGACATAAGTAGCATCAAAGGTAATACGTGCAGTGACTTTATCACCCTCAGCAATCATATCATCAAAAGTAATACTGATGTCATCCAAAATGGTGTGATACCAATTAAAGATTCCTTTTAAAGCCTGTGGACCAGTACCAAATTCTGGTGTAAATGAGTCAAGAAGGTGTACTACTGCATTTTCTGCAATGATTTCGCCTGCCACTTGATCAAAATCACTCACCGTCTGGCTTGAAAATCCGTTCAATAAGCCACGGACAACGCCTTTATTTTTTGTTAAGGTATCAGGTTCACCTTGGGCTTGTTCAGGGATAACACCAATTAATTTCATTAAACCAAGCGCGTCAGCATAATGCCAAATTTCTACAATTTTCCCTTCTGCAAGCCGATAAACTTGAGTGCTTTTCATTTGTCCAGGAATGCCAGCGGCAGGTATCGGTAAACCTTCGCCACCGACATAAGTAGCATCAAAGGTAATACGTGCAGTGACTTTATCACCCTCTGTAATCATATCATCAAAAGTAATACTGATGTCATCCAAAATGGTGTGATACCAATTAAAAATCCCTTTTAAAGCCTGTGGGCCAGTACCAAATTCTGGTGTAAATGAGTCAAAAAGGTGTATTACGGCATCTTCTGCAATGATTTCGCCTGCCACTTGATCAAAATCACTCACCGTCTGGCTTGAAAATCCGTTCAATAAATCGGCTCTCTGGTAATTTGCGTGGTTTGTAACTAATTGATTGCAAAACATATATTTATCTTCCATCAAAATAGAAAAGGTTCTGTTGAAAGAAGTACTAAACATTTATATGTCTGCATTTCATTGCTTTTTCACTATTATCCGAAGAACGAAAAAATTGGAGAAGCCTGAGTTTAATTCAAAGAATCAAAATCTGTCATGATTCCCTTATTTGCTTCCGTTAGTTATAATATTATGTTTTTACTATTGTTTTTTACAACGCAAATTACCAGAGAGCCAATAAATCACGGACAATTTTTTTATAGCTCAATTCACTTCCTAAAGGTGTTGCCCTTTTGAGGACAAAATCAAGAACAGGGTTATCAGTTGCCTGTTGCATAGTTGCCTGATAGACACCGATTGATTCACCACTACCAGACAATACTTCAACTTTAGGAATATGCAACTCACCTGTACCCATGTTGAATGTAGACATTTCATTAGCGTTAGTCGTGGTACATCCCATCCCTACCAGAATGGAGAGTGTCAGAATTTTTGCTTTCATAGTCAATCCTACCTAAGTTTTTTTAGAGTCTTTAAACAAAAGTTTTGGATAAGTATCAAAGCTGAAGCTTTGAACTCTAAATTGATTTGAATTAAATATATAATGTAGCAACTTTTCTATAAAAAGGAAACATAATTTCAAAATATTTTGATTTAAAACTTAATGAGAACTTTGTATAAAGGTATTGAATGCTTCTGAAAATAGATAGGCCATATCTATAACTGGGATAGCAACACCTTCATGGGAAAAACAAGATAATGCTAAAGGTTTCCAATATTCTTGATGAGCTAAAATATCACATGCTTGATTATCACTGACATAAATACTTTGTGGTGTAGTGGCTAAATGTAAGCCCCCATAATGAATAGGATGGGTTGGATCATCTTGATAAAGTGAAATTCCTATCACATAACCTGTTGGTGGTGAAGTAACTTGTTGTTTTTCAAGCAACATACTGGAAACATCAAGTACAGGCAAAATACGTTCTTCATGAATCAATACTTCGTTGCAATAAGGTGACACACAAGGTATGTCAAACAATGTTGGTGATATGAGTACTTGCAACATTTCATGATGTCCCACTGCTGCTTGTAAACCGCTACCAAAATCTAATAGCCATGCTCGACTGGTTTCTGCAACGTCTTCTTCAATCATTTTTATTTTTCACATCGTGTTATTTTACTGATGTTACGCACTGCACTTCCAAAAGTGAATATTGGAGTGCAAAATTTATTTTGCAAGGATTAGGAGTGCAAAATTTATTTTGCGAGGAGTTGTCTAGTTGGCAAAATAAATTTGAAACGAAAGTTTGGAAGCCATCTGCGTAACATCAGTTATTTTAATTGCACTAAGTTGTTTCTGATTGTTCAAGGGGTTCTAACTGCAAATTCAAATGTTTTACCAAAGCCGCACCACTACAAACACAAGCTATTTTTTCTTGATAAACTAACAATTGTCTAACAGGGGAACCAACTATCCTCATTACTGGATGTAATTCTTGAGGATGAAGATGTTCCCGTTTAAAATTAATATTTTCTACTTCATCACAAGTAATCCCTAAAGGTTGTTGCTCATTTTTAAGTAACACAAAATATTCGCGACTTTTTGGTATTTCCGATAATAGAGATAAATCTTTAGCTAAGCAAAACACAGGTGATTCATTACCATGTCCAAAAAACCAGCCTATAACACTTGTAGAAGAACGTGTTATTTGGACATCGGCAATTATTTCTACTGATTCCACTTCTTCTTGAGGAATAAATAAATACCTTCCATCAAATACTAATAAAACATATAGGGGTATTCTTTCCATTTTTGATTATTTTTAGTTATTAAGTTTATCCTGCTAAAGCTTTGTCAATTAAGCCCAACAATTCTACTTCTTGATAAGGCTTTGTCAAATAAGCACTGACACCAGCTGTTTGAGCTTGTTGACGATGTTTTTCTGTAGTCCGTGAGGTAATCATAAAAATAGGTAGATTTTGTGTATTTTGATTAGCTCGAACATGGGCTGTAAGTTCTAATCCGTTCATACGTGGCATTTCCATATCAACCAACATAACATTAGGACGCTTTTCATGCATAATTTCAATGGCTTCTAGTCCATCTTTTGCCAACAAAGTTTCAAAACCGGCCTCTTCAACCAACAATGACAAGGACTTTCTAACACTTAATGAATCGTCAACAATCATAACACAAGGTGCAGCAGCCGCTTGCATAACCTCCCCATCAGGCTGCTGTTCATTGATATAAGAGGACATTGCTGTTTGCATTTGTGAACGCAACAATTCAGGTGCGTCTAAAAGTGGCACCAAACTACCATTACCAAGGATGGATGCCCCCGCAACACCATGAATTTTAGTCACGTATTTTCCCATGTTTTTCATAACTAAATCATGGGTATCTAAAAGTTCATCAACGATAACCGCCGTAATACCCGTTTCGTCATGTACTAAGATAATAGGACGAGTCTCATAATCCTCAAGTCCATTTTTATCTCCCTGCATGTTCAATAAATCTGCTAAATATTTTAAGGCATAAAAGTCTTTACCTTTTTTTAAGGTAATCTCATCACCTATCTTATGAAAGTCTCCCACCCCAGGGGCTAAGGCTTGTTCCAACGTACTGGTAGGAATCCCAAATCGAAGGTTTCCAACGCGCACTAATAACACATGTACTGTTACCAACGTCATTGGCAACTTAATTAACATCGTTGTGCCTTTACCCGTCTCTGATAAGATATCAAGCGTTCCTTTCATCTGACGAATATTGGTATGTACAACATCCATTCCAACACCCCGTCCTGATACTTGTGTGACACCCGATTTAGTTGAAAATCCTGACGTTAAAATTAAACGTGCTAATTCTTTTTCAGAAAGTTCTTGATTTTCTGTAATTAATCCACGTTGAACCGCAGTAAAACGAATGTTGGTATAATTCAATCCTTGACCATCATCTTGACAACTGACCACAATATTATTGCCTTCGCGATAGAAACTAAGCTTGATTGTACCTGCTTCTGGTTTTCCTAAAAGAATACGCTCATCAGTTGCTTCTAAGCCATGATCAACCGAATTACGCAGAATATGTTGTAATGGGTCACCAAGGTTATTCAAAACATCACTATCAATCAAAATATCCGTACCTGTTACTTCAAGCTCCGCTTTTTTGCCTGTCATACGACAAGTTTGGCGAATATTACGCTGCACTTTAGCAACGACAGTACTCACAGGTACCATGCGCGTTGTCATAATGTTGGCTTGAAATTCTTTATTCAACCGTTCTTGGTGAATAAACATGGTTTCTAGTTCACCTAAATCTTCGCGTATTGACATTCCTAATTCGCGGTTATCTGCAATAGATTCAATAAAACTATGTGCAACGCTATGTAATTCATTATATTCTTCAAATTCCAAGGGATCAAAATCTTCATCCTGTTCATTAACGTTTGCTCTTTTGTGGCGATTTTCTACGCCTGTAATACCACGTATATCGACCAGATTTTCGAGTTCAAAAGTTTTTTGCTGAAGTTCCAAATTTTGTTCAGTTAAAGAACGTGTATCATGCATCACATGTTTTAATCTTTCTTGAATTTGCCCAACAGAAATTGACAATTCACCAACCAAACGCATCAAATCATCAACTGTTTTTGTGGGTACTCTCAAAAATTGTTCTGGTGTAGCTGCATCACCGCCGCCCTGTTTTTGCTTGGTTTCAGATTTACTGGCAGCTTTAGGTTTATCTGTTGTAGGAACAGGTGCGCTTTCTTGAACAGGTGTCGGACGACTTTGTGCAGGTGGCGCATCAAGCTTGCCTTTATCAATTCGGTTTGCCCAATCCAATACGGCTTGTAAAACTTGTAATGCTTGTGGTGGTGGTTCATCTTGCCCCAGCAAAGCATCAACCATAATTTCCAAACAATCAGCAGCCTCTATCATTGTATCTGTTAATTCTTTAGGCGGCACCACTTGATGTTTGGCAAGATATTCTAGAGTATCTTCAAGGTGATGGGCAATATTGGCTATACCTTTAATGCCAATAATATTCGATGAACCTTTTAATGTGTGAGCAATACGTTGGGCTTTTTCAATTTCTGACGTTTCATTTTCTTGAATAATATTTTGAATACTGGTTGAAAAATCTTGAGCATGTTGAGGGGCTTCTTGTAAATAAGCTTCCAATAGTTCCGGATTAATATCTTCTGGAATAGTTAATAAGACATCGTCAGGACTTGCTTGAGTTTGACGCTGATCAACTTCTTCTTCTGACTCTTCTGCTGTTGAACCAGCCGTCAACTGTTTTAATAAAGTATAAGCAGCATCATCAGTTAAAGCTTGTGCCCATTGCGGTTCTCGAAAATGATTAACTAACGGAACGACATTATCATTCGGCGATTGTAGATAACCCAATATCGAATTAGGCCATTTTTCTAACACTTTTTTGGCTTTTTTTCTAGCAGCCAAATCCTGAGATTTTAAGAGAGTGACATTATCAACAATAAAAGTACAAACCGCTTGTAGCCCTTCTAAGCTCATCATTTCTGCGGCCATATTTAAACGCTGAACATTTTCCGTATAATTTTCAGAGGCTTCTTCAAATCCTGCTTCTGTGTTAGTAAGCGTTGTAAATTTATTCAATTCCTTTGCTAAATCCTCTTTAGCAAAATCCAACTCACTCGTGAGGATTTCCACAACCTCTGCACTACCTAACGAGATATCACCACTTTCCTCCATTTTAAGAGGTGTCATCTCAGAAACACTGCTGGTTTCCTTTTCTTCTATTTCTACCGTTTTTTGAGTGGTTTCTGCTGGATTTTCTTCTACACTTTCTTGTATATCTGCTTTATCAGAAGATTTAGTAAGTAGTATTAATAAGTGAGATGCAATATTTTCCGCTAAAGGTATTGGCCAGCCTGGTTCTTGCACAAAAGCGACTAAGTGAGGTGCGCCTGAAACAGGTGATTGCAAATACTCTAAAACTTTTGTCGGCCATTGTTTAAAATACGTTTGTGTAACAAGTTTAGTGGCTTGATCCTGCATACTAAATGCCATCAAATTATCATTGACAAAAGTACAGATTTCTTGCAGCCCACTTAAGCCTGCCATATCAGCAGCATCCCATATATCCTGTACTTTATTCGTATAATCTTCAATAGCTTCTAAAAAAGCGGGATTTTCATTTTCCATAGATACACATACCTCAAGGACTGCTGACAATTCTTCAGCGACCTCCGTAATTTGGGCACACACCAATTCCAGTATATCTGGTGCTGCCAAGCTAATAGTTGTTTCGGCTGGAACCTCTATATTGGGTTGTTCCTGATGCCTTTTTGTTAAATTATTTTGTAATAGTTCAGCCGCTGCGTTATCAATATGAGTAGGCCAATATGTACTTTGCAAAAGATCAACAAGTGCTGTGGTTTCTTGATCTGGGTTTTGCAAGTATGCCACTACTAATAAAGGCCATGTTGCCAATATATCGTATATTTGTTCTCTTTTTGATATTGGTTCTCCACTCAATACCATCACATTATCATTGATAAACGTACAAACTTCTTGCAACCCATCTAATGCAGCCATTTCAGCAGCATCCCAAATTGCTTGGACATTTTCGGTATAAGACTCAACGGCTTCTAATAATATCTCACTACCATCTTCCGCTTTTATAAATTGCTCAAGCGTTTGATTCAGTGATTCTGCTACATCGTTAATTTGTCCTATTAATAATTCAAGTATATCAGGATCGGCTAAAACAATTTTCTCTTTTTTATTTTCTTGTATTTGATTATCTGAATCAACAACAGGTGCAATATCTGTCTGTACTGTATCAGTCACTGGCAATAAATGCTGTCGTAACTGGGAAGCTGCCTCATTATCAAGTGGTGCTGGCCATTCGGTACGCTGCATAAGATTAAGCAACGTATCTGTACCTTCCCCTGGGCTTTGTAAATATGCCACTACACATTGAGGCCATATTGCCAAAGGTTCATGCACCTTACTTCTGGCAGATATTGGCTCACCACTTAATGCCATGATATTATCATTAATAAACGTACAAACTTCCTGCAACCCACCTAATGCGGCCATTTCACCAGCATCCCAAATCGCTTGAACATTTTCAGTATAAGATTCAACCGCTTCTAATAATGTCTCACTAAAGTCTTCTGCTTTTATTAAGTGATCAAGCGTTTGATTTAAGGATTCTGCCACATCATTAATTTGTCCAATTAATAAATCAAGTATATCAGGATCGGCTAGTAGAATAATTTCCGGTTTTTTATTTTCTTCTATCTGATTTTTTTCGTCCTCAACAATAAGTATTGCATCTGTCTTTGCTGTATCAATCGTTGGCAATAAATGCTGTCGTAACAGGGAGGCTGCCTCATTATCAAGTGGTGCTGGCCATTCGGTACGTTGCATAAGATTAAGCAAAGTATCTGTACCTTTTACTGGAGTTTGTAAATACATCACCACACATTGAGGCCATATTGCTAAAGGTTCATTTACCTTACTTCTCGCAGATATTGGCTCACCGCTCAATGCCATGATATTATCATTAATAAACGTACAAACTTCCTGCAAACCGCCTAATGCAGCCATTTCTGCGGCATCCCAAATCGCTTGGACATTTTCAGTATAAGATTCAACCGCTTCTAATAATATCTCACTAAAGTCTTCCGCCTTTATTAAGTGATCAAGCGTTTTGTTTAGGGATTCTGCTACGTCATTGATTTGTCCAACTAATAAATCAATGATATCAGGTGATGCTAATTCAACCAATATTGGTTGCGCTGATTCTTTTGGTATTTTTTGTACTTCTTTAGCAGTTAATTCTAACTGATGACTGGTTTCTTCCAGATTCTCATTATCCTTATTTTCCATTTTTTCATGGAGAGATTTTTCCACTTTAGGTAATTCTTCTTCACTAGATAGTTCATCAGGAAGCGTTAATTCTTCAGTATTGCTTTTATGGAGAGATTTTTCCACCTTAGGTAATTCTTTTTTACTAGGTAGTTTATCAGGAAGCGTTAAATCTTCAGTATTGCGTTTAATGTCAGTTGATTCATTTTCATCCGTAGTCGCTAATTTCTCATTATTAGGTATTCCCTCATTATCTAGTAATTCTTCTGGAGTAGGTATTCCTGTATCATCTATGGATAGTAATTCCGTTGTCTCCAATTCTACTTCAGTAGGTAATTCCTCCATAGTGCTTAGTTCTACTTCATCATTAGGTAATTCTTGTAAAGCAGGCAATTCTATTTCATCAGTGAGTAGCAATTCTTCTGTAAAGACTAAATCCAAATCAGTAAGTGGTAATTCTTCTGTCACTAATTCATCATCAAACAATTCATTTGAAACAGGTAACTCTATCTCATCAGTGAGTGGTAATTCTTCTGTGTCTGTCATTAATTCTTCACCAGACAATTCATCCGTAACCGCTATTTCTTTAGCTTGTTCTACATTATTATCATTAAATTTTTCTGTTATAACTAATTCTTTTTCTCCAGAAGTTAATTGTGTTTCATCACTTACTATTTCTTCATTTGCAATGCGTAATTCTTCCTCTTCGCTTTCCTCAGTCAATTCCATCTCTTCAGTAGATAATTTTTTTGCGATAACTTCTTTTTGTGGAACAAGAAAAGATGGAATGGGGTTTTCATCATCTTGTTCATCAAGCTCAACATTAACTTCTTCTTCAAGATCGTTGTTTTCCTCATTTTTTCTTTCAAAGTTCTGCATATCCCTTGAATCATTATAAGTAGAGATATTATCTAATGTAGTCTTTGTTTCACTTGAAGCGGGATAGGATGGTTCAAAAATAGAATTACCATCATCATCTTCTTCTGGTTCATCTTCTTCTGGCTCATCTAACCATGAGGATTCTTTAAATTCCCAACTATCACCAATGTTTACATTTTCTGCTATCCAAGCTGCTCCTATTTCCGATTCGGATTCAGAAATATCAGGAATATTTAAGGATTCCGATTCATCGGTTTCTACTTCGTCCCTCGAAACAAGAGGTGGTGATGAATCAGAAGTAGAGATGAGCTTATTATTTTGTTTAGATACTTCTTCTTCGCTGGGTTTGTCATTGGGTTTACTTGTTTCTACAACAACCTGACTAGAACAATCTTGTATCAATCGACTTAATAAATCGTTTGCTTGATCATCTGACATTGCAATTGGCCAAGATTTAAGGCGTAATAGTTCCATTAGTGGTTGGATGCCAGGGCTAGCCATTTGTAGATAATCAAGTATTCGCTGGGGCCATAATGTAAATTGTTTTTGTCGTCTCACTCTTTCAGATTGAGATAATGAGGACAATTCAAACACATTATCATTTACAAAAATGCAAATTTCTTGAAGACCTTTCAATCCTATTTTTTCGGAAAGTTCCCAAAATGACTGCACTGTATTGGTATATTGATTAATTCCTTCAAAAAAATTTTCATCTTCCGAATCAAGTGTCATAATTTGTTTTAAAGCAATAGATAATGTATCGCTCATTTCAACAATTTTATTAAACAATTTTACTAATACTTGATATTCTGGCGTACCAAATGGAACCCACAATGTAGGGGCAGAGATATTTGTATCTCCTACTTCGTTTTGTTGAGATTCTTCATTATTATTGCTTGAATTTTCAAGGGATTGTTGCTTATAAGGAGCTTCATTCAATAATTCGGCATCTAATTCAGTCAATTCAGTGTTCAAAAATTCAAATAAGCTATCTTCTGAATCTTGCTGAGACTTATTGCCTAAATTCTCAACAGTGTCTGTGTCCTCTTGAATTTTTTTATTCTTTGAATGATTCGTTGGTTGTTGGACATTCTTAGAAGATTCTTTCAATAGTTCAACATTGAAGTCAGTTAATTTAGCACGAGTTGGTTGTGATATTTTTTCTGCTGTTTCACCGAACAAGTCAGTCATTTCAACATTTGTTGATTGTGTTGTCGATTTTTCTGGAATTTGATTATCTAACTGAGTTAATTCAACACTACTTGTTGATTGTATTGCTTCTTTTCGCATTTCATTTTCTAATTTAGTCAATTCAACACTCGTTGATTGTATCGCTTCTTCTCGCATTTCCTCTTCTGTATTATTTATACTGGAAGCAGACTGGTGTTCGGTAACTTCTTTTGAATTTTCTGAAAGCGGAAAATCGCCTGAAAATAAATCAGTTATCTTTACAGGTTGACTCTTAATTTTTAGATTTATAATATCTTTATTTAAACTGTCAATAATTTGTACTGCTTGTTCATTGGAACAAGGTTGTGACCATTGTGCATTCTTGAGATAATTAATTAATTGATTATGAGTCACCGGATCAGTTGGTAAATAGAGATAATTTGAAATTAACCGGGGCCAACGTTCAATTTCAGCGCAAAGTGCTTTGCGTTGTTCCAAATCTAGTGCTGGCAACTCGACTAAATTTTGGCATAGTTGCTGACAAATGGCAGGTAAACCGGTTAGTCTCGCTTTAATTGCCATGTTTTCTAAGCTTGTTACATAGTTATATGCCGTTTCAAGGGCATGAATCCCACAATCTTCTTCTATCACCACGGTAACCAATGCTTCATACAAAATATAAGTTTCATTGGCAATTTTAGTTTGTAAATTTTTTAGTGGTTCCATAAAAATCATCCTTAATTATTATTAATACATTTGCTAAGATGGTTGCAGCTAAATAAAATACCCTGAACGAAATTACAATAAACCAAGTTTTTTCAAAAAATTTGGTTTCTACTGGTATATCATTTTTCTGTTATCACTCAAATCAACATTAAAGT